>NZ_JBHXSA010000029.1:0-92831 GCF_042716475.1 Streptomyces sp. NPDC058671 | reverse complement strand
GTGAAGCTCCGTCCGCTTCGCTCCCGGAGCTGGGGAGGGAAGCGGACGGAGCTGGGGAGGGGACTTCGTCCCCTGGGGCTTGCGCTGCGCTTCAGCCCTCAAGCGGGTCCGCTGCGCTCCCCCGCTTGAGGACCTGCTTGAGGACCTGTACGCCGCTTGATGACCTGTACGCTGCGCTCCCAGGTCGACCCGCTTCGCGGGTGCTGGCTGTGGGGGCGGCGGTAGCGCCTGGCCCTGCCTCTCAGCGGGCTTGAGCCTTCGCTTCGGTCCAGGATGGCCGGCGAGGAAGGTGTGGGGCGGTCAGGTTTGATCGGCCCTGCTCTTGGGTGTCCAGGTCCAGGGCTTCACTGCAGGCACGGGGCCTTCCATGGCGCTGCGGAACTTTTCCTTCAGGCTCTTCGGGGGTGCTTCCTTTTCTTCCCGTGAATGGACGAGCTGGGCTGTGGTCACCCGTATATGGCATTCGCGGTGACGTTGCTTCACGAGCACTACCCAGGAGCCGTCTTGAGTGATCAGGGCATGGCGGGCGGGCTCGTCTCCCGGGCGTGTGTGCCGGGCCAGGGTGCCTGGCAGGAAGTGCAGCGCCGCGTCCTCGGCGGCCGCGGTCGCCTCCGCCTGGTCCTGGCCGATGCGGTGCGTGCCTGTGAGCATCCATCGGTGCAGTTTGAGGTCGGTACCGTCGACGCGTTGGGTGGTTCGGGTGTCCTCTTCGATGAGGACGTACCAGTCAGCGGTCATGGGTGGACGTTATCCGCTGGTGTGGGACGGTGGGTGTCTCAGTTTTGATGCAGCATGTAGAGTTGGTGGAATACGGGGGGTTCCCTGGAGGGTCTTTCTAGTCAATCCAGGTGCTGAATCTTGTTTTCGGTGGATCGCATTGACCGTACTGGAAAGCTTCTTGGTAAGAATGGTCGCCGAAGTAGGCGCACGGCGGATAGACGGCTGCATGCCGTACCAGACTGTCCATATCAGGGCGGTGAGGGCGAGGGCGGATGCCAGGTGCTTCCACGTAGGGGATCCTGCGACGGGACGGATCATGGCGCTGATCCTAGGACAGAGAGTGCAGGGTCTTGATTTCGCTCAGGGAGCATCAGGTAGACCAGCGGTCGGCGTTTCGCAGATGGGTTGGATTTCCTGCAAGATCACCTGTGCCGCCGCAGGGGGCTCGGGGCACGATCGTGTCCGCGACCGGGTCGGGCAAGACCATCACAGCGGCCGCGTGCGCGCTGGAGTCCTTCACAGGCGGCCGGATCCTTGTCACCGTCCCGACCCTGGACCTGCTCGTACAGACCGCCCAGACATGGCGCCTGATGGGCCACACCACGCCGATGGTCGCGGTGTGCTCGCTGGAGAACGACCCCGTCCTGAACAAGCTGGGCGTGCGCACGACCACCAACCCGGTCCAGCTCGCACTATGGGCCGAGTCCGGGCCCGTGGTCGTGTTCGCCACGTACGCCTCCCTCGTCGACCGCGACGACCCTGAGGACCCGACAGGGCAGAAGAAGGTTCGCGGGCCTCTGGAGGCTGCGCTGGCGGGCGGGGAGCGGCTCTACGGCCAGCACATGGACGGCTTCGACCTCGCGATCGTGGATGAGGCCCACGGCACCGCCGGTGATCTTGGTCGGCCGTGGGCGGCGATCCACGACAACCAGCGGATCCCCGCCGACTTCCGGCTCTACCTCACCGCGACCCCGCGCATCCTCGCCACTCCCCTGCCGCAGAAGGGCACCGGCGGCCAGGAGGTGGAGCTCGCGACCATGGCCGACGACCCGAACGGGACGTACGGCGCGTGGCTCGCGGAGCTCGGGCTGAGCGAGGCGATCGAGCGGGAGATCCTTGCGGGATTTGAGATCGACGTCCTGGAGATCCGCGACCCCTCCCCCGTCCTCGAGGAGTCCGAAGAGGCGCGACGCGGCCGACGCCTGGCCCTGCTGCAGACCGCACTCCTGGAACACGCCGCCGCGTACAACCTGCGTACGGTCATGACCTTCCACCAAAAGGTCGAGGAAGCCGCCGCGTTCGCGGAGAAGCTGCCCGAGACCGCAGCCGAGCTGTATGACAGCGACGCCTCGGAGATGGACCTGGCCGCCGCCGACAAGCTCCCCGCATCATCGATCAACGCCGAGTTCTACAAGCTGGAAGCCGGCCGCCACGTCCCACCGGACCGCATGTGGTCCGCGTGGCTGTGCGGCGACCACCTCGTGTCCGAGCGGCGCGAGGTCCTGCGCCAGTTCGCCAACGGGATCGACGCGGCCGGGCGCCGGGTCCACCGCGCCTTCCTCGCCAGCGTTCGCGTGCTCGGAGAAGGGGTGGACATCACCGGCGAACGCGGCGTCGAGGCCGTCTGCTTCGCCGACACCCGCGGCTCGCAGGTGGAGATCGTGCAGAACATCGGACGGGCGCTCCGGCTCAACAAGGACGGCTCCACCAAGGTCGCGCGGATCATCGTGCCGGTGTTCCTGGAGCCGAACGAGGACCCGACCGACATGGTCGCCTCCGCCAGCTTCAAGCCGCTCGTGGCCGTGCTCCAGGGCCTGCGCTCGCATGATGAGCGTCTGGTCGAGCAGCTAGCCTCCCGGGCGCTCACGAGCGGGAAGCGCAAGGTCCACCTCCGGCGTGACGAGAACGGGCAGATCGTCGCGGCCTGCGGCGAGGGCGCCGGCGAGGACCAGGAGGACGACACGCAGGCCGCCGCCGAAGCGGCCCTGCTCCACTTCTCCAGCCCGCGCGACACCGCGACCATCGCGGCGTTCCTGCGCACCCGGGTCTACCGGCCCGAATCCCTGGTCTGGCTTCAGGGCTACCAAGCCCTCCTCCGCTGGCGGAAGGAGAACGAGATCACCGGTCTCTACGCCGTCCCCTACGACGTCGAAGTCGAGGTCGGCGTCACCAAGGACTTCCCGCTCGGGCGATGGGTCCACCAGCAGCGGAAGGCCCTGCGGGCAGGTGAGCTCGAGGAACGGCGCAAGACCCTGCTGGACGCCCCGGAAGCCGGGATGGTGTGGGAGCCGGGCGAGGAAGCATGGGAGAACAAGCTCGCCGCGCTCCGGTCCTACCGGCGGGCCACCGGGCACCTCGCGCCGCGTCAGGACGCGGTCTGGGGCGAAGGCGAGACAATGGCGCCGGTCGGCCAGCACATGGCCAACCTGCGCCGCAAGGGCGGCCTGGGCAAGGACCAGGAGCGGGCGGCGAAGCGCGCGCAGCAACTGACCGCGGTCGATGAGGACTGGAACTGCCCGTGGCCCCTGAACTGGCAGCGGCACTACCGGGTCCTGGTGGATCTGGTTGACGCCGACGGCCACCTGCCCGACATCGCGCCCGGCGTCGTCTTCGACGATGACGACCTGGGCACGTGGCTTCAGCGGCAGAAGAAACCGGCCACCTGGGCGCAGCTGATGCCCGAGCAGCAGGAACGGCTGGCCAAGCTCGGCGTGCAACCCGACCACGCCCCCGCCCCCGCACGTGCGGCGAAGGGGGGCCCCAGCAAAGCACAGGCGGCATTCCAACGCGGACTGACAGCCCTGGCGCAGTACGTTGCCCGCGAGGGAGAGCCCTCGGTGAGACGGGCCCACCGAGAGAAGGTCATCATCGATGGCCAGGAACACGACCTCGCACTGGGGATTTGGTACTCCAACCAGAAACAACGCCGCGACAAACTAGACCAGGAGCAGCTCGGCGCGCTACGGGAACTGGGTGTGGAATGGGTGTGACACCGCCGCCGTCCGGCTGTTGAGCCGGATCGCACGAGGCCCCCGGGAGCCGTGCTGTCCCAGGTCGTTGGACCTTACGGGTCAAGCGAAGTGCACAGAGACCCGGGATGCCACAGACTCCCGGGGTCTCGTGCTGTCGGCGGCCAGTGACTCCGTACGGGGCCGACCCTGCAACGCGGGGTGCACCACAGAGCGGAAGAGGCCCATCGTGCGGCATCGCTGCAGGTCCCGGGTGAAACGCGAGGCGGTGTTGCAGGAGCCGCGTTATCGGTGGCGGGGCCCCTCGGCGCCCTACAGGCTGGCCATAGCCAAGGTGGTGACAAGCTGCCCGGCCTCAAGGTGGTGGGTGAGGTCGAGACCGCTGTCGATCAGGGTGAGGACAGCGTGATGCCGGGCGGCGGGGATGGCGGCGATCTGGTTTCCGTCGCGTTTGACCCTGATGTTCGCCGGCTTCTTGCCTGGGTGGGTCAGGGTGACCGGCCCGTCTCCTATGCCCGGGTCTACCCGTGCAAGAGGGATGGTCACGGGACGGCCTCGCAGCAGTTCGTTGAGCGGGTTAGCTGGCTTGCTCACGTAGTCGAGGAGGTCCTCGACCTCGTACGTGTTGGCCTTGTACGCGTTGACCCAGCCGTCGATCTGCTGATCGGCGACCCAGGTGCGGAGCTCACCGGAGCCGATGCCGGCCTCCGCCGCGGCGCGGCCGATCTGATGGGCCAGCCGGCGGGAGGTGATGCCGGAGGTCAGGAGCGTGATGGCCTGGTCGGTGTCGACACCGTGCCGGATGTGCCAGGCCGTCTGGGCGAACAGGCGGGGCGTGGTGGGCGTCAGCAGGGGGTGGGTGTTGACGAGGTTGACCAGGGCTCCGGCTGTCCAGCTGATCGCGTGCTCGAAGGCCTGCTTGATGCTCTGGACGGTCAGCTCCAGCATCTGAGGATGGGACGGGATGCTGTCGGGCATCCAGGTGCGGGCCAGTTCCGGGATGGAGGTGCCGGAGATCCAGTCCCGGACCGCGTTGTCAATCGGCACGTCGAATGTGAGGCTCTTGCTCTGCTCGTTGGTGAGCTTCCAGCTCCCGCTGGCCTCGGGCGTCAGCAGAAGGTTCTTGAAGGCGCCCTGCTCGGCAAGGAAGTCCAAGGTCTGCTCCAGCGGCCACTCGGGCGGCCCGAAGAAGACGTTGATCTCGTTGGGGGTGTCTTCGGGGACCGCGTAGGCGAGGAGTTGTTCCGCGAGGCGTCGCGCGAGTTGGTCGAGGAAGCGGGCGGATCCGATGCTGGTTCCGGTGCTGGCCCACCGGCGGGTCGAGACGGGGTCTGTGGCGTCGTAGACCGAGGTGACCTTCTCCGCGAGCGCCATCCAGCGGGCCGGGACCGAAGGGTCGTCGGCCTGTTCCATCGCGAGCAGTGATCGCACCGGGTCCAGCCGATCGCCGGGTGCGTGCAGGGTCTCGGCGTGGGTCTGCAGGATGAGCCACACGAACGCGGCGAAGTCGGCCGCGACGGTTCCCATTACGTCGAACAGGCCGTCGAGCGAGTTCTGCAGCTGCAGTTCGGCGTGGGCCAGTGACGTGAGGGCGTCTTTGCTGAGCAGTTCGGAGGTGACGGTGAGCCGCTCGCTGTCGGGCGTGAGCGTCTCGAACTCAGCGGCTTGGGGCGGGTAGGGGCGGGTGAGGATGACCCACCCCTCGCTCTCGCGCCCTGCTCGGCCGGCACGGCCGATGGCGTTGAGCAGTTTCGCGGGACTGAGGCCGTGCTGGTTCCCGTGTGTGGGATCGCCTTCGACCGTGTGATTGATGATGACGGTGCGCACCGGGAGGTTGACGCCGTCGGTGAGGGTGGTGGTGCTGGCGATGGCCAGCAGGTCTCCGTCTCGAAGTCCTTGTTCGACGGCGTGGAGGACGTCGTCGGGAAGGTCGGCGTGGTGGAAGGCGACGCCGTGACGGGTGCAGTCGACCAGGGGGTGCTGCTCGCCGAGGGTCTCGGCCAGGAACTCGGTGAGCGCCGCAGCCTCGGGGCGGACGTTCAGATGCTCGGCCATGGCGCGTGCGGCGTTCCTGGCGATGATTTTGCTGGCGACGACCATCAGGACGCTGCCGGCCTGGGTCAGGGCGGCAGCGCCGGCGGCGAACACCTTGTAATCGGGGATGCTGTCGGTGAGCTTGGTGGCAGCCTTCCACTGCGAGGAGTTGGGGGAGGCGTAGGCCCTGGTGCCCACGCTGGGGATGGTCAGGCCGAAGGTGCCGCTGGTGGCGGTCGGCCGGATGTCGAGCCGGGGGGCCACCGGCACAGTGGCCCGGGTGGTGGAGGGCTGGTTCTTGCTTGGCTTGCGCGGGGTGCGCTCGGCCTGGTCCTTGAGCAGCTGCGGGTACATGAGGCCGTGCAGGCGCCTCGGGCCGCGCCAGTCGTCGGTGAAATACACCTCCTCCGCCGGCCGCTCCGGGTCCAGCCACGACGCCAGGGCACCCCGGTTGCCGACAGCGGCGGACAGCAACACCAGCCGGATGTCGGAGCGGGTCCGCAGAAGGGCGAGCAGGCTCTCCAGCGCGAAACCGCGCCGGCCCTGCGCGAGGTGGTGGGCCTCGTCGACGACGATGAGGCTGACCTCGTCCAGCGCTGCGCCCGGGTTGTTGCGGATCATGTGCATGAGCCGCTCCGGGGTCACGATGTCCACATCCCCGACGAGGGAGCCGCTGCCGTCGGCGAGCGGGAAGTCCGGCTGCTCGGCGACTAGTTTGCGTTCCAGCAGCCGCAATCGGCCACGCAGCGCGGCCCGCATCTCCCGGCCCAGGCTGCGCATCGGCGACACATAGACCACGCGGCCGGGCTTCTGCGCCAGGTGGGAACAGATCACTAGTTGGGCCATCAGCGTCTTGCCCGCGCTGGTGGGCACGCTGATCAGGCTCCGGCCGGTGGCGGGGTCGACCGGGTTGCCCCGCTCCAGGTTCAGCAACTGGCGCTGCGGGCGCCACAGGGTCATGACCGGCGGATCGGACATCGCGAAGGTCCGGGCGACCGCATCCGGAGTTCCCTTCGGGAGCAGCGTGTACAGGCTGCTGGCGGCCATTTCGCCGCTCAGGCCGAGGAGGTGGGCCGCGACCCACCGAGCGGGCGGGTCACTGCGGCCGGCACGGCCGTCGAGCACGCTGCCCAGCAGGTCCTGTGCGTCCTGTAGGCGGTCCGGATCGCCGAACGAGAGGAACAAGCGCAAGAGGTGGACGGATTCAACGACGGCTTCGGCAGGTCCGTACATTGTGCCCGCGAGCGGATCGCCGTCCATCAGCTCACGGAGCTCCGCGAACTGCCGGCGCCAGGCGGACAGGACCCGGTTCAGGTCGGGCCGGTCGAATGCCAGGAACACGACACCGGCCTCCAGAACCAAGGTGTCGATGTGCGCCGGGAGCGAGGAAGTGAAGTTCACCAGGTTTTTGACCTGGCGGTAGACGGCGGTGGCGTTGGGCTCTTGCTCGCACCGGCGGTACCCGGCCTGGGCAGCGAAGGCGATCCTCAGCCGCTCGGTCGGGGAGTGTCGCTCGTCGGCCAGGGCCAGGTCCATCACGTGCGCGCTGACCGCGAGGGCGCGGCGGGTCCGCATCGGGTCGAACCCGGGAGTCTCAGGCTCGACCGCGGCCAGTCCGTGCAAGAGCCACGCCGTCGCCAGCACATCGTCCGGAATTTCCTGGTCGCTGCGGAAGGCGGCGATCTCAAGTTGGGTGATGGCCGCCAGCAGTTCCGGCGCCGAGGGCAGGACCCCTCCGGGGCGGTATTCGCCGAGGGCGGTCGCGAGTACAGCCGGATCTAGAGTGCGGTCCACACGTACTTCCTCACCTGATGGGCGAAGCCCTCCAGATCGTCGATCGCCACCACCAGGCCCTGCAGCGCGCCGGGGTGCTTGTGGGTAGTGAAGTGCTCGTGAGCGAGGTGGAAGGCCTTCGTCGGGATCGCCGTGGTGTTGAGCGCGACGCTGACGCCGGCGCCGGCCGACTCCTCCTCATCGACCCACTGCTCGGTCAGACTGCCCACGAACTCCCGGGTGTCGTCGGCGAGCAGTTTGTCGCCCCAGGAGAGCATGCCCAGGTAGGTCGCCCCCTTGGTGCTGAGCTGCGTCCAGCCCTTGTGGATCGCGCCATCCGGCCGATTCGCCGTCGCGGTGTACTTCTTCATCTCCCACAGTCGGAAGGAGAAGCCCCGGGCCGTTCCGTCTTCCCGGTGGACGATGAGTCCGTCGCCACCTCCGTCGTTGACGGCGGCCTTCGGCGGTCCGAGGATCTCCACGGCGCGCGCTGGATCCTGGGGCAGATCGCGGGTCAGGAGGTACCAGAGCCACTCGCCCACGTACCCGGCCAGCCCGTGGTTGTGTTCCTTCTTCGCGGCTGCCGCTTCGAAGACGGGCTTCGCGAAGTGCCCCACCAGGACGTGATCCTTCCCGGTCAGCTTCACCCCGCTCAAGGTGGCCTCAAGCCACTTGCCGTAGCTGCGTGGGCGCCCACCGGTGCGTTCCCGCATGATCTCGTCGGCGACGATCCACCCGGCGGCTGCCCGGTCCTCGGGGCTGCCGCTGAGGGTCACAACGAGGTCCCAGCGGCACGTCTGGTTGGCTCCTCGGGGCTCCCGTCGTACCAGATCGGCAACCCGCCCACCGACGGCCGTCGCTCGGGCCAGCGCCTGCGCGGGCGAGACGTCCGCCACCCCGAACCCCCTGTTCGTCCCAGCCACCCGCGCCGTACCAGGTGGGCGCTGGGGGCCGAGGTGGCCCTCGGCAAGGTCACTCTATCGAGCGGTCCGCGCCGGTCCTGAACGACCGTCGGGAGACCATAGGTGATGATCAGCTCGGGGCGACCGCGACCCGCTCGAAGCCCACCTCGCCGCTGGAGGCCTCGGCGAACGCGATCACGTCCTCGGGAGCGAGGGACGTGACGGGCCGGTCTTGCCCCGCCACACGGGTTGGGGAGACGCGAGGCTCGGCAACATCCCGGTGGGCGAGCACGCCGTGAACGGATGCTCGATCTCGTGTGCCGCATCGAAGAGCTGTGGGCGCCTGGACGGTGGAGTTCTGGCAGGACGACCGGGAACGCCACGTCGGGACCAGCCGCTTCTCTCCGGCGGCGTTCGACGCCCGGAGAGAAGCCAGGGCCGCGGGGCGCGGGGAGAGCGGGAGGCCGGGAGACGGCCAGCGCTGACTCCTACCGCCTCGCTTCCCCCCGAGGCGACCGCCCAGGGCCCGGCCGCGGCGAGGCCCGCCAATCGGGCCGCGCTGGTACCCACCTTCCTTCCGGAACGGGGGTACGGGTTCGGTCGCTACAGATCGAGCGCGACAAGCCCGCACACGCGACAGCCAACCTTCAGCGGGAAACGACACCGGCCTTCAGCAGAAGAACGACACGCCTCACCGAAAGATCCCAGCTCAACGCCCCGCGACCGGATGCACAGCCTTGTCGCGAGGCACTGAAGCATCCATGTCGCCCATCAAGCGAGGCAGGGCGAGCACGGGGCGCAGCCCCACACCGAGCACCACCAGGACGTGGCCCTGGACGCTCGCCTGGGCCGTAGGTGGGGCTGCCCCCGCTATCGGGATGAGTCTTTGTGGAGCAACCTGGTGGGGTAGGGAGGTCCTTCGATGGCGTACCACGAGGAACGGCCCTGGCAGAGGCAGAAAGGCCCACGCTCACGTGTACGGCCTGCGACGGCGCTGGGTTGGCTGCTGGCGCTCGGACTGCTCATTCTCTTGGCCGTGATCGAGGCCCGAGCAGCAGTCATCATCGGCGGGCTCGCTGTCTTGACGGCAGCAATCTTGCTCGTCGGCAGGTGGGCGCAGCGGCATCACGGGAGGGGACGCGCATGAGCGGCACCGGGTGGTGCCGCTACGGGCCGGCGTACGGCTCGCAGGCAACGCCATCCCCATCCCGGTCCAGCTCATCCCGATACCCCGGCTCGCCACGGCGCAACGGTGCCGCTCCGGCGTCCCGCGCTGCATCACAGTTCTCGTAGTACGCCGCTGCTGATGTGGCTGGCTCCGGCAAGTCAGGCGTCACGGGATCGGGAGCCTCGGTCTCAGGAACGTCCGGCTCAGACGTATCGGGCTCAGGCGTCTCAACGGGCGGGGGTACGGAGCTGGCACGGCTGGTGTCTCAGTCACCGTCTCGGTCACCGTAGCTGGGGGGGGGAGCAGGGTCGGGGCGTTCGCCCTCGGCGGGGCCTTCACAGGCGCTGAGGATGGCTCCCAGCGCTAGGAAGGCCACCAGCAGTACAGCGACCACGAACCCACCCTTGGCCCATATCGAGCGACGCGCCCACCAGCCGCCCGTTCTGCCGTGGTCATCCATCGGCACCGCCACGTTGAGGGATCTCCACTCAGTGGAACATCACCCGGTTGGCCCCGCATCACGATGAACCATGCTGCCCGGCCGGGGAGGTTCTGCAGCTAGTCGTAACGGTTCACGTTCGAGCCCGCCACGTCGTACCCGCACGAGTTGAGTTCGGCCGTCGTTCGGGCCGGGGCAGTGTCGACCGTGGCGAGCGCGGGCGCGGCGCCCGCCAGGAGGGCGGCGGCCACGGCCGCGACGGAGATCATCATTCGCATGCCCGGCCAACCCGGGTCCCGGACAGTGGTCACGGCCCTACGGGCATGACTACCCCGATGAGGGACGGGCGGCCCTGACGTCACCTCGCCCCACGAGCGTCACTCATCCGCGTGCCGGAACCGCTCCAACGAAGGACGCGCCCGCCAGCGCAAGCCCCGCCGGCCCCTACGGTGCTCTGTAGGAGGTCGGGCCGACTGGTCGTTGATCCGCCCCCCCTGGCGCCCCCGTACCCAGCGATCCCCGGTACGGGGGCGCGATGCGTTCTAGGGGCGCTGGAGAGCCGCGAGAGCCGCTGTCACGGGCGTGGCCCGAGGCGGTCACCAGGTGGGTGGGAAGACGCGGTTGTGCCACTCGTGCGGGGGCTCGATGCCGTCCCAGCCGATGACGGCGCGGCCGGGCTCGATCTCGACCGCGTCGTCGGGGCCGCCGGGGTGGGCGTGGGTGAGGTGTTCGCGTGCGGCGGCGTGCAGGGAGACCGCGGGGGTGTCCAGGGCGGTGGCCGGGCCGGTGCGCCAGCACAGGGAGCAGCGGGGCTGGAGGTATGCGGCGTGGTCGAGGGCGAGGAGGGAAGTCACCTGGGTTCAACGAGCCAGGGGGCCGTCGGGGCATCGGCTCTGGGCGGGCTCTTGCGGTGTTCTGAGGGCGGTGCGCGCCGTGTCTGGACCCCGTGGGGGTGTGGAGCGCGGGAGGCCGGGTGACGGCCGTGTGTCGCCTGTCTGGGGGCGCGGGGGGCCGGTGTGCGGAGTGTCGCCGTGGGTCTGGTTCGGGGTGGCTGGAGGGTGGTTGCGGTCGGGTGTGTGTGGTGGCCGGCTTCCGGAAATCGAACAGAGGTACGTTTCTGGGGTGAGCGACAACGGCACCGCGAAGAAGGACCCCTACGGCTTCCCCGAGGACCTGAAAAGCCTCCAGGCCCGGCTACATCAGGCCCACGCCGAATATCAGACGCTGTGCCGTGCCCTGCCCTGGTCGGTGGAGCCCCTGCCCGGCTGGCCCGGCACCGTCCACCCGCACACCGGGGAGGTGACCGGCGGTCGCGAGGCGTCCCCCGGCTACACCCCGGAACAGGCCGCCGAGGAAAAGCGCCTGTGGGACCTCGTGCGGGAACTGTCCATCGCAGTGTCGACGCACCCGTACTGGGCCAAGCCGGAACGCGGCCCCGAGCTGATCGCGGCCAGGATGGCGCTCAAGAGCCACGAGGACGTCATGGCCGCCGTCACGGGCGTGGCCGAGGCAGCGTGAGCGGGTGTCCGCCATGGAGATGCCGATAGCCGACCGGCTGGAGAAACAGCGGACGCTGCGGGACTGGCTGCGATGGCAACTGGACCAGGCCGAACGGACGATCCGGGAGCTGGAAGCTCAGCAGGAGCAGGAGCGCCGGCGCCGGGAGGTCGCCCGCCGGGAGATGTCCTGGAAGGTGCTGCCCTCCCGCGCGGTCGAAGGACATCCGGTGCTGCATCGCGGGAACTGCTCGATCGCCAAAAACATGCCCAGCCTCCTCAGCAAGGAGGAGGTACGGATGGCGTTCGAGGAGTTCCCCGGGCTGGAGATGTGCGAGCTGTGCGCCCCCTGGGGAAGCCTCGGAATCGACAAGCCTCCACCACGTCAAGGCCCCTCGGGCGGGAAGCCCTTACTCCAGCGGTAGATCGTGATCTTGCTGATCGGGACCGGTGCGGATAAGGGGGCGGCCACCGTTGATCATCGTGAGTTGTGTGGACTGACGGACTCCGCCGGAGCGCACTGGAGCAGGGTGAGCATGAAGCCCCGGGTTTACGGCAACGAACGTGTGAGCCAGACCACTTCACCGTTGTCTTCCGTGGAAACGTGATCCCGCTCGAACCCGAGCTTCTCAAGGACACGCAACGACGGTGTGTTCCACGTGCCGACGGTCGACCAGAGCCGTTTCCGCCCGGTCGCGATAGCGGCATCGAGCACCGCACCGGCCGCCTCGGTGGCGTAGCCACGCCCATGCGCGCGCTGGAACAGCTCATAGGCGATTTCAGGCTCCTCTAGGGTGGAGCGGCCGATGATCAGCCCGCAGTAGCCGATGAAGTCGCCTTCGTCGCGGCGTTGGATGGGCAACAGGGCGATCCCCGTAGTCGCCGTCGCGGTGAGCAGTTCCCCCATGGACGTTCGGATGTGCTCAACCGTGGGGGTCCCCTTGCCCCGTTCGGAGAGGAGGGCGCAGAAGTCAGCGGCGTCCGACGCGGCCCACGGCCGCAGTATCAGCCGCTCGGTCTCAAGATGGAACGGCATCGTCTGGTACGCAGTCATGCCCCCACTCTGCCCCACGGATCAGCACGAACTACAGCTGGAGTACTAGTACTCCAGCAGGACTTTGATGTTTTGCCTGGTCAACGGCTTGGGTGCGGGGATTGTAGTGGGGTGGTGCCGGAAGCGGGGCGGGTTCGCCGGGTCCGTCCCGCGAACGGGTGCCCTCGCCGTGTGTAGTGACATCGGGCTGGACAGCCACCATGCGTGACTGATGATGTACCCGCCAGCGAGTGGGAACAGGAACTGGAAGAGCTCTTCCTGCAGGTCGGGCACCGCTTCTCACGTGTTGAGCCCAGGCGCCGGATGCGGGACTACGTCCGTGGTCTGCTCGGCCCGGTGGGCCGCAAGAACTCCTGGCAACTGGCCGAGTTCGCCGGGCACTCCACGCCGGACGGTCTGCAGCACCTCCTGGCGAAAAGCCGGTGGGAGGCCGACGAGATCCGTGATGACCTGCAGGCTTATATCGCCGAGCACCTCGGCGACGACGACGGTGTCCTGATCATCGACGACACCGGCTTCGTCAAGAAGGGTGTTACTTCAGCCGGGGTGCAACGGCAGTACTCCGGCACCGCCGGCCGCACCGAGAACTGCCAGATCGGTGTCTTCGCCGCCTACGCCACCACCCTGGGCCACGCCCTGGTCGACCGCGAGCTCTACCTGCCCAAGTCCTGGACCGACGACGCAGAACGCTGCCGCGCTGCCAAGATCCCCAGCGAGCGTGGCTTCGCGACGAAGAACGACCTGGCCCGCACCATGGTCCTGCGAGCGCTCGCCTCCCCGCTGCCCGTCGCCTGGGTCACCGCGGATGCCGCCTACGGGCAGGACTCCCGCTTCCGCCGGTTCCTGGAAGACGTCGGCCTGTCTTACGTCATGGCCGTGCCCAAGTCCCAGCAGGTCCAAGGCCCCCGCATCGACCATCTCATCGGCCAGGCTCCTTCCGAAGCATGGCAGCGGCTCTCCTGCGGCGACGGCGCCAAGGGGCCCCGGATCTACGACTGGGCCGCGGCCCGGCTGCCGGCTGTCTGGGAATTCGACGGCGACGAGCCCACCCGCCAGCGATGGATGCTCGCCCGCCGCAGCATCACCAAGCCTGACGAGCTCGCCTACTTCCTGGCCTCGGCACCCCTGCAGGCAACCCTCGCCGACCTGGTGCGGATCGCCGGCTGCCGCTGGAAGATCGAGGAGTGCTTCCAGAGCGCGAAGAACGAGTGCGGCCTGGACCAGTACGAAGTCCGCCGTTACACCGGCTGGCACCGGCACATCACGCTCGCCATGCTCGCCCACGCGTTCCTGGCCGTCACCGCCGCCCACGCGAGGGAAAAGGGGGAGCCGAGCGGGACACTCCCGACCTCGTGGACCTCACACCAGCCGAGATTCGCCGTCTGCTGGCAGCTGCCCACCGACATCCTGCGGCACAGGGTGACCACTCGATGAACTGGTCGCGATGGCGCCGCCGACACCAGGCCAGAGCCCGCCGGTGTCACTACACACGGCGAGGGCACTCGTTCGCGGGACGGACCCGGCGAACCCGCCCCGCTTCCGGCACCACCCCACTACAATCCCCACACCCAAGCCGTTGACCAGGCAAAACATCAAAGTCCGGCTGGAGTACTAGGAGGCGCGCTTACGGGCGGTCTTCTTCGCCGTGGTCTTCTTGGCGGCTGTCTTCTTCGCGGGCGTCTTCTTGGCCGCTGCCTTCTTCTTCGGCGTGGGCATCTCGTGCACGGTCGCCTCACCCCCGGACGTCTCGCCGCGGCGTTCGCGGGCGTCGGCCACCGACGCCTCCAGCGCGGCCATCAGGTCGACGACCTGACCGGTCGGCGCCGCATCCTCCTCGACAGGCTTCGGTGCCCGGTGCTCGGCCTTGGCGGCGATCACCTCGTGGAACGCCTCGGTGTAGTGGTCGGTGACGTCCAGCTCGGTGATCGAGCCGACGGTCATCGTGTCCATCAACGCGAGCGCGCCCTCGATCTCGTCCTCGGTGAGGGCGGTCTCGGGCGGGGTGACCTCCTCGGAGGAGCGGATCTCGTCGCCCCAGTGCAGTCCGGACAAAAGCAGCGCGTCGCCCACGGGGCGGAGCAGGCCGAGGCGCTCGCGGCCCCTGAGAGCGAACTTCGCGACCGCGACCTTCTCATTGCGTTCCAACGCTTTCCGCAGCAGGACGTACGGTTTCGCGGCGACCTGGCCGTCGGCAGACAGATAGTAGGATCCCGCACCAAATTGGACTGGGTCGACGGAGGTCCGGTCGACGAACGCCACGATCTCGATCGCCTTGGCCGTGGGCAGCGGCATGTCCGCCAGGTCCTGGTCCGTGATCGGGATGACGTGGTCCTTGCTGACCTCGTATCCCTTGCCGATCTCGTCCTCGCGCAGCTCGCGGTCGTCGATCGAGCACGTCTTGCGGTACCGGACGCGGCCGCCGTCCTCCACGTGGATCTGCCGCAGGGACACGTCATGCCGCTCGACAGCGGCCTCCAGCTTGCACGGGACCGTGACGAGACCGAACGACACCGCTCCGGACCACAGTGGACGGGGCATCCGCACACCTCCAGAACCCCCCTGGACGTGCCCTCAGGCTAGGCAGAACCGGCCCGTGATCGCACCCAATCCGTAGCACTGGGGTGCTCGCGCGCGAGGGGTGGGGCGGCCCGGCGGTACTGCCCCCAGATGCTGGGCGCCGGGCCGCCGAGTAGCCGAGGGGAATCTCACCCCTCGGCTCTCACAGATCCGTGCGTAACGATCTCCCGTTACACGGCTCTTGCCGCTCTGATCACCAGGCCGATGAGACATTCGCGGTATAGCGCCAGTGCGCGAACATACGTGGATACCGTTTCACGATCTCCTGTAGTTTCGCGTGGGCCTTCCGCTTCGCCGCAAGCCGCTTGTATTTCTGGCGGATCCAGCGCACCAGGTAGGAGTTGATACGCGTGAGGAGGGAATTGAGCTCCCACGGACGAAAACGCCCGTAGTAGTTCATCCAGCCCGCCACGACCGGATTGATACGTCGGGCGAGCTCTACAAAGGACAGGTCCGAGCGCGTGTGCAGGCGCCAGGATCGGACCAGCGCGCTCATCCTTTTCACGGCCTCTTTGCTGACCGCCGGGGTGAAGGCCGAGTAGTCCCGGCCATACGAATCCCGGTTCTTTCGGGCGCGGAAGGTGTAGCCGAGGAAAGTGAACTCCGTGTGCTCGAAAGCACGCCGGCGTTTGTTGTCCTTGCAATACACAATCCGGGTCTTGGCCGGGTGCAGTCGCAGCCCCACCTCTTCCATCCTCTTCACGAGCGCGGCCAGCACTTCCTGGGCCTGGCGCTCGGTCACGCAGTGGATCACCGCGTCATCCGCATAACGCTCGAACTCGACAGTCGGGAACTCCCGGTCCAGCCACAGATCGAACGCATAGTGCATGAAAAGGTTCGCCAATACGGGAGAGACTGGGGCTCCTTGCGGGGTCCCCTTCTCCCGGGCCAGCAAAGTGCCGTCGGGCTTCTCAAGCGGGGCTTCGAGCCATCGCTTGACATACAGAATCACCCAGATGGCGTCGGTGTGAGCTTCCACTGCCTTGACCAGCAGGTCCCAAGGCACGCTGTCGAAGAACTTCTGGACATCAAGATCAATGACCCAGTCCTTCTTCCAGCAGCGCTCCTTGCACCTCGCGACCGCGTCCAGCGCTGACCGTCCAGGCCTATATCCATAGGAGTCACGGTGGAACACAGGGTCCACCCTCCGCACCAGATGACGGGCCACAACGGTTTGCGCCACACGATCGGCCACGGACGGAATCCCCAGAATTCTCGTACCGCCGCTCTGGGGCTTGGGAATCTCCACCATGCGGACCGGAGGGGGGAAGTATGAGCCCGATGACATCCGATTCCAGACCTTATACAGGTTGCCCTTCAGATCTTTCTCGAAGTCAGCGACGCTCTGCCCATCCACCCCTGGGGCACCTCTATTCGCCCTGACTTCCTCCCATGCCTCCATCACTTCCCGCTTCGAAATTTCAAACGGCTTGGCCTGTGACTTCAACTGGCCCATCGAATTCCTCCCGGGCTCCACCCGGTTGATGCGATCAACACAGTCACGAACGACCCGGCCCCTTCGCTCCACTCCCATTACAGGAGCTTCGGCACTACTACGAGCCGGTCCGCCGACGCGCTCCGCTTCGGTACTCAGACCCTCACGGTGTCAGCCGCTTGGGTTTCTCCCTCTCCCCCACGATTCACCGCAGGGTGCATCGGTGCGCGCCTTCTCCTGTTCCATGCGAAAGCAGCAGATCGGGCTCACGTCGCCTGCATGCCGGACACCGCCCGGCCAGTAAACGGGTATCCGCCGGACCTATCCCGGGACAGGGTGAAAGCCCCGGTTTTGATGTCACCCTTGTGCGTTTCGACACGTCAGCAGCGATTCGCTTGCGCTCGTCTTCCCGATCCCCACCTGACGCCTCTTACGGCGCCTTTTTCTCATCGCTCACCACGACGGTCTTCAGCCAACGCAGCATGAGGCGGTTTGGAGCCTCCCCCCGTAGGGCGACTCCGAAGGGCCTACCTTCATCTTTCACACAGCACCACTTCCAGGAATGGCCCTACGACCAACTCCCTTTCATGTTCAGGACACAATCACCCGCGCACGCCATATCGGCACGGGCTACCGGGACCCTACGGGACAGGCGCGGGCGCCGTACCGGGATCGGTCGGGCCGCTCATCGACGCCGGCGCCACCGCATGAGAGTCGCCGCAAGCTCGGGCAGTGCTCGGATGACGGCAACGACGTCAGAGCGGTGCGCTCGCAGCAGCGCCGTCATGCAGACGGCCGTGGCGCACAACAGCGCGACGCACAGCACCGTGAACACGGCAGCGAGGGTGTACTGGTCGATGGGCATGGATGTCCTCCAGACAGCCGAGAAAAAGTCCGCTCACACCGCACTAGATGTGCGGTACACCGGTGAGGTGGGAGCACCATGGAGGACCGGTGGGTTAGCTACGCAAGCGGTGGTTCTCCCGCAGCCCATCAGTGAGATCGCGACGATTCAATAGGCCGCACGAAAACGTCTAAACCACTTCTGACGCACGGTCAAAACGTCGAAAACGTGTGGCTGCGGCCTCTTGAATGACGCTGCCGAGCGGTGTAGCGGATCCGGGCACATTCGGCGCGCGGCCCAGAACCTGGACGGCAGGACTTGTACCGATCGACGCCCGTGACTCTGCTGTGCCTGGCCTAACAGCTCCGAGTGATCGAACGGAGTGGCTCCAACTGGAGCCACTCCGCCCTTTAGCGGAACCCGTGGCCCGGCAGCCACTCGGTGCCCGTTGCTGAGCCGAAAGGCGTTCTACGCATGTCGCCCTTAATGGCGCCCCCGGGACGGCACGCCCCGCGTGAATGCCTTACGGACCGGCCTGCTCGGCTTCGCGTGCGCGGGACTTTCGGGCTCTCCACAGGGAGCGCATGACGCACACGAGGGTGAGCACGGTTCCGTTCAGGATGAAGCTTGTCACCAGCGCCAGCGTGAGGGGGGAGCCGGTCAGCATCCCCGCTAGTACCAGCAGGGCGTTGAGAAAGATCACGATGAGCGCCACGGCTTCGTTGCCGGCCCAGAAGGGCCGCAGGAGGCGATGAGGTTCGGTTTCTGCCTGGGGGGAGGGGACGTCCACGGAGATGGAGTCGCCCAGCCGCAGGGAGATCGGTGTGGTGACACCGGCCCGAATCATCTCAGCGAGGGCAAGGTCGGCTGTCTGCAACCGCCGAAGCTCCAGTTCCGTCCTCCGGTGCTCGGAGTGCTCCTGGTAGCTCTGGAGCATGCGCTCCCTCTCGTCCTCTCGCTCCCTCTCGCGCTCTCGCTCCCACCTTTCCTGTCGCTGCTCCGCCATTCCAGGGGTGAGGTGCCCGTCCGATGCTCCCGAGTCCAGACTCCTTCGGGAGTCCTTCCGCTCGAGGGCCCCGCCGGATTCCGACCGCTCTTCAGCGCTTGCCGTACCGGTGTGGTCGGCATCCAGCCGTTCCCTCTCGGCCATCTCCCTGTCCGGACGTTCGAAGACGCTGAGAGAGTCGACATAGTCGTTCAGATTGTCGATGCGTGCCGTCTCGTGATGGTCGCGGTGGAGCTTCTCCAGGGCGAGCTCGAAGCGCCGGATCCTGTCCCGCTCATCCGCCTGAGCGTTCAGATTGTCGACGCGTGCCGTCTCGTGAGGGTCGAGGTGGAGATTTTCCAGGGCGAGCTCGAAGCGCCGGATCCTGGCTCGCTCATCCGCCTCGGCGGTAGGCACCTGTGCCTTGCCCGTGGTCACTGGTAGGGACCTCCCTGCCCGTCGTGTCCTTGCTCGAGTTCCCGCCGCAGTGCCCTCAGTCCGTCGTGGCTGTGGCGTTTGACGGTGCCTTCCGCGATACCGAGTGTCTCGCTGACCTCCTCAACGCTGAGCTGGCGCAGGTAGCGCAGCTCGACGACGGAGCGCTGGCGCTCGGGCAGCTTCTGCAGTGCCTCGCGCACGATGATGGAGGCGATCACCTTTTCGTCGCTGGACGCGTACGCCTCCTCATGACCTCTTGCCAGCTCCTCGGTGAGTTCCTTGTCCTGGTAGACCCTTCGCCAGTAGGCCTGCCGCAGGTACCAGGCCACCTTGTGCGCGTATGCCGCAGGCTGCTCGTCGCGGATACGCGCCCACTGGCGCCGGACGGCGAGGAACGCGTCCTGCAAGATCGATTCCGCCTCGTCCACCGGGACCCCGGAGGTGAGCAGTCTGCGGTGCATGGAATCACCGTGCAGGGCGAAGAGGGCGATGACCTCGCCGTCGAATTCCTCGGCGCTCACGAAGTGATCTCCCCCACCGCCGGGTTCTGCCGGCTGGGCTCGACCGGCGCCGGATGCGACGTCCTGCGGATGACCCTCGTACGCCCGCCCGGTTCCGACTCGAAGAAGTCCATGCCGTCCTTGACCTGCGTGACCAGGTCCACGCTCGCCCTATTGCGTTCACGCTCGAGTTCCACTGCGGTCCGGGCACGAACCCTCTCGGTGAGGTACGCCCACATACCCCCCAGCCCGCGAATCCCCCGCAACGCCCCCCGGACCGCTGCCGCCGCTTCCATCACGTGGCCTCCCCTCCACTCGCTCAGATGGACCGTCAACAGCTATATGGGTCAGGCGACGGAAAAGGTTGGGTCCGTCTACCAGAATCTTTTCCCCAGGTCGGCATGGACCTCCCGAAGACCATCGGAGGCCTGTGCCGATCGGGCGCGAGCAGGTCAGGTACGCGAGACTCCGGCCCCGGCACGGGCGCACCGACGGAAAAGACGGCGGCAAGTCATTCGGCTGCCCGCGGGTGGTGCGCCGTTGGTGGGGTGGGCTTTGCCGTCTGCGTGTGCGAGAGGCGGCTTACATGTGCGAGGAAAGGTGCAGAACGGCTGTTACCGGCCTTGATCACCCTGTTGGCGGAGCGCGCTGAGCGCAGTGCCTGGTGGTGGGCCCGGGGCGCGGGGGGCTCATTGTTGATCACTGGACGGGTGGGTGTAGCTGTCAGTGAATGTCAGGGCCACGTCCGCCACATGTCGGTGTCCGGTACAGCCGTCAGTTACGGAAATGTCCGGGGCTGGTAACGGGCTCCGGGCGGCATTCCGGTAGGGCAGTCGGGGCTGCAGAGTTCGAGTCCTCGGCCCAGTACCGGACCGGGACCCGCACCGCCCCCACCAGCCGTATCGGCTGGTGAGGCACAGTTTCTTGAGGAGACATCACCCATGTCTGCTTCTCCGACCGCCCGCCGTGTCGCCGCGACCGTCCTCGCGGCCGGCGCCATGGTGTCCGTCGTCGCCCTGCCAGCCTCCGCTCACGACGGCGACCGCCATCGGACGCCGAAGGTGGAGATCAGCCGCGTCCAGGCCGACAGCCCTGGACGCGACAACCGCACCAACCGGTCGCTGAACGCCGAGTGGGTCGAGATCACCAACAACACCCGTCACGGCATCAACCTCGACGGCTGGACGCTGAAGGACGAGGACGGCCACCGCTACAAGTTCAACGACGTCCGCCTCGCCGGCCGCTCGACCATCCGTATCCACACCGGCGAGGGCCGCGACACCCGCACCGACCTGTTCCAGGACCGCCGCAACTACATCTGGGACAACCACTCCGACACCGCGACCCTCCGCGACGACCGCGGCCGCACCGTCGACGCCGAGTCCTGGGGACGCCACCACCACCGCCGCTGACCCACCCCACCCGTGCCCCGGCCTCCCGCGCGTCCACCTCGGAAGCCGGGGCACCGGCCTGTGATCGTCTCCGTGCTCCCGGGACGCATCATGGTCATCACACACACGGCCACGAGAGCGGCACTGCCGTTGAGCCGGATCTTCCCGTGGGCCGTGGCCGCACCGGGCGAGCGGCACTGGCCGGACGGTGGTGACTTCCTTGGACGTCGCTCAGAGCGCGGTGCGCCCCGAGGAACGCGAGGGGTACATCGAGCGCCTGGCGGCGTTCGTGGAGCAGCACCGCGCCCGCCTGGAGGAGATGCTGCCCACGCACGGGCCGGGCAGCAAGCCCGCCTCGCACGGCCGGTACGCACTGGTCGGGCAGCCCGAGACCCTGGTCATCCTGGAGCGGATGAAGGCCGCGCCGTTCCTCCTGCGCGGCCAGTGGGAGAAGGAGCTGGAGACCGTTTTCCTGGACGACCTCGAGTTCGTGTGGGGCCGCGCATCCGACTCAGCCGGTGAGCAGCCGGGAACGAGCAGCGGGTCCGGACAGAGTGATCCTGTCCGGACCCGCTGTCGTCGGGTCAGCCGAAGTCGAGCGTGTCCTGGGCGAAGTCGGCCGGGGCCGGGGTGGGCGGGGGCGCCGGCGGTCCGTCCGGACGGGCGGCCTGCCAGCGTTCGGCCAGCTCGTCCTTCCAGCCCTTCGGCGGGGGCCACGGAACGCCCCAGGCGGCGAGCTGGTCCCGCTTCCAGCCGCCAGCGGGCGTGCGATCGGCTTCGACCTCTTCGGGTGAGGGGAGGTACGTCATGGATGGTGCGCGCTCCGTGTTCAAGAGTTGTCCCGCAATGTGGTGGCGGAAGACCGACAGGTCAGATGCCTTGCTCAGAGGGAGCCATCCCTCGGGCATGGGAGAGCTCGCAAGCGAGGGAGGTTGAGCGCCAACGGGTGCGTAGTACGGGCCTTGACCCCGGGTTTTGGACACCGGAGAGACTTGGATCTTGATGGTCCAGGAGAACGGAGTCCCCGTGGGGATGAAGCACTATCCCGTCGAGTTCAAGGCGGACGCGGTCGCGTTGTACCGGTCGAGGCCAGGAGCGACGATCAGGTCGGTCGCGGCGGATCTCGGGGTGAACACCGAGACGTTGCGGAACTGGATACGGGCTGCCGACGGGCGCCGGCCCGGCGCCCACTCCGCGCCGGCCACCACGCTGGCGGTCGATGGTGACGTCCAGGCGGAGCTGGCTGCCGCCCGGAAGAGCATTCGCGAGCTGGAGGAAGAGCGCGACATTCTCCGCAAGGCGGCCCGGTATTTCGCGACGGAGACGCGCTGGTGAACCGCTGCCAGTTCGTTGAAGATCACCAGCGCCGTCACGGCGTGAAGCGGCTCTGCGGCATCCTCGGCCTCTCCCGGTCGAGCTTCTATAACTGGCGTCGCACCGCAGCCGCGCGGTCAGCCCGGCAGATTGTCGAGGCCGGGATCGCGGCTCGGATACGCAAGGTCCACCAGGACTCCGACGGCACCTACGGAGTTCCCAGGATCACCGCCGAGCTCCGTGACGAGGGCGGCCCGGTGGTCAACCACAAGCGGGTCGCGAGGATCATGCGGACCATCGGGCTCGCGGGAGTCCGTCTGCGGCGTCGGCATCGCACTACCTTCGCGGACCAGACGGCTTCGAAGGCGCCGGATCTGATCGGTCGTGACTTCACCGCGGTCGCGGTGAACACGAAGTACGTCGGCGACAGCACATACCTGCCGGTCAGCGGCGCGAGGCCGCTCTATCTGGCGACCGTCATCGACCTCGCCTCACGGCGGCTGGCCGGGTGGGCGATCGCCGATCACATGCGCACCGAGCTCGTCGTCGACGCCCTGGCGGCCGCCGAGCGAACCCGCGGCAGTCTCGGTGGAGCGGTGATGCACACCGATCACGGATCGCAATATACGAGCAGGGCCTTCGCGGAAATCTGCAGGTCAGCAGGGGTCCGGCAGAGCATGGGCGCGATCGGGTCCAGCGCGGACAATGCTGCAGCGGAAAGCTTCAACGCCGCCTTCAAGAGGGAGACGCTCAAGAGCCGGAAGGCCTGGCCGAACGAGCGTGAGGCCAGGCTCGAAGCCTTCCGCTGGCTGACCCGTTACAACACCCGGCGCCGACATTCCCGCCTCGGTCAGCGGTCTCCGGCCGCCTACGAGAACGACGTCCAACCAGCGGCAACTACCCTGGCCCAAGCGGCATAGACGTGTTCAAAATCTGGGGTCAAGGCCCTCATGGTCCCCACCCTGGATCTGATCGTGCAGAGCGCGCAGACCTGGCGGCGGGTCGGGCACCGGGAGCCGATGGTCGCGGTCTGCTCGGTGGACAAGGACGAGGTCCTCGAGCAGCTGGGGGTGCGCACCACCACTAACCCGATCCAGCTCGCCATGTGGGCCGGGAGCGGTCCGGTGGTCGTGTTCGCCACGTATGCCTCCCTACGGGTCCCGCTGTGCGCGGGCGCGGTAGACAGCGTCGTCGACCAGGGCGCTCGGCGCCCTCGTGCTGGTCGCCGTGACAGGTAGCCGCCCAGGTCGTAGTTGGCATCCTCGTAGGGCTCGTGGGCACCGTCGGAGGCGAGCAGCAGCCACCCGGGGCGGGCCTGGAAGACGGGGGGAGAGACGTCCCGCACGTCACAGGATCCTGGTCCGATGGAACGGCACTCGCCAACCTGCTCACCGCACCCGTTGCCGCAGACGTCATCTTCGATGACACCGCCGAGTGACCTCGGGGCCCTTGTCCTATGTTTTTGCACAAGAAATAGCCCGCTCAAGCGGCCCTCAGCACCGAGCGTGTCACCGAACACCGTTGTCAGCCCCCGGCTGTACCGTCACCCCAACGGCTCAATCAGTGCACTCATGCCACAGAAGGGTGTTGTACGTGACCGAGCACGAGGACAACGACGTCCGACGCACCGACCAGAACGGCCCGCAGGTCGTGGAACCGATTATGGACCTCTACCTGCGACTCTTCCTGGACGTTCTGGGTCGGGACTCAACCAACCAATCCAGTTTCGGCTTGACGCTGACGGTACCCGGCGGCCTCGTGTCCGGCACCGCCATCAGCCACGGGGCGTACATGGAGGCCACCGACGCCTTGCTCCGCGACGCTGGCAGCAACGGAGGCATGTTCCTGGCCGATTACCTCGATGCGATCACGCAGCAGCTGGACGAACTTCAGGATCCGGAAGAACTGAAGGAGTTCCCGCGGATGATCCATCTCAAGGACGTCCGGATCATAGCGGGCAACCGGACGATGCACTCCTCCCTTTGGAGGGGCAGGTTGGCGGATGTCGTCGGCTGGTCCTTCGGGACCCTCTCTGACGAGTAGAGCTCCCGCATCGAGAAGCGCACCCGCGCTTTAGAGGCCATCTCATTTGGGTGCCTCGGTATTCTGTGAGTCATGGTGGGGATCGTTGAGCGGTTGGTGCCGGACGAGTTGTGGGAGTTGTTCCAGCGGGTGGTGCCGGAGGCGCCGTCGCGGCCGCAGGGCGGTGGTCGGCGTCGGCACGGCGACCGGGAAGTGCTGGCCGCGATCGTCTTCGTGGCCACGTCGGGTTGTACCTGGCAGCAGCTGCCTACGGCGTCGTTCGGCCCGTCCGGAGCGACCGCCCACCGGCGGTTCTCGGAGTGGTCGAAGGCCAGGGTGTGGGCCAAGCTCCACCGCCTGGTCCTCGACGAACTCGGTGCCCGCGGTGAGCTGGACTGGTCGCGGTGCGCGATCGACTCGGTGAACATGCGGGCCCTGAAAAGGGGGACCTGACGGGTCCGAATCCTGTCGACCGGGGTAAGTACGGCTCGAAGATCCACCTGATCACGGAACGGTCGGTTCTGCCCATATCCGTCGGCATTTCCGGGGCCAACCTGCACGACAGCCAGGCCCTGATCCCGCTTGTGAAGGGCATCCCGCCGATCCGCTCGCGCCGCGGCCGACGACGGCGCAAGCCCGGCAAACTCCACGCCGACAAGGGCTACGACTACGCCCACCTGCGGCGATGGTTACGCGAGCGCGGCATCACCCACCGCATCGCCCGCAAGGGAGTCGAGTCCTCGAAACGGCTGGGCCACCACCGCTGGACCGTGGAACGCACCATGGCCTGGCTCGCCGGCTGCCGCCGCCTCCACCGACGCTACGAACGCAAGGCCGACCACTTCCTCGCCTTCACCAGCATCGCCTGCACCCTCATCTGCTACCGCAGACTCGCCAAATGAGATGGCTTCTTAGGCGAGAGGGGTGGCCGCCCGGGAGTCCGGTTGGCCGCCCCTTTTTGGTGCGCCTGGTGGGTCGGATAGGGGTGGAGAAGGTCAGGATGGGATGGCCGATGTGGTGGTGCTCGATCTCGACGCTGCCATCTCGCCGCTCCACGCCCCCAGATGAGACGTCCGACCGTCTCGGCCACCGCAACACTGTGATGCCTGCCTCCCTGGCACGCCGCCGTGAGGCGGACCAGGCGGCCCACGGGCACCTCGTCGGCCATGGCGCGCAGCTGCACGGCGGTCCGGTTGATCAGGGTCAGGGCTCGGGGGGGGTCTTCAGCACGTGGGCGTAGACGTCGTCGTCCAGGCCGGTGCGGTAGCGCTTCGCGGGGTCGTCGGCCGGGTTGCGCAGGACGCGGCTGAGGTCGAGGTAGAGGCCGTCTGTGACGAGGCCGTGTGCGCCGTCATGGCGGATGCCGATCGAGGAGATGACGGCGGCGACGGGGCCGCGCCCGGGAAGGTGTGTGGTCTGCACGTCTCCACCCTCGTCCGGCTTCAGGCCGCTGGAAGGAGTTGTCCGTTGCCTCCGAGAACGGACAACGGGCAACGAGACGCGCCGTTTCGGGTGTGGGCATGGAAGTAGTGTCAGCCGCGGATGGTGCTGGCGGGGTCCTGGCTCCAGTCCAGCTCCCGCCGTACCCCCGGCCCCGGCCCGGTCGTCGTCCTCGCCGGGGCCGGCGGACACGCTAGGCGAGGTGAGCACGACCGCCGGCGGGACGGGCAGCAGCGGCGGGGCCGGGCGGGGGGATCCTGTCCAGCCCCACCGCGGCGGATTGGGCTAACTTCGCGCACCTGTAGCAGTGTCAGGATCTTCCGCTCTCGGACGCCCCCAGGGTCAGGATCTCGCCGAGGACGATGTAGGTCTGCAGGAACACAAAGCGGGCTTCGTCGACGGGGACCTCTGCGTGAGTGCCCGCTGAGCAACGCTCGTAGAGATCAGACAGGGTCCGACGGAGCCGGTCCCTC
This sequence comes from Streptomyces sp. NPDC058671, assembly GCF_042716475.1. Taxonomy (NCBI): domain Bacteria; kingdom Bacillati; phylum Actinomycetota; class Actinomycetes; order Kitasatosporales; family Streptomycetaceae; genus Streptomyces; species Streptomyces sp. NPDC058671. The sequence goes on along the minus strand of NZ_JBHXSA010000029.1, from coordinate 66,857 downwards.
CGATTCTTGGAAGCCCCGCGGGCGTGGGTGTGGGCCTGGAGCCGATTCAGTACCTGCTGAGGACCGACCCGCAGGGTGACCCCGTCACCGATCGTGTACTGCTCATCCCGGGCGGGGAACACGTAGTCCGCACAGGAGTCAATAAGCCGGCGGCAGGTGGTGAGAGCCTGGCTGACAGACTCTGAGTCACCGTCCCGGAGACGGTCAGAGACACGTTCGATCTTGTCGAGCGCAGTCCCGCTCGCCGCCGCCAACGACCCGTCGATCTTCTCCTGAGTGTCAGCGAACAAACTCGCCTGGAGCTCGCTGAACAGCAGCTCGTGGTAGATCTCGGCAACCATGTCGTAGACGGTCGCGACGACTTGCGCGCAGATCCCGGCCCACGTGCCGATGTGGCCTGCGGAAGTGATGATCCGCTCGTCGTGACGGCGCGACGCAAGCAAGATGTTGTCGCCCGAATAGTCACCCCCGCCGCGCATGGCGTCGATGGCCTGCTGATTGGCCTCGACCTGAGCCTCCACCTTCCCAATCGACAGGGTGTAGCGGGTGCCTTTCTCCTTATCGGCCCAACGACCCGCCCGGCTGATCCACGCGTCAGTCGACCTGGCGGTCCCGTACCCGTTGCGCTCCAGCCCGAGGAACTCCGTGAGCTCGGTGTGGCCGACCAGCCGGGCGAGCCGACTCGCCTTCAGGACGATCTCAGATGCCTTCAACCGCTTGAGCTCTATATCGGCCAGGAGCTCGTCTGCTACGCGGATCGCTTCTTCTTGTCGCCCCACTGCCGACCGCCTCTGCTCGCACTCTGCTTGAGAGCAGTCGTACCACGTCGGTCCGACACCTTGTCCCGATTATCCGGCAGTCAGGACGGCAGTCCTTCTCCTTGTCCAAGCGCCGCCGCCGGTACCGGCCAGGAGGGCCACACAGGGCGTTTCTGCCCGGCCTGTGGGTCAGCCGAAGTCGAGCGTCTCCTGTGCGAAACCGTCCGGCGCCGGGGTCGGTCGGGGCGGGGACGGCGGTGCACCGTCCTGGTGGGCGGCCCTCCAGCGCTTGTGCAGCTCGTCCTTCCAGCCCTCGGGCGGAGGCCCGCCAGGCGGACTTCATGGATTCCAGCGGCATCAACATCCTCGTCACCGCGAACAACGGCGCCCGCTCTCACGGCGGATCGCTGCGCCTGGCCCACACCCCCGCATCCGTACTCGCCCTGCTACGCGTCGTCGGTCTCGACAATCTCATCCCCCTGTATCCCACCCTCGAAGAGGCCCTGGCACCCCCAGCCGCCGCCTGACCCCGGGCACCCCTGCCTGCTCCCCACCACCGCCGACAGCAACTGACGCGGCACAGGCACGACGCCCCGAGCGGCAAGCAGCCGGCTGAACAGCACCCCGAACACGCCGGAACAGGACTGAACATCCCAAAGCCGCTTTCCGGGGCCTCGGCACACCAGGCATTTCCCGCCTCGGACGTCTCCTCACGTGGGCCATGAACCGCGGTGGAGGCGCTCCCCCATGGAGATGCAGTCTCCGCTGCCGTGTCTGCTGCCGCAAGTAAGTACTGCGGCGTCACAGTGGCCCACCACGACGCTCTCCGGAGCAAGGCCCCACCGCGCCGGACCGGCTCAGCGCTCCTCGCTGTGGGTGCCCGTTACCACCCGATGTCGGTTCGCCCCACGTGGGTTAGCGGGCCCTGGAGGAGCGGGTAGCGTCCCGGTGGGGAAGCGGGGACGACACCGGGGGGAGACCGCGATGGCCGATGAGAGCGCAGCCGACCGGCGGGTGCGGACGAAGGACGCGCTGGCCCGCGTGTGTGCGGAGCTGGAGGACCGGCGGGCGCTGCTGCGGGAGACCGGCGGGGAAGCCGTACTCGACCGGCTCCTGACCGCTGTAGGGGCTGGAGGCGATGTCGAGCGGGAACTGGATGAGCTCCACGACACGCTGTTGCGGGGCGGTGACGCGGCGGGCGTGTACGGGGACGGCCTGCGCGCGCCAGGGGCCCGCCCGGACGTCCTGCCGGCGGCGGACCCCGTCGACGTCGTGTTTCTCTGCCCGGCGGGCCGCTGCTCGCGCCTGTGGTGGCCGGGCGACACCGGGGAGGAGCCGCCGATCTGCTCGCTGTCCGGGGAAGCACTGCGCTGGGCGAGGGTCTGACGTGGGCGGGCTGCTGGCCGAGGTCGGCAAGCGTCTGGCCGAGCGCTGGGTGTCCATACTGGTGCTGCCTGGAGCCCTCTATCTGGCGGTACTCGCTGCGGGACGGGTCCTCGGGCACGGGCACGCGCTCGAGGTGGCACGGCTGGTCCGATACGTCGATGCCCTGGCCGCGTCACCGCGCGCGGGTTCGGTCGGCAGTCTGGCCGTGGTGCTGATCGCCGGGCTGCTGGGCGCGGCGGCTGCGGGCGTGGTCGCCCAGGCACTGGGCTCCGGTGTCGAACGGGTCTGGGTTGCGGTCGAGTGTGACGCCTGGCCCGCCCCACTGCGCTGGCTCGCTCGCCAACGGGTGGCCGCGCGCGCCGGCCGCTGGGACGAACTGACCCGGCGGCGCAGAGTCGAGGTCGAACGGCGCGCGCGGCAACGGGCCCTTGGACCCCAGGCGTCCACCGCCACCTCGCCACCCACCGCCCCTACCGGCATCCCGTCGCTGGCGGATCAGCAACGCCGCATTGCGCGCATCGCCCTCGAAAGGCCAATCTGCCCCACGTGGATGGGCGATCGCGTCGCCGGTGTGGCGGTGCGCCTGCGGCGCGAGTACGACCTCGATCCCGCCACCGTCTGGCCGCACCTGCGGCTGTGCCTGCCCGAGACGACACGCGCTGAGTTCACCGAGGCCCGCAGCGAACTGGGCCGTACGACAACCCTCACCGGCTGGGGCGTGCTGTACGTGGGCGTGGGCGTGCTGTGGTGGCCCGGGCTGGTCGCCGCGGCGGTCCTCGTCCTCACAGGCTGGCGGCGTACCCGAGCCGCGACGGACCTCTACGCCCAGGTCTTGGAGGCGGCGATGAGGCTGCACGCCGTCGAACTCGCCCGGCTGCACGGCTTGGTGCGGGGTGAGGAGCCGCAGCGGCTGGACCGTCGCATCGGCCGCGAACTCACCTTCTTGCTCCAGGGGCAGGGGCACCTGATCTCGTTGACAGCCCCGAGGAGCGAGCCCGTCCCGAGCCGGACGGGCGAGACACCGGCACCGTGATGCCCGTGGCCCGGGCGACGCCCCGGCGCCTCCTGTCTGTCCGATCGCGCTACCTGCCGGAGTGGAGGTGGGCCGCCCACAGGGAGGGTGTCGCCGGATAGCGGTCCCGTACCGCCCGTACGGCGTGGTGCAGCGCAACGGCGGCGCGGTCCGGGCCCGGGCCGGGGTCGGCGGGGCCCGCAGGGGCGCCGGTGAACAGGTGCCGGTAGAAGGACTCGGCGATCTCGGCGGCCATCTGGTCGTCGACCGACCACAACGTCCCCACCACGTGCGGGAAACCGGCGACTCGCAGTGCGCTGGTGAGGTGAATGGCCTCCTCCAGCAGGTCGGGGCCGCCGGGAGTGGCGGTGCTGCAGGCGGAGAGGTAGGCCAGCCGCGCACGGTCGAGGTCGACTGACGCGAGAGCGGACACCGTCAGCGGCGTGGTGTCGTGGTCGTGGAGGAACAGCCGGCTCCGCGAGGGATCCGTGTGGTCGGTGGCGCCGTGGCACGCGAAGTGGACGATGGCGCACTCCGGGAGGCGGGCCAGGACGGCGGCCGTGGTGGGGACGTCACCGCCCGGTGCCGGACGGGGCCCCTCGTCGTGGGGCTCAGGGGCGGTGAGGTTGATCGGGCGCGGCAGCAGGGCCCGTACGCGGCGGGCCTCCTCCGCTACGTGTTGCAGCGGGGGGAGGCCTGGGGCATCGGGAACGGCGACGATCAGGGACCGGACGTCGCCGGCGGCCGGCGGCCGGGGCCGCCGGGCATGGTGCAGCATGCGGATGGTGGGGGTGTAGGAGGAGATGACCCGGTCCATGACGGTGCGGCGGCGCGCGCCCGGACTGGTCCCGGTGGTCGTGTCCGTGTGGAAGCCCGCGGCGTGCAGGGGCAGGAGGCCCAGGAGTCCGCCCGGTGCCCACCACACCCGTGGCAGCTCGTCCTCGTTGTGCGCGGGTGGGAGGGCGTGCCCCACGGTTTCGAGGGCGGTGAGGACCGGTTCGGCCGCTGCCTCCCACAGCCATTCCAGTACTCTGCGGAGCGTCCTCTGCGCGGCGACGCGGTCGCGGTCCGGTGCCGTGGCGTCCTCCAAGGCCCGGTAGAAGCTCTCGGCCTGGTGCAGGACGGCTTCCAGGGTGAGCTGGGGCAGCGGGCACGAGGAGACGCCGTCCGGAGTGAGGAGCAGCGCGTCGCTGCGATGAGAACTGACCGCAAACGTCACCACGGGGCCGTGCGCGGCCTCGGCCAAGAGCTCATCGAGGTGGGGCGGCAGCCCGAACCCGGCGAATCCGTCGCAGGCCCGGATGTGCTCTAGCACCAGTGACAACTCCTCAGCCAGCCGGTGCCGTTCCGCGCCCTCTCCGCCGCCACCCGCGGGGTCACCGACGGTCGACGGCAACGGCTCAGGGTCCCGGTCCAGCGCCTCGCGCAGACCCACGAATTGGGCGGCGAGGTCTGGGTGCCGCTTCCGCAGGGCCGTCAGGTCATCCCGGGTGTCCAATGCCTGCGACAGGAGCACCGCCCGCCCGCCCTCGACCAGGCGCAGCGCTCTCACGGCCCGGTTCGGTGCGGTCACGCTCGTGTCGGCCAGGGCGAGGGCGGCCGCGTCGACGGCCAGACCGGCGGCGAGGGTACCTAGCGCGTGCTGCCGGTCGCCCCGACCCAGGCGGCGTGGCACCACCTCGGGGAGCGTCATAACGGCCTTCTCCAACAGCGCAGCGGAGCCGGCCGGATCGGAGGCCGCGGTCAGTTGCGCCACAAGGCGGGCCGTGGTGACGCGAATGCTCGGGGGTGCCGTCGCGTGTTCGGCCACCTGTCGCAGCTCGGCCAGCGCCCTCTCTCGGTCCAGCGCGCTGTTGGAGAACTTCGACCGCTGGAGCAGGGCGCCGCCAAGATGAGCCCGGTACACCGTCCCGTGGAGGTGGTCGTCGCGCGTACCGTCCAGGGCGGCGCCAAGGGCCGCCACCGCCTCGTCGAGGTCGTCGGCCGCCGGGGTGTGCTCGGCCCGCACCAGCAGGATGCGGGCGAGGACGGACAGGTACAGAGCGTGATCGGCGGCGGGGTAGTAGGCGGGGAGGCTCCGCACGGCGGCGCGGCTCAGTTCAACGGCTTCGTCGAGGTCGGCCCGTACGGCCGTGTGCTCGAAACGCATCAGCAGGGTGGCCGCCAACGTCGAGAGGTCCGGGGCCACGTGCGGCCACCCCTTCGGGACACATTGGAGGGCGGCACGACCGGTCTCCACCGCCTCGTCGAGGTCCGCCAGGATGCCGGTGCGTTCGTACCGCATCGCCAGGCAGCTACCGAGCGTGGTCAGGTGGGAGGACAGGTTGGGATGGTCGGGGGCGATGCGAAGGGCGGTGCGGGCGATCCTGACAGCCTCGTCCGCGTCTGTCAGTGCTCTGGTGTTCTCATATCGCACCTTCAGGGCGCGGCTCAGCTGGATCAGGCTATTCCCTCGGCCGGGCACATCGTCGGCGGCGGCTTCGACGGCGTCCCGCAGGGCGTCCACCGCCTCGTCCAGGTCCGCCAGCACCCCCATGTGGTTGAAGCGCGTATGGAGGACAAGGCCGAGGTTGTTCAACGAGCCGGCCAGCAGAGGCGGATACGGCGCGGCGGCCCGCACGGCTGTACGCGCCGTCTCCACCGCCTCGTCCGCGTCCGACGCCGCGAGGGTGAGGCCGTACCGCAGCAGCAGCGCGATGCTGAGGTGGGAAAGGCACAGCGCGCGTTCAGGATCCGCCTCGGGGAGGCAGACGAGGATGCGCCGGTAGAGGGTTTCCGCCAACTGCTGCCCTGCCGGGTCCATGGTCTCCCGTGCGCGCTCCAGCGTGCTCGCCGCGAACGGGAGCACCGCCCCGGCCAGCGGGGCGAGCAGAGGCTGCGGTATCTCGCCCGTGTCTCGGGTCCCCTTGATGAAGCACCAGGCGAAAAGCCGGATGGCCAGCTCGTGGTTGGCCTCAGCCTGCTCTGGGGGAAGGGACTGCGCACGGTGGAAGTGCAGCCACCCCAACGCATGCTCCACCTCCAGATCTGCCCCGCTGCCCGCGTCACATAAGGTCGCGAGACTCCGTGACAACACCACCGCGGCCGGGTCCAGCACCGCGGACCCGTCACCCGTAGCGGTGACACGGTCCACCCGCTCCCTGACCGCAGCAAGCAGGTCCTCGCGCTCCCCCATTGCACCCTCCCCCTGCCGTCACGCCCCTGCGACCGTCGAGGCTTCGATGATGGCCCCGCCACCCCGCCGCTGTCGCTCGACTTCGGACGTTCCGCCGCGGACAACCTCACCGGCGGCGGCCCGCCGGCCGGAGGCACGAGGCCACGGGTGGGGCACGTCTCCGCCCACGACGACCTCAACATCTAGGACAAGATCGCCTACGCCGGCGTCACCGGCGGCACCACCGGCCGCGCCGGGCAGATGAACCGCTTCGCCGCCGGCATGGGCCTCACCTCCCAGGGCATCCCCTTCTTCCACGAGGGTGATGAGTTCCTCCACTTCAAGGTCGTAGGAGGCGATTACGAAGCAGCCAAGAACTCCTACGAGTCCGGCGACAATGTCAACGCCGCCCAGTGGAGCGAGAAGACCCTCAACGCCGGCACCTTCCGCTACTACGAAGGACGCCATCGCGCTCCGCAAGAACGCCCCGCCCTGCGCCTGGGCACCTGGGACGCGGTGAAGGCCCAGATGGCCACCACCGTCAACGGCTCCGTCGTCACCTCGGCGATCAGTCCCCACGCCGGCGCCCCCACCAGCCACGACACCGTCGTGGTCTACAACCCGACGCACAACCCCCGTGAACGTGGCCCTGCCCGCCGGTACGTGGAAGAAGGTCCTCGACACCAACGGCGCCACCGACTCCACCAGCACCACCGCCGACGGACTCGCCGGCACCGTCTTCAAGAAGCCCCGATCGCCCGAACCCCGTGACTGTGTGCCGCCGCCCGGGGCGGCGGCACACAGACCCTCCCGGAAACCCGGCGGGCCTCGGGGCGACCCGGCGCTTTCCGCCCGCCCTATGTCCTGGCTTACCGGATACCGCGAGCTCAACCACCGCTACGAGCGCCATCCCCGCAACTACCCAGCCTGTCTCGGCCTCGCAGCCACACTCTGCTGCTACAAACGGCTCCTCAAACTGACCATGCAGGATCCGCTGTCTCGGCGAGTACGCCGTGGCACCCTGAAGGGTCGGGGTCTCCTCCGGAAGCTCCGCTGCAGCACCAACCGCATCATAGGATCAGCGTGAGGTCGGAAAAGACTCAGTTTGCGGGACACCTTCGTACGCGTACTGGTACGGTCACACGGTGGCATACAAAAGGATCTTCTCTGCCGCACTGTCGGCATTGTTTGTGCTAGTGGCCTGCGCCCCGCAAGGGGATGACAAGAATCCTCCCCCCTCACTCAAGGCTTCCTCTCCGAAAGGCACCTCGGACGAGAAGAAGAGTCCATCGAATTCAAGTAGCCAGAACGAGGAACTGTTCACGACATCCGCCACGATCGATGACGCGGAGAGTTTCCATTCGAACTCCAAATTCTTCGTGACCGTCGGCGATGAGAACGTCATCACCTACACGGCGAACGGAACAGAAGTCGCACGTTCCGGCGTCAAGGAATTCGAAGGTGGCTGCATTCTCGCGGTCCTCGGTTCGTCACCCGAGTCGGGATCGCTGATCTGGGGCAGGGTCACGGAGAAACCGGCCGCTGGACTGACGCCGCAGACGTGGACCTTGTCGATCGTCGCTACAGATGCCAAGACGCACGAACAGCGCTGGAGCAAGCCGCTCATCGCGGACTCCAAGACATCTCTCGGCTGCCAGGACCCGAAGGAAACCACCGCTACAAGGGACGAGAAGTGGCTCGCGTTCGGCCAGTGGGTCATCGATCTCACCGATGGCACGTCCCGCGCTCTCGGTGACGGTATCATCCCGCGCGCCGTCGGGAATTACATTCTGGTATTCGACGGCGTGTGCGCTAATTGCCTTAACGGAATGAAATCGGTACCGGTCACCGACCCGGCGACCGGGCGGACACTCTTCTCCTTCCCGGAGCACGACATCATCGGCTCACTCTCCGACGCGCCCGGCAAGTTCGCCACGTCTTCCGACGGGTCCACTCTATTCATCGCCCGCCGCATGTCCGGAGACCCGCTTTCCTATACCCTGCAGTCTCGGTCGCTGGCGACCGGGAAGGTGAACTGGGAGGTCAAGGGAGTCTCGTACTCGGGGCCGATCAGCCAGAAGGTGACGCTCGTAGAGGATGCCGGTGTAGTGATCTTCCCCGACCTGGCGGCGGCCGACGCGAAAGGCGTCGCCCCCGACGGACTACAGAAAGAACTGGGCCTTTCCCTGAGCGACGGGAAAAGGCTGTGGGCTATTCCCGGACTCGAAGTCTGTGCGGCGAATTCCGCTGGTGTCGCGGTCGAGACGAACAACCAACTGGTGATAATCGATCCTCGAACAGGTCGCCAGCTGGCCTACACCCCCGAGCGGAGCGACTGCGGACAGCCGCTCGGCGAGTACTCCTACTACTCCGACGACGACGCGCTAGTCCGCGTCCTCCCGGCGACCGGGTAGCCCGGGGGGCCGCTCGGGAAGCGGGCCCGGGGTCAGAAGCGGCGTGCGAACCACCGTTTGAGGGTGGCGACGGTGAACCCGAGCGCCACGACCGCAACGACGGCCCGTCTCAAGTCGGCGCTCCCTCCGTCCCCGTTGTAGCTGGCGGCGCCGTACAGGAACCCGAGTGCGTCCAGCACCAGCAGGCCCAGGAGGAACTTGGTGTCGCCGCGCATGCCGACCGGGGCTCCGCGGCGGGGGAAGCGTGGCGCCCCGCGCCCGGGGAACCCCGGGCGCAGCGAGGGCTTGAGGCGTGTGCGGGTGACGGCCCGTTTGAGTACGGCAGCGGCGCGCGCCTCGGGCAGGCCGTGCAGGACCACGGGGGTGAGGTTGCCTAACAAGGCGCCCGTGGAGGTTGGTTCGACCTCCACGGGAAGCACGGTGAGTCCTTCGCCGGACGGGTCGTCGCGAGCGAAGGACGACCACTCCGCACCGCCACGCGAAGAAAAGCGGTAGGAGGTCGAGACAACGGCGATCAGGCGTTTCGCCGCTCGCAGGTCTCGGTCACGGGCCAGGACACTGTTGTCTCCGGGGGTCTCGTGGTCCCAGGCACCCAGCCGGACCGTGTACCCCTCGTTCTCGAGCTGCCAGCCGATCCATTCGGCCCATGTGAGGTCCTCGTCGGCGTAGGAGATGAAGAAGTCGACGGTCATCCGGCACCCGGGAAGGGAGCGGGGGGACGGGGACGGGAGCGGGCGGGCCGCAGGCCGTCAAGGAGCCTGCCGCGGGCGGTGTGCTCATCCAGGCCGACCAGCGAGATCCTCGTCCGGGGGCCGAGGAGTCCCTCGACTTCCGTGGGCTTCACCATCACGGGGACGATCAGGCGGCGGGCGCCGTCTGGGTCCTTGCGGAACACGGTGGTCCATTCGGCTTTCGTCATCCCGGACTCGAAGAAGGCGGGAGTGAGGATCAGGATGATCCGCCCGGCGCTGCGCAAGGCGTCGTCCATGTCCGTGACGAAGTTCCCGCCGGCGGTGAAGTCCAGCATCTGGACGACCGTGCGGTAGCCGGCTTCTTCGAGGACATCGTTCGTCCACGCGGCCCAGCTCGCGTCGGCAGCGGTGTAGCTGATGAAGTAGTCGGCTGTCTCAGAGGTCATGGGGTCGCAATCCTGTACCGGTACGTATCGGTGGTGTCCTGCTGGTCGTCGTCGGTGTACATCAGCACGCCGGGAAGGACCTCCGGGCAATCGGTGTCCTGGGCGTCGAAGCGCACCTGCCGCTTCGTCCTCGCGTCGAGAACGGCCGATTGGTCGTTGACCCGGAGGTAGACACGACCATCCGCGATCCCGCAGAAGTCGTCCGACCCGTCGATCTTCCACCGCAGCTTTCCGGACACCACGTCGACAGCCGCGAGTGCGCCGAGCGATCCTCCGCCGTTGTCGTAGACGATGGCGGTCCCCGTAGGCGCGTCCAGGTCCATGGTGACCCAGTCATCATGTCCGGTGGCCGAATGCCGCAGGGACCAGACGGGCTTCCCCGAGGGGAGGGAGTACCCCCTCATGGCGTTCTCCCCCTGGGCGTCCTCGCTGTCGAGTGCGATCAGGATCCCCCGGTGGGCCGTGGTCCTCCCGAGTTCCTCACTGCCCGCCGTGACCGGCTCGGGGACGCTCCCGAGCTTCCTGCCGGTGGCGGGCGCCTGGATGTCCACGGAGACCGCACCGATACGGGAGGAGTTCCCGCGGGGCAGGCCCAGCCAGCGGTCCAGGACGACCGTCGCCTCCGGCACCTGCCGCGTAGTGCCGTCGTCGAGCCGGACGAGGTAGGTCCGCAGACCCGGAGCGAGAAGGGCATAGGTCCCGTCGGAGGTGGCGGACAGGGCGAGCTCCGTGGTGGTCGCGCCCTCGCAGCTGCTCCCCCACTGGGTACTGTCCTTCTCCACGTCCTTCTTCCACATGAGGGATCCGGTCACCGCGTCGTGGGCGCGCAGGGACAGGGTGCCCCGTGCGGGATGAATTCCCTCGGCCGGCCGTGCCACGACACTCGTGGAGACGATAACCGAATGTCCTCCGTGTTCCTGCGGGACGAGCGCGAGCGCACACGCGTTCTTCCACTGGTCGGACGTCTCAAGATCGAGCGTGTTCGTCTTCCGTCCGCTGCGCAGGTCGAACAGGTCCAGCTGATGTCCCCCTCCCGCCGGGGAGTCGAAGACCGCCAGCGTCCGGCCGTCCGACACGAGGTGGGGTCGGGAGCCGGAGGGGTACGTCGCCAGTTCCTGGCCGGAGGTGGCCGTGGGCTCCGGTGACGCGGGCGCCGTCGATGCCGGGGCGGTGCCACCGGACCGGGGCACCGTTCGGGTCGTGCCTCCGGCCGGGAGATCCCTGCTTCCCCGGTCGTCACCGGCCGGGGCGCCGCACGCCGTCATCGCGCAAGCCGTGCCGATGACACCCGCGAACAGACGCAAACGTAATGGCAAACGACTCACACGCTCTCCCCGGGACGGCGCACGTGCAGTGCAGTCTGCACTCTCCCGGCCTGCCTGTCAGGCGATAGGGCGAGACGGGTACGCGGAGCGGTTCCGCCGGACCGTTGCCGCCGCTCGACGCGGGTGCCGTTCTCACACTGGGACCGCTTGCACCGTACGCCGTGGAAGGCGCGCCCTCGGGAAACGGCGTCCGGCACCGAAGGACTGACGTGAAAGGTGAGGAGCCGTCAGAATCTCAATGTGACGACGACGCAGGAGAATGCGAGCATACGGAAGGTCTGGGACCAGCAGAGCGTCTGGTCCCAGAGCGCGAACCGGCTCAAGACATCGGTGGAGACCGCACGTTCGAGGGCTCTGGTCCTGGCGGTTGCGGCGGCCGGGCTGGGAACGGCGTCCGCGCACGTGATGGACTGGAACGCCCGGCTGGGTGCGGTACTGGCCTTCATAGCCGCCCTCGCGGCCGGCCTGTCCCCTTTGCTGGCCCAACGGGGCGGTCCCGGCCTCATGAGCGACTGGATTCGCACGCGGGCCGTGTCCGAGGCGCTCAAGGGCGAGGTCTACACCTGCCTCGCCGGCGTGGGTCCCTACGCGGAAAGGGCGAGCAGCACGGTACTGCTGGCGGAACGCGCCCGCGGCTTCCACGTGGACGCCACCGACCTCGTGCGGCACACCACCGGGATCTCCGCCGAGGTGCGCCCTCTGCCGCCCGTGGTCGACCTGGACACCTACGTCGATCGACGCCTGCGTCGTCAGATCGACTTGTACTACCGCCCCAGAGCTGCGTGGATGCAGAACAGGGTGGAACTCTTCGCGAAGACGGAACTCGCTTTCGGCGCCGCAGGCGTCCTGGTGGCCGCCGCGGCCGGGGCCTTCACGATCGGCGGTCTCGCGGCCTGGACCGGTGTGATCGCTTCCGTCTCTATCGCGGTGACCGCGCATGCGACAGCGCGGCGGTACGCCTACCAGCACCTGGAGTTCCTGCGCACCGCCGAGGAACTGGAGCGGCTCCTCGACCGCTGGACTGCGGACCCCTCGCCCACCGGCGAAAGCGCAGACGCCTTCGTCTCGAAGTGCGAACACATCATCTCCATCCAGAACGAAGCCTGGATGATCCGCTGGACCGTGGGCTGAACGAAGCACGGCCCGCAGAGGACGGAGCGGCCCCGAAACGCGGGATGCCCTCGTCTCTTGCGCACAGCCAGTTCTTTGGAATTCGATCGATCTCGCATGACGCGCGCGATGACACCGGCGGGGGTCGTCCTCGTGCTGTTCGAGGTCGAACTTTCCGCAACCCTCTCGTCGATCGACCCGATGTCTTGCTGCAAGGGCCGGTCCGAAACTCTGTGAGCTCAGAGCCCTTTGGCAATGCCAGTGGCAGGTGCCGCCATCCCGAACATGAGCAGAGACGACAGCGACGGAGCGTACGTGGTCGGCCTGTGCAACAAGGTCCTTGATGAACCAGCACTCAGGCAGCACAAGTTCGACTGGCTGCTTGGTGACCGGCACGAGTGCCAGGCAGGCCAAACTGCCAGCGATCAGCCGGTTCCGCACTTTGGCAAGCGGACAAACTCACCGTCAGCGGCGTACACCGGAATCTCGGTTCCGGGACAGTCGTCCTCGGCGATCGGCGTCGAGGTCCGCAGGTCGGATCACCACGAGTCGCAGTCCGCGCCCTGGAATCTGAATGTCACGGCGGGCGTCGGACATAGCTTGCTGTTCTCCGCGGCCTGCGCGGTGAAGACATCTGATCTGTGAGGCGAAGGGCCGCACGAGTGAAAAGGGCGTCGACGCCGACATTGCTTATGGCCAGTTCCTGAGGCGAATGAGGGCCGAGCCCACGACGCGCCGGTTCGCCCTCGTCGTGCCGGCGTCCTCCGTGAAGGTAGCCGAGCCCCTGGCAGCGCGGCTCGAACGAGAACACGAACGGTCTGCTGCGGCAGTACTTCCCGAAGGGCACCGGTCTCTCGGTCCGGATCCGCGCGCATGGACATCCTCGGCTTGGTTGTTTAACTACCCTTGGGGATCGATCATCTGAAAGGAATCAGAACCAAGTTGAACGCCGTGATTACGGGCGAGTGGCCAGAGACCGCCGCTACGGACCCGCCAATGGTGACAGTGGGCATCGACCTGGCCGGCTACTCCAGAGTGACCGGAGTCTGCCGCGTCACCTGGGCGGAGCAACCGGTCGTCGAGCTGCTCAGTGCCAGGAACGACGAAGACCTGCTGGAGGCCATGCGGACCGCCGACAAAACCGGCCTGGACTCGCCTGTCGGCTGGCCGGTGGCGTTCACGTCGCTGCTCGCCGCCCACCAGGCCGGGACAAAACTGCCCGTACGGTCCCGTTACATGCCGCACCCGGGCGGTCCTGACGGGCTGGGCACGTTCACCCATCGTCTGACTGACGACCTGGCATGGAAGCGCACGGGGGCCGGGAAACAGCGCCCCTTGTCTGTCGCTGCCGACAAGCTGGGCATCGTCGCCATGCGAGCGGTGGACCTCTTGGAACGTCTGGCGGAGGCGGGCCCCGCTATTCCCCGAGATGGCTCCGGCCCGGTCGTCGAGGTCTACCCGGCGTTCGCGCTGATCCAGTGGGGGCTTGCGAGCAAGGTCAGCTACAAGGGCTCCACGCCTGGCGCTCCTGCTGCGAGGGCCGAGATCGTTGCCGGCCTCGCCGACGGCTTGGGCCTTGACCTCAGCGAATGTGTGCGCGACCGGTGCACGCGCAGCGACCACGACCTAGACGCCCTGATATCGGCGGTCGTCGCCCGTGCCGCAGCATGTGGCATGACCCATTGGCCGACCACGGAGGAGGAGCATGCGATGGCCGCGGTCGAGGGCTGGATACACCTCCCACGCCGAAGCCTTCCGCTCGCTGTTGTGCGGGACGGGGTAGCTCCCTGACCCTGCTCGCCAATCGGGCGGGGGTCTGTCAGCCGCAGACGCATCAGCGGCCGGTGGAGATCGGCACCTCGCAGACTGGCGCGGTTGCAGAGCAGGGAGGTGGCCGCGGTCTTCTCTGTGGACGCGACGCGTCCCGTGAGGCGCCTGCCGGTCGACGTACTACCATGAGATTGAGTTCGCATACCCCGGAACCCAGGCGAAGGCGGAGGGACGGGGCATGAGTAGCGACGTGCGACATCCCGCAAAGACGCGCAAAGTCTTGAGCATTGGCCTATCTCTGGACGAGCCCGACGGCGGCAGCGAGCCGATCCTGTCCGACCTTGATCCCTTGATCGAAGCTCCAGTGCATGCAGCGACGGTATCCAAGAGCCTATCGACGTTCGGCTATCTGCAGGCATGGAAGCCCGGAGATGGGGATCCGGGGGAGGCCATTCGGCTCGCCGTCAAGAGTGCAGAGACAGATCTGTTGGTGGTGCACGTCGTCGCACACGGCAGGCTGGCTCAGACCGGCGGGCAGGGGCTGCACGTGGTGGGTAGCGACGGGCAGGATTTCGATGACCCGTCTCGGCCTGGATCAGTTTGATCGAGTCGCATCCGGACAAGGATCGGCCGCTGACGCTCTTCATTCTCGACCTGTGTCATTCGGGGGCGGCAGCCACTCTGCCGTGGCATCAGGAGATGCGGGTGGACGACCGGCGTGCGTGGGTGATTGCAGCTTGCGGGCGAGGCGACCTGGCCTTCGACTACCGACTGAGCCGGGCGGTAGCTACGGTCCTTCAGGGATACACCGATGGGACCCTGAGCGTAGACGCATCCCTCTCCCACATACCGCTGCCAGCCGTGGCCCGGGAGATCGACCGCGCCGTCGCGGAGCTCAACGCCGCTGCCGACGACTTCTCGCAGCAGATCGAAGGAAGCAGGATCCCGTTCTTCACGGACCTGGACCACCTAGGCTTCTTCCCTAACCCTGATCACCGACGCCAGCCAGGCAGCGTGCTGGAGCACGTCGATCCCGGCATCGCCTCACTACTGGACGAAGCCTTCGACCCACGGCACTTCATGCTGCGTGGGGCCGGCACCGAACCCCTCGGCCGTAAGGCCGCACAGGGGTATTTCCACGGCAGGGACGCGGAGGTGCGATCCCTGACAGCGTGGTTCAACGGTCAAGGGCCGGGCTTCCGCGTCGTGACGGGGAAACCTGGCGTGGGGAAATCCGCGCTACTAGGCGTCCTCGTCTGCGCGGCGCATCCCGCTCTGCGCATCGACACACAGAACCTGTGGTGGCGGTTGCCGGTCAAGCCGGCCCTCAATGACAAGCTCGTCGTGGTCCACGCCCGGCACCGGACCATGGAGCACATCGCCGATTCCCTGGGCCGTCAGCTCGGCGCCGTCGAGCGCGACCGACCTAACGGAGGCTGGGATGCTCAAAGCCTGATCCGGCTCGCGCACGCGACCGTCGGCAGTTCTCCCACATTGGTGATCGACGCTCTGGACGAGGCGGAGCGGCCCCAGGACACCGCCCAGGCCCTCCTCATGCCACTGGCGCGCCATGCGCTCTCCAGCGCCGCGTCTCTACGGCTGCTCCTCGGTACGCGATCCGCCTCGGGACTGGTCGCCCCGATCGAACTCGCTCGGAGCACAGGGGGTCTGCTTGATCTGGATCACGCCGAGCCCCGCGACGTGGAGAGGGCGCTGCGGGATTACGTGAGCGATCTGCTTGCCGTGGACACACCCTATGCGGCGCTCGAAGCGACCGACGCCGCAGCCGCACTTGCCGACGGCATCGCAGCCCGGCTGACCGGCAACGACCCCGGCCGGCCTCCGGCCGATCCCCTGGGCTGGGGGGAATTCCTTGTTGCCGGACTCTATCTGCGGCACGTTCTGACCAAACCCGTCCAGGCTGACCCCGAAACTGCCCGAAGGATCGGGTTGGCTGTCCCTCTGGACCTGCACGAACTCCTCGAACTCGACCTCGCAGCACGCGCCGATCACCGGAATCTGCGCGCAGTCCTGGCTACCTTGGCCCACTCCGAGGGTAAGGGCATGCCCGAGCGGATTGTCGCCCACACCATGCCGACGTTCATGCCGCCCTCCGAGGGGCCGCTCCCGATCGACGAGGTACGAGACGCACTCGACCAGGCCCGCTTCTATCTGCGCCGTGACATCGACGTAGACGGCACCACCCTGTACCGCCTGTTTCACGAAGGGCTCGCTGAGCGCCTGAGAACAGCCGGCTGCGCGCCATCCACGCCGGAGAAGTCATGATCCCGCAGCCCACCCCGTCACCCTATGCCGTGTCCCTGTACGAACGGCTTCTGAGGTCCGTGCCGTCAGCGGTCGACGGCAGACCCACCTGGCGGGTTGCCGCTCCCTACCTGCTGCGGCATGCAGCCCAGCATGCGGCGAATGCCGGCCGCGCGGGCGAACTCCTCGAAGATTCCGAGTTCCTCGTCCACGGCGAACCCTCCGCGGTCAACTCCATCCTCGGCCGAGCGGCGAGCGACAGCGCCCGGCTTGCGGCTGCGGTTTACCGGACCTCCTACGGCATTCACCGTGGGCTGGAGCCCTTTGACCGCCGACAGGTGCTGGCCTTGGACGCCGCTCGCTTCCACGCCGCGCAACTGGCCGAGGTCTTCGCCCGCGAGGGGGACTGGAAACCTCTGTGGGCGACCGGATCGCAGGTCTCGGCGGGAAGCACCGCCATCCTCACCGGCCATATCCGTCCGGTGTTCGCTGCGGCAACCGCCCTGGTCGACGACCGCCCCGTTGCCGTGACAGGCGGCGACGACCACACGGTGCGTATGTGGGACCTGGTCACAGGACGCAACACGGCCGTACTCGCCGGTCATGAAAGCTCGGTCTACGCCGTCGCCACCGCACTGGTCGACAACCGGCCCGTCGCTGTGACAAGCGGTCATGACTACACCGTCCAGGTCTGGGACCTGAACACCGCCAGCAGATACGGAAAGCCCATGACGGGCCACAGCGCCCCGGTGAAGGCGGTGGCGACCACTACCTTCGACGGCCGCCCCGTCGCCGTCACGGCAAGTGAGGACGGCACGGCCAGGGTCTGGGACGTGGCCGAGGGTGAGACGATCGCTGTCATCGCGGGCCACTCCGGCTCCGTGACCGCGGTCGCAGCGATCGAGGTCGACGGCCATCCCATCGTCGTCACCGGCGGAGATGACCACACGCTGCTGGTGTGGAACCTGTCGGCCGGAGGCCGCGGCATCGCACTCAGAGGACGTCGCGGTCCGGTGCTCTCCCTGGCGACGACAACGATCGAGGGCCGTCCTGTGGTGCTCTCGAGCACCCGTGATCCCTTGGCCGAAGTGTGGACGTGGGACCTGACTTCCAACCGCCCCTACAACTACCCCCTGCTGGGCCACGACGCTCCCGTACGCGCGATCGCGACGACGGTCCTGGACGAACGTCCCATCGCTGTAACAGGCGGCGAAGACGACACGGTGCGAGTCTGGGATCTGGTCGCCGGGCAGCAGATCGGCCGTCCCCTCACCGGCCACATCGCTCCCGTCGACGCGATAGCGACCACCGTTGTCGACGGCCACGCTGTAGCCATCACCGCTAGCGATGACAGCACCGTTCGTATGTGGGATCTGACTGTCCGCAGCGGGATCGGGGCGCCAAGACAGGGCCACATCGCACCGGTATTCACGGTGGCGACCACGGTCGTGTCCGACCGCCCCGTCGCCATCTCCGGCGGCGGCGACGCGACCGTGCGGATGTGGGACCTAGACGACGGAGACGAGATCGGTGTCGGTCTCGTCGATCCGACGTTCAACCACACCCTTCTCACCATGTACGGCCCCGTACGCGCGCTGGCAGCGGTGACCCTGGCCGACCGCCCTCTCGCCGTCATCGCTGGTCCCAAGGCCGGCGCGCAGCTCTGGGACCTGGCCGTTGGGGAACAGATCGGCAGCCCTATCGGCAGTGCTCCGGTCACCGCACTGGCCGCCCTGGTCGTGGACAGCCACCTCCTCGTCGTCATCTCCACCATCGAGCGCGCGACCCAGGTGTGGGACCTGAGCGAGGGGCGCCTGCTCGGCAGCCTCGATACCGAGCACACCGTCTACGGGATCGCCGCCACCGTTGTGGAAGGCCGTCCGGTCGCCGCCATAGCTGGCGGCGGCACGGTATCCGTCTGGGACCTGACCGCCGGCCGGTCAGCCCTGACAATCGAGCACGGCAGCGGTGTGCGGGCAATCGCGACGGTCCTGCTCAGGGACCGTGTAGCCGCAGTGACGGCCGGCGAGACAGGCGCAGTACACCTGTGGGACCTTGCAACAGGCAGTCCTATCGGTGCACCACCCACCCAGCACAACGGACCTGTGACCGCACTCGCGGCGGCCGACGTCGATGGCTTCCCTGCCGCAGTGACCACCGGCATCGACTGGACGGCGCGGGTATGGGACCTCGCCACCATGTCGTGTCTGAGCACCATGCGCCTTTTCGACATGCCACGGTCAGCCGCCCTCACAACGGCGGGCACCGTCGTACTCGGCGTAGGGAACGAAGTTGCCGCGCTCAACCCGGCAGCACTCACCAGGAGACGCATATGACCATCTCCGGCTCCTCGCCCCTCAGAATCGTCGGCGTCCACGGTGTGGGCTACTTCAACCCCGGCGCCACTGCCGAAGGTAACTCCGAAGCCCAGAGCGCCCTGTGGACGCTGCATCTTGCAGCCGGGCTGGCCATGCCCAGCGACAGCATCGACCTCGACTTCGCCTACTACGCACACCTGCTCGCGACGGGAGCCGTAACCCAGGGAGCCTCCGAAGATCAGCTGGGAGACCCACTGGCCCGAGAACTGCTGGCCCAGTGGCTGCAGGCCCTCGAAGCCCCCCGGCCCGTCACCCAGGGCTCCTTGACACTTCCCCTGCGTCACGCCGCCTCCTGGGTCGCGAAGAGATACAGCCTGGACGGCCGACTGACCCGGCTGTTCATCCGAGTGTTCTTCCGAGAGGTAGCCGCCTACCTACGAGCAGGCGATGACGAGGCGCGTGCAGCAGCCCGCGACCTCGTCGCCAGCCGCATCGCGGAGCACCGCCCCCGGGTCGTGGTCGCCCATTCGCTCGGCACCGTAGTGGCATACGAGGCGTTGCATTCCCGCCCTGACCTGGACGTCGAGCTGCTGCTCACCATGGGCTCTCCTCTCGCCCTGCCACACGCGGTGTTTGACCGACTCGCCCCCCGCCCCGACGGCACCCCGACGCCGCTCGGTTCACGCCCGTCCAGCGTCGCCCGCTGGGTCAACATCGCTGATCCAGGAGACCCGGTAGCCATCCCTCCCGGCCTCGCCAACGCGTTCAACGGCATCGCGTTAGACCTCACCACCCCCGTCAGTGAGGCGTTCGGTTTCCACCGCGCGGGCAACTACCTGGCGGCCGCGGCGACCTCAGCCACGCTGGGCCCCTACATCGGCGCCTGACAGACCACAAGCCCAGGCCACCTCGGCGATAAGTTCAGCAGTCACATGGGCCGACAGGCCCGTGATCCGGCGGTTGCTGATGTCACTGCACGAGACACGTTCCCCACCTCCCGACCATGATCAACCATTCCGACGTCTCGCTACCTACCGTGCACGAGCTCGTAACCGCTGTGCCCCGCGCCCCAAGGCCGGCCGGTCCCGGCCTGTCGTTCGGCGGCGTACACCCGCTCAGAAGCCCACTTCCTGATCGATGGGTTCAGCATGGCGGAGCCGCCCGGGAAAGGTTCCCTTCCCGGGCGGTCTGTGCTCCGGGTGTCAGGCGCAGTGCACCGTGGCGTCGGCCCAGTCCGCGTGGTCTGCGCTGTTGCTGCCGTCGGCGTTCTCGACGACAAGTTCGAGCAGGTCCGCGCCGGTGGTGTCGGCGTCGATGGTGGCCGCTCCGCCGCTTCCGAGGAGCGTCACCGTCTCGGCCTTCTTGAAGCCGTCGGCGTAGACCTTGAACTTCACCGAGCCGTTGTTGCCGACCTCGTCGTCGACGCCGACGGTCGCGGTGAAGCGGGTGCACCGGCCCCCGAGGTAGACCAGCACGCTTCCGTGGGCATGAGCGCCCAGTCCGGTGGTGTAGGTCATGCCCGCGATTTTGAGGGGCCTGCCGTCACCAGCGGGCTTGCCGCCGTTGCTGCTGTTGCGTTCGAGCGGTCCGTAGCCGTTCTCCTCTTTGAGGAACGCGAGGGTGCTGACGTCGGTGTCCGACGTGGGGCCCTGTAGGACGATCGAGGGGTTCCGGACGATCCTGGAGTCGATGATCTGCTGGTCGGCCTGCTGCTGACGGTAGGTGGCGGTGGTGGAGATCGTGGCGAACGGCGGGAGTGTGCCGCCGGGTGCGGTGACGTTCCAGGTGGCAGTGAGCGAGGCACCCGCGGCGAGGTTCGCCGCGGCGGCGGCGCTGGTGGGCTGCGCGGTCCAGCCGGTCGGCAGGTTCAGGCCGAGGCTGATCCCGGATGCGGCCTGCTGCCCGGTCGGCACGGAGAAGGCGGCCGAGACGGGGAAGGTGCTGGAGGCCTTAGCGGTGTCGGGGGTGTTCAGGGTCAGGGCGGCGTTGCGGGCCGGGGGCATGGCGTAGGTGGCGGCGTTGTGACCGGGGCCGGTGACCGGGGCGGGGTTCAGACTGGAGGCGGTGGTGCCGAGATTCTCCAGGGTCACGGTGCCCAGTCCGCCGGTGGTCTTGTCCTCGTTCCACAGGGCGATGGCGATGGTGTTGTCGCCGTGGGGGTCGAGGATGCCGTTGGGGAGCGGGAAGACTTTCTGCGGTCCCTTGTGGTTGATGTAGTTGCCGAGGAGCCAGCCGTTGACGTAGATCAGGGCCCGGTACTTACGGCTCGGATCGTCAGCGATCTTCAGGCCGATGGAGGTGTCCTGGCCGGCGGGCAGGGCGAGTGTGGCCTGGGTGCGGTACCAGGAAACGCCGGGGGTGGTGTCGCGGGTGGCGAGGCCGGTGGTGCTCCAGCCGCTGTCCGGGAAGCCGGGCAGGGTCCAGCCGGCCCGCTCGCCGTAGAGGCCGCCGGTGTTCATCGGGCCGCGGGCGACGTCGACGAGGTCTTGTCCGCCCCGGGCACCCTGGATGCGCCAGGTGATGGTGCTCGGTGAGCCGCTGATGACGGCTCCGGTCAGTCCGCGCGCTTCCTTGTTGTTGTCGTTCATGCCCGGGTTCTGGTTGTGGCCGTTGTTGGACACCAGCACGGACACCACGTTGTCACCGGTCGGCTTCAGGGCGCCGGCGGGGAAGGCGAACGTGCGGAATTTGCTGTCGCTGCTGCCCAGGAAGGTGCCGTTGAGCCAGACCGAGTACACGCCGCCGCTGCCGGGCTGCGCGAAGAGGGTGATCCCGTCGGTGCCGGCGCCGGCCTTGAAGCGGCCGCGGTACCAGGTGTCGCCGTAGTGGTAGCCGTAGTCGTCGGTGAACAGCACCGGCAGGGTGACGGGCTTGGTGATGCTGTGGGAGGTGGTCTTGTCGGCCACCTCCCAGGAGGAGTCGTCGAAACCGGGCTGCGCCTCGGGTGATTCCGCGGTGTGCTTCCACTGGGAGAGCGCGGGCAGGGTGACCGGGGCCGGGCCCGGCAGGTTGCCGACCGCGGAGCCGCCGAGGCCGGGCTGGACGGCCAGCGGCGCGCCGTTGAAGGTGATCGGGGCCGACCCGTTCGCGAAGACCTCGATGGGCTGGGCCCTGGCGCTGTCGCCGGTCAGGTCGAGGCGCCCGGACTGCGGGGTGGCGGTGCGCAGCAGGTCGCTGCCGTACGCGAGGACCGGACCGTTCGACGCCTGGACCTGCCAGAACTTCTTGGCGTTCTGGTCGTCGCCCAGGAGCAGCAGGAGGGGCTGGGGGCCGCCGGTGATCAGGACGCGGGCGAGGCCGTTGTGGGTGTAGTTGAGGCGCAGGTCGCCGGTGGCGGGGTCCCAGGTGTGCTCGACATTCCCGGCGAGGACCTGGACGGTGGGCCGCTGGGGGTAGTTGAGTACGGTCTCGCCGGCTTGGCCGTTGTGGCCGTGGAGGACGGCGATGTCGCGGCCGCCGATCTCGGCGTGCGTCATGATCTCCGAGGTGGAGTACTGGAGCTGGGCGCCGCCGAGCCGGTAGTCGGCGACGAGGGTCCTGGAGTCACGGCCGGCGAGGGTGATCGCGGTGTCGGCCTTCTGCGGGACGGCGGTGTAGACCCGGCCGTTGGTGACGTCGACGGCGTCGACGGAGACGAAGGTGCCGATCGCGGCGGGGTTCTTCGCTCCGGTGACCACGATCTTCAGTTCGTGCTCACCGGCCTGGAGGCCGTCCCTGCTGAAGAGGACCTTGTCCTTGACCTCCGGCGTGCCGTAGCCGTCGATCGAGGCGACCTTGGCGCCGTCGAGGTAGACGTCGGCGATGCCGTGGTTGGCCGCCAGGGAGCCGATCCAGCGCACGGAGGTGCCGGTGAAGGGCACGGTTATGCTGTCGCCGGTCGTGTGGGAGAAGGACTCGGTACGCAGGTACTCGCCTTGCGTGTACGGGACCTCGGCGCCGACGTGCTTCCAGGCGCCCGTGTACTGGATCCGGTCGTCGGTGTCGTCGTGGGTGTAGCCGACGTGGTTGCCGCTGACGTTCAGCGACATGCGGGTGGACGCGGTGGCGGCGGAGGTGGAGTCGGTGTGGCGCAGGATGTGGAACTGGGTGGCGGTGTCGGGGTTGACGCGGGCGGTGCCGGTGATCGCCGGGTTGGTCAGCTTGGTCGCGGGCGCGGCGTCGGTCTTGTTGATGGGGCTGACGCTCTGCAGGAAGTAGCCGATCAGCTTGTTCTGCTGGTAGCGGTCGGTGAGCTGGCGGGGCTCGGTGATGGCCGCGCCGTAGTCGTACGAGGTGTAGGTGCCCGAGACGGCCTGGCGGCCCCAGTTGGTGCCGCCGTACAGCATGTAGAGGCTCTGCAGGGTGGCGCCGGCGGCGATGTTGTTCTTGTAGAACACCGAGGCGAAGTCGGCGCCCATCTTCTGGCGGCACTGGTCGCCGTCCGCCCCGCCCCAGTAGTTGATCGAGCCGCCCTGGAACTCGGGGATGTACAGCGGCTTGCCCGGTCGGCGGTAGCCGGCCATGTCGCTCTGGACCGGCTTCCAGGCCGGGTCCATGCAGTTGAAGCCAAGGGGGTACTTGTCGACGCCGTCGATGTCGAGGGCTCCGGGCCCCTCGTTGTACGACTTGAAGTTCGTCGGGTCGGCGTTGAAGTGGATGTGGTTTCCCGTGAGAGGCACGGTGATGCCGTCGGCACGGGCCTTGTCGCGGATGTGTGCCACGTAGGAGCGATCGGCCTCCGTGTACTGGTAGAACTCGTTCTCGACCTGGTAGGCGATGACCGATCCGGTGCCGTTCTCCAGCTGGTGGCGGGCGATGATCGGGTTGATGTGGTCGAACCACTGGTCGATGGCAGCCAGGTGGTCGGGGTCGGTGGTCTTCTCCCGTCCCGGTTCGACGTTCAGCCAGGCGGGGTAGCCGCCGCCGTCGACCTCGGCCTGGATGTAGGGGCCGGGCCGGGCGATGACGTAGATGCCGACCTCCTGCGCGATGTCGAGCAGCTTGTCGACGTCGCGCACTCCGGTGAAGTCGTAGACGCCCTTTTTGGGCGAGTGGTATGCCCAGTCGAAGTAGAGGGAGACGGCGTTGAACCCGCCGGCCTTCATCTTCTGCAGGACGTCACGCCACAGGTCGGGGCTGGGGAGGCGGAAGTAGTGGAACTCACCCGCCCAGACGTAGGTGCGCTTGCCGTCGATCTTGAGCGAGTAACCGTCGTAGTCGACATCTTGGGCGGAGGCGGGGCTCGTCGGGATGACGGCCGGAGCGGCCTGGGCGGGCATGGTGCCCGCGAGGCCGCCGAGGGCCATGGCTACGCTGACCAGCAGGGCAGGTATGACCCTGGGACCGGTTCTGGGCATCGGGTTCTCCATGTGTCAGGGGGTGCCGGCCCAATGGGGCCGGGGCTGCTCCGCTGGGACACGACTGTGCCCGGGGTGCGGAGTCCCGGAGGGCATGGTGGGTGAAGCGACGGAGGGTGCGGTTCGTCTCGCTGGCTTTCTGCGCGGGGCCGATTAAGCGGGGTCACCGGGGTGGGGCTGACCCTTTTCAGGGCGCCGACAGAGCAACATAAACCGCCATCCCCGCTCACTATCGAACGGATTGGGCATAGGAAACATCCTGTGCGTGATTCCGTCAAGACGGTGCGTCAAAAAACCACTGAAAGAAAATAGGTGCTGCGCGCCGGGCTGTTCGCGGGCAGGCCAAAGTTCCGCTGATCCGGGATCAGCGGAACTCCAATATGGTTGATTTGTTGATTTTCGCGCGATCTATTTGATCAGCTTGTCGTCCGGTGTTCCGTGGGCGGGTTCATTCCTTGACCGCACCCGCAGTAAGGCCTCGGACGATGTGTCTGCCAGCAAAGGCGAAGAGCGCCATTGTAGGCAGGATCGTCAGGACGGCGGCCGCGGACATAAGACTCCAGTCGATGTCGAAGCTGGAGATAAATCCGCTCAACGCTGTGGGCACCGTCTTGTTCTCGTCGCTGTTCATCAGGGTGACGGAAAGGAAGAGTTCGTTCCAGCAGGTGACGAAGTTGAAGATGAAAGCCGCCGTTATCCCAGGTCTCATCACCGGCAGCAGAACGCGGAACAATGCTCCAGTCCTGGAGCAGCCGTCGATCATTGCCGCTTCCTCGAGGCTGTCCGGTACGTTCTCGAAGAAGCCGCGGAGCATGACCGTGCTGAACGGGACGCACACGGCGATGTAGACCAGCATGAGGCCGAAGCGGTTGTCGACGAGACGCAGGTCGGTCATCAGGACATAGAGGGGCCCAAGGGCGATGAAGGCGGGGATCATCTGGGTCACCAGGGCCGCCATGAGCAGGGCGCCTCTGCCTCTGAACCGGAATCGGGCCAGTACGTATGCCGACAGTGTCGCAACGGCGGTGGCTACGGCGCCCGCGACGGTCGCGACCAGAAGGCTGTTGCCGAGATAGATGCCGAACCGCGACCTGTCGAACAGTTCGGTGTAACTGTCCAGCGAGAAGTGGCGCGGCCAGTAGTCCAGCGGGAAGGTGAGCACCTCGCCCGGGCGCTTGAATGAGGTGATGGTGATCCAGTACAGCGGGAAGATGGTGACGAGGAGCCAGAGGGTGAGGAAGACGGCTTTGAAAGCCCTGCTCAGCGGGGACTCGTAGCCGAGCGGGGACTCGTGCCCGGTCATGTCTTGGCCTCCTTGCCGCGGGTAGCGGTCAGGAAGAAGACGGAGAACACCATGAGCGCCGCGAAGACGAGCAGGGCGAGGGCGGATGCTCTGCCGTAGTCGCCTTGCTGAGTGATGGCGATCATCCAGCTCGACACGATGTGGGTTTCGTTGTTCGGACCGCCGCCTGTCGTTCCGAAGATGATGTCCGGAAAGTTGAAGATCCAGATCACCCGCAGGAGCACGGTCAGCACCAGCGCCGTGCGGATGTAGGGGATGGTGATGTGGAACAGGGTGCGTGTCCTGCCGGCGCCGTCGAGCGCCGCAGCCTCGTAGATCTCTTCGGGGATCGACTGCAGGGCGGCGAGGAGCATGATGGCGAAGAATGTGACGCCGTACCAGACGTTGGCGATGATCACGGCCACCATGGCGGTCTTCGGGTCAGCGAGCCACGGTACCGGTTCGTCAATGACGTGAGCTTTCATCAGCAGGTCGTTGATGACGCCGAACTCGCTGTTGAACATCCAGCGGAACAGGATGCCGATCAGGAAGCCGGAGATGGCCCAGGGGAAGAAAACTAGGGCCTGGTAGAGGCCACGGAATCGGAATTTGCTGCGCATGTACAGCGCCAGGAGGAAGCCGATCACGAGCTGCGGCAGGAGCGAGGCGATCACCCACAGGGCCGTGTTGGCAAGGATGGTCCCCCAGACAGGGTCGCTGAACAGCGCGGCAAAG
Organism: Streptomyces sp. NPDC058671; assembly: GCF_042716475.1. Taxonomy (NCBI): domain Bacteria; kingdom Bacillati; phylum Actinomycetota; class Actinomycetes; order Kitasatosporales; family Streptomycetaceae; genus Streptomyces; species Streptomyces sp. NPDC058671. The sequence continues at coordinate 40,854 of NZ_JBHXSA010000029.1, read as the reverse complement.
TTGTCGAAGCCTACGAAGGAGGTATCCGTCAGGTCGTTGAGGTTCCAGCGCCGGAATGCCATGTGCGTGCCGGCCAGGACCGGATAGTAGGTGAAGGCCGCGACGAAGATCACCGCCGGCGCCAGATACAGAGTGATCAGCGTTCCGTGCCGAGCCGTGAACTCGCGCTTGCGCCGTCTCCCGCCTGCGGGCTGTGCGAGGGTCGTGCCGCTCTTGTCTCTGGGAAGTTGCCGATCGTCGTCCGGAGAAGTCTGGCGCCTGCGCATGTCAGCTCTGCTCGCTCTTCCATTTGGCGGTCCAGTACGCGTCCCAGTCAGCGAGCAACAGCTTCGGCGTCGTCTTGCCGAGGAGCAGTTTCTGGACGTCGGCGTCGCCCTTCTGCGTCCACTCGGTGAACCAGGGAACGTCGCGGGGCTGCGCCACGGTGAGGTACGTGCGCGGGTTCTTGTTCATCGTCACGTAGCTCGCCCAGGGGCCGGTCTTGTAGAAGGGGTCGTCTGCCGCCTGCTTCAGGATCGGGATGAGACTGTTCTTCCGCGTGAAGGTGGCCGAGGCCTCTCCTTCCGAAAGGAACTTGACCAGCGCCACGGCCTCCGCCTTGTGCTTGCTTCCTTCGGCGACCCCCCATCCTGCCGTGGCGAGGGGCTGCACCGCTTTCCCGGTCGGGCCGGTGAGGAGCGGGGCGGTCGTCCACTGCTTCGGCGTGATCGAACTGGACTCCCGAAGGGTCGCGATCACTTCCGGGTCCTGGAGCAGGAAGGCCGTGGAGCCGTTGGAGAAGCCTTCGACCATTTCGGGATATCCCCAGGCCACAGAGGACGGCGGTGAGCCCTCCTTGAAGAGCCGGAGGTAAGTCGCGAGGGCGTCTTCGGCCTCGGGAGCGGAGAAGATCGTGCTGCCGTCGGACAGTTTGTATCCGTTGGCCGGGTCGATGCGGTCGGCGACGTACGCCTCGATGATCGCCGCGGCGTTGCTGACGGCACCGGCGCCGCCGCGGAAGGCGTAACCGTAACGGCGTTTGCCGGTGTCCTGGATAGCACTTGCCTGCTCGCGCAGTTCCTCCCACGTCCTTGGCGGCTGGTCGTAGCCGGCCTCGGCAATGAGATCGGTGCGGTAGAAGAGGCTCAGCCCGTAGAAGCCGTACGGTACGAAGTAGGTTTTGCCGCGGGAGTCGGTGGCGGCCTCGGTTGCGGCCGCGGTGAGGTTCCCCCGGCCGGGCCAGCTCTTCAGGTCACCGCTCATGTCGTACAGCCAGCCGTTGTTCGACCACGACCCGACCGTGATGTCCCGGACCTCCAGCGTGTCGACGCTGCTGCCGGACTGCAGCATCTGCTGGATCTTCTGGTCCGCCTGTGCCGTCGGGGGCGACACCAGGTTGACCTTGATCTTGGGGTTCTTCCTCTCGAAGTCCTCAAGGAGGTCCTTCAGCACCTCGGTGCGTGCCGGGTTGGTCAGGCTCTCGACCATCTGCAGGGTGACAGTTCCGTCGGCCTGACCACCGCCTCCGGAGCAGGCGGTGGCCGCCGTGGTGAGTGCGAGAGCCAGGGCGGTTGCCGTGATCTTGTATTTCATGACCGGTCTCCATGGGATGCGGCACGGGCCCACGCCTTCAGGACGGGGACGCAGCGTTCGGCGAAGTAATCGAAGTCGGCTGCCGTGTTGTAGACGTGGGTGGAAAGTCGCAGGTAGCCCTGCCCGTCGAAGCTGGTGAACGCCGCCGCCACGTTCAGCTCGCGTGCCACCCGGTCGCGCAGGGCATCGGCTTCGGCGTGTGTGGCGGCCAGTGGGGCGGGCACCCGCACGAGCCGCAGAGCGCTGACCGGCATGCCGACATCCGTGCGGCAGTCCTCGCCTGTCGCCTCCGACATCGCGGTGGCGACGGTCTGCTCGGCGTAGTCGGCCAGCTGCCGCATGTAGGTGCGGGCCGTCGTCCATCCCCACGTGTCCTCGATGAAGTCGAGAGCGGCCGGCGCCGCCAGGTAGCTGGTGGCGTCGCACGTCCCTTGCGAGTCGAAGCGTTCGGGGAAGGGAAGCTTCGCCCCCCAGGAGTCGATGAGGGGGAACAGCTCATCGCGCAGCCGGGAGCCGGCCACCAGTACTGCCGCGCCGCGGGGCGCGCAGGCGAACTTGTGCAGGTTGCCGAGCCAGAAGTCGCAGTCGACGCCCTTGACCGGTTCTTCGGCCAGGCCGGGCACGTGAGCCCCGTCCACCAGGACCGGGATGCCTCGTCGGCGGCCCTCTGCGGCGATCCGCTCCACCGGCATCCACCGGGCGGTCGCAGAGGTTATGTGGTCGATGACGATGAGACCGGTGGCCTCGTTCACTTCCGAGATCACGGCTTCGTAGGCACTGTCGGCGTCGGCGTCGAGTGGTACGTGGGCCGTGCGCAGCGAGCCCCGCCAGCGGTGGGCGAGGCGCTCGGCCCCCATGGTCACCGCGCCGTACCCGTGATCCGTGACCAGCACCTCACCGCCGGCGCGGACGGGCAGGCTGGTGTAGACCACGCTGGCGCCACCGCTGGCGTTCGGGACGAACGCGAGATCAGTACTGCACACCCGCAGGAACCTGGCCACTTCCTCTCGCGCGGCCGCGATCTTCTCGGGCAGCGCGGGGAACCACTCCCCGGGGGACGCCTCCATCTGACGACGGAGGATGCTCTGCTGCGCCTGGGCCCTGAGAGGAACCGCACCGTACGAGCCGTGGTTCAGGTGCGTGATCTTCGAGGACAGCGACCAGGCCGCCGCGGCCGGCCGGCCATCGGCCATCGCCAACGGGATCGGCGCAGGCACGTGATTCGACGGGCTCACCGGACTCCTCACTTGCCTCGACATCAGATGTGTACCGGAAGACATGTGATGCTATCTGGACAGTGTGGGACAAGATTACTCAGGTCGACAACAATTCAGTCACACTCATCAGATGAATCATGAATGCGTATGATGAATGACGGAGCACGTCAGGAATGCGCCGGTTGGAGGAGACAGAGATGTCCGCAGTCGACAGGGCGTTCCACGGCCTGCGCCACATGATTTCCAGCGGCCGCCTAGGGCCCGGCGATCGCTTCCCCCCCGAGGGCGATCTGTGCGACGAGCTGGAGGTGTCGCGCGGCTCTCTTCGCGAAGCGGTGCGCATGCTGGGGGCTCTGGGCGCGGTCGAGGTGCGGCACGGCTCCGGCACCTACGTCTCGCAGCTGCGGCCGGAAGACCTCCTGGGGCGTCTGTCCCTGACCGTGGAACTCGTCCCCCTCGACGGGCTGCTCGAGCTGTTCGAGATCCGGCGCGTGCTGGAGGCGCATGTGATGGCCCGGGCCGCAGCGCGGATCACGCCCGAGGAACTCCAGGTTCTCTACGGCTTCATCGAGAAGATCGAAGCGTCTGATGATCCGGTGGAGTTCGCCGACGCGGACCACGGTTTCCACGCCGAGATCGCCCGGATCGGGGGCAGCCGTTCCATGGAAGCCCTCCTTACTGTCTTCCGTTCCCGGTCGCGCTACTACCGGGTCTTCGCCCTTCCCGAAGGCCCGGAGTTCAAGCGGGGCGGAGATGAGGACCACCGGGCCATCATCGCCGCTCTGGCCGACCGTGACCCGACCGCCGCTGCCGCCGCTGCGGCCGCCCACATCGCTCGCAGCGAGCGCTGGCTCCGCACCACCCGGCCCCCTGTCGTCGATGACGACGCCCGGGATTAGCGCAGACACGAGCCGGCTGCCTCCGGGCGTGATCATCGCCCGATCCCGTCCGGAGGCACCGACGTCACCGACCTGCGGTCAACACGTCAGCCTGGCGTCGGCCCAGTCGGCGTGGTCGTGAGCCACGCCGTCGCCACCATCGGTGACGACCAGGCGCACACTGTGCGCTCCTGTGACGTCAGCGGTGACCGGCTGCGCGGGCATCGAGTTGTCCACTACGCCCGTAGCGGCGATTTTCCGGTCGTCCGCCCAGACCTCGTAGGCGACGGTGCCCCTCGTCCCCGACTCGTCGTCGAGACCGACCGACGCCCGCAGCGTGGAGCACTTCCCTCCCAGGTAGAGGTGCACGACGCTCGGGGCGTGGACGCCCAGCCCCTTGGTGTAGGTCTGGCCGCCGATCGTCAGTGTCTTGCCGTCACGTGCGCCGGAACCGCCCACGCTGCGATCCCTCTCGACCGGTCCCCAGCCGTTGCTGCTGCTCACCCAAGGCATGTCGCTGACGTAGCTGACGCCGGGCTGCGGCGGTACGACGACGCTGACCCGCACGGGATGTTCGCGCCTGGTCTTTCCCGCCTGGGAGTCGTAGGCGGCGGACAGCACGAGGTCGTAGTCACCGGGCCGGGTGCCGCCGGGCGCCTTCACCTTCCAGCCGGTGGTGAAGGTGATGCCGGAGGACAGCTTGCCGGTCCTGGTCGGTGTCGTCGGGCGGATGTCCCACCCTTCCGGACCCGAAAGCCGCACCGAGACCGCCCGCGCCTTCTCACGGCCGTGGTTGGTCAGCTTGGCACTCACTTCGGCCGGCCGGTCGGTTCGCGCGAACCAGTCACCGGTGGGAGCGAGCTCCACCGCGGGCGGATAGGACTCCCACCGGCGCTCCGGCGAGACGCGGAGCAGCACGGTGCCGTGCGCGGGCACGGTCGCGGCGATGGTGCCGGCGGAGCTGGCGTCGCTGTGTGCCCACAGGTCGCGCACGCGGTAGTCGCGCGCCCGCGGGAGTCCGGCGTCCGTCGCGCTGGTCTCGATGCGCTGGGGCCGGTCCGACTCGTTGAACAGCGCGATGGCGCGGCTTCCGTCCGACAGTTCCTTGACAACGACCCACCGGCCAGCCTCGGAGCTGATGACCTCGCCCTGCCTGCCGAGCGGGTCCTGATCGACGGCGATGACCTCTCGGTTGGAGAGGATCTCGAAGGTCGCGTCGTCCGCCTTACGCAGATCGGTGCCGATGAGCAGAGGGGCCGCCATGATCGACCACATGGAGAACTGGGTGCGGTACTCCGTGTCCGTCATCCCGCCGTTGCCGACCTCGAGCATGTCGGGATCGTTCCAGTTCCCCGGCCCGGCGTAGGCGTGGAGCGGCAGGTTCTTCTTCATGATCGACAGCGTGGATCCCCAGCTGTCATTGATGTCGCCGGTCGTGCGCCACAGGTGGCCGACGTCGGCGGCCCACTCCCAGGGCCTATTCTCTCCCCACTCGCAGATGCTGAAGACGATCGGGCGGCCGGTCGCCTTCAGGGCGTCGCGCATGGTGGTGTAGCGCTTCTTCGCGTCGACGCCCTGGTGGTTGCAGTTGTCGTACTTGAGGTAGTCGACGCCCCAGTCCGCGAACTGCCGGGCGTCGCTGTACTCGTGGTTCAGCCCGCCGGGGAAGCCGACTCTGTCGCACGTCTTCGTGCCGGCGCTGGTGTAGATGCCGAACTTCAGGCCCTTGGCGTGGACGTAGTCGGCGACCGCCTTGATCCCGTTCGGGAAGCGGACCGGATCCGGGACGAGTTTGCCGGCCGCGTCGCGCTTCGACAGGGCCCAGCAGTCGTCGAGGTTGACGTACTCGTACCCCGCGTCCTTGAGCCCCTTCGTGACGAAGAGGTCGGCGACGCCCTTGATCATGGCTTCGTTGAACTCCGGCCGACAGTGAGTGGAGTTCCAGTTGTTGAAACCCATCGGGGGCGTCAGGGCGAGGCCGTCGTCCGGGGCGGCCAGCCGTAAAGGGCTCGCCGGGGCCGGTTCCGTGGCCCCGGCCGGGGCTACCTGGACCGCCCCGACGAGGGCCGCGCAGGCCACGCCGAGCACAAGGCCGTGAAGGCGGAGAGATGGAAGTGCACGCACGGATGTTCCTCCGTTCGTGAGGTTGGGGGATGCGCTTGAGCGCGGCGCCGACAGTACGGCCCCTCCCAGTGCGTGCGCTACACCGCAGACCAAAATCAAACAGATATCTGCGTGCCTTTACGATCGAATCTGTGGGTTTCGAGGCGTCCTGCAAGTCGCTGACCTGCGACAACCACCTCCTTGGCCCGCCTGGACTGCTTGCAGAGATGTATGACGTCTACTGAAGGCGAGGAAGAGTCGTCAGATAACTAGACAGAAACTCTTGCCTGTGAGCCAGCCGAGGCGCAGAATCGGACCAAGTCATCCGAAGTGTTGACTAGACGTCTGACCTCCAGAGAGATCACTGAAGCCGAGGCCAACGGCTCGCAGTGCCCTCCCTGGTCGCGCGCAACGTCGGGCGAGGGCTCCGAGGCGCAGGCGCGGCATACAGGTCGGCGGCACAACGGCTGCCGGGGGTCCTGCATCGAGGAGTCGCCATGTCGAACAAGCTGACCCAGCTCGCCGAACCCACTCACTTCGCGCCGGAGACCCAGGCCTGCCAGCCTCCCTCCTTCTCCCGTCCCGCGGAGGGCGGAGCGCTGCGTCAATTCGCCGTGGAGTACGTGGCGAAGTACGAGGTGACATGGGCATTCACCACTCCGGACGGCCGGGCGGGGTTCCAGACGTTCGTGGTTTCGGCCGCATCGCAGGCGGAGGCGCTCGTCGAGGCACTTCGTGAGGCACGGACGGAGCGCGCAGCAAGGCATCGGCGGTGGGCCAGGATCCAGTTGCATGGCGCAGAGGTCGCCCACCTGGAAGCCCTTCTCTAGTGAACGGCGACCGAGACGGCAGCAGCGCTCCGCTGCACCGGTGACCCCATAGCTGCACGCTGCGGCTGCTGGGAGTCCGAACAGAAGCGCATTCCCGCTGCTGGCGGCCACATCTGGGCGCCGCGTCCTAGGCGCGCCGCATACACGATGTGTCGCCGGCGTGCCATCGCACGCCTGCCGGGGGGGGCAAGCACTGTCTCGCACCCCAACTACCGCACAGCGGACGGACGTCACGGAAGTATCTCGAAGCAGGATGATTCGCTGTAAAGCCTTGACGAACACCCAAGCCGAGCATTTACGTATGCGTCACACGTTTGAAACTGATCGGTTCTGGGCGATCACGTTGATTTAGCCCCGGACCAGCACAGCACAGGAGCCCCCATGCACCTCTCGCGAATCCAGCTGGCTGCCACCGTCGGACTGTGCGTCACACTGGGGCTCACAGCCTGCTCCACCGGCCGCGAACCCACTGCCTCTCCAGCATCTGCCGCACCGGTCTCCGGGAAGCTCTCCCTGACCTATCTGCAGAAGCAGGGTGACCAGGAGTACTTCATCGGCGAAGCCGAAGGCGCCAAGGCGAAGGCCGCCGAACTGGGTGTCGACCTCAAGGTCGTCAACCTCGGAAACGACGCCAACAAGGCCGTCAGCGAGGTCCAGGCAGCGATAGCCCAGAAGTCGAACGGCCTGATCATCGTTGTGCCCGACCCGGCGGTGGGGCCGCAGGTCGTGCAGGCGGCCAAGGACGCGGGTGTTCCCCTGCTGACGTCCGACGACCAGATCTGCGCGACCGGCCCGTCCCCCACGGAGTGCGCCGAAGAGGACCTTGTCCCCCGCATCGGTTTCAGCGGCGCCCAGATGGGCGGCGAGGTCGGCAAGCGCGCCGCCGAGGAATACGTCAAGGCCGGCTGGAAGCCCGCCGACACCCGGATCATCTCCGCCTGGAAGCAGGACGTGACGGTCTGCACCGACAGGGTCAAGGCCGCCGACAGCGCGTTCTCCAAGGCGGCCGGGGCGAAGATCCAGAAGATCGACGTCGCCACCGACAACACGCCGACCGGGGCCCAGGACAGGGTCGCGGCCACCATCACCGCGAACCCCGGGGTGAAGAACTGGATCGTCTGGGGCTGCAACGACGAGAACGTCCAGGGTGGCGTCACCGCCCTGGAGAACGCCGGCGTCAAGGCCGACAACATCATCGGCGTCGGCCTGGGTGCCTACCTTGCCTGCAAGAACTGGAGCTCCGGCAAGCCGTCCGGCATGAAGGCCGCGCTGTTCATCAATGGCAAGAACGTCGGCGCCCTGGCCGTGGAAACCATGTACGACAAGCTCAAGTACCGCAAGACGTTCCCGTTCGAGGCTTTCGCTCCCACCACCATGGTCGACGCCACCAACTGGAAGAGCGCCGGCGTCACCTGCGGCTGACCCCAAGTCACCTTCGGGCCTTCAGTAGCCCATGCCGCCTCCGGCCGGGATCCCGGCCGGAGGCGCCTCACCACCCCCCGCTCAACCCTCGAGGTCACCATCATGAGCAGAGCGCACGGCTCGCAGGACGGTACGTCCGGCACCGCTCGCCTCCCAGCAGCGCCCCCTTCCAGCATTTCCGTACAGTCAGTCACCAAGCGCTTCGGCGCTGTCCACGCTCTCAACGGCGTCACCCTTGACTTCCCCAGCGGCCAGGTCACGGCGCTGATGGGCGAGAACGGCGCGGGCAAGTCCACTCTCCTGAAAATCCTCACCGGCGACCACCAGCCGACCGCGGGGCACGTGGAAAGGGACGGCACCCGCCTGGACCTGCGGTCCCCCGCCGACGCGCGCGCCGCAGGCATCAGGATCATCCCGCAGGAACCCGAGATCATCCCGCACGTGTCCGTCGCCGAGAACGTATACGCGGGTTCTCTCCCCCGGCTGGCCGGCCGGCGTCTGGACCGCCGTGAGCTGAACCGCCGTATCACCGGCGACCTCCGGCGCTTCGGCTTCGCCGACGTCCTCGACCCGTCCCTGCTCGGCTCGCAGCTGACCCCCGCCCAGCGGCAACTCGTCGAGATCCTGCGCGCCCTGACGGGCGAGGCCAAGGTCATCGCCTTCGACGAGCCCACCTCCTCCCTGTCGGAGCACGAGGTCGACGCGCTCTTCGCTCTCATCCGCAACCTGCGCGACCAGGGCATCGCCATCATCTACGTCTCCCACCGCATGAAGGAAATCTTCCAACTCGCCGACCGCATCGCCGTGCTGCGCGACGGCGCACTCGCAGGCGTCCAGGACGCTGCCCACACCAGCGACGGCGAACTCGTACGCCTCATGGTGGGGCGCGACCTGACCGCGATGTTCTCCCGCACCCGCGTCGCCACCGACCGCCTCGTCCTCGACGTACAAGACGTCACCACTGACGACGTCCGCGACATCAACCTGCAGATCCACGCCGGTGAGGTCGTAGGCCTCGCCGGACTCATCGGAGCCGGCAGGTCCGAACTGGCCCTCGCTCTCGCGGGCGACCTGCCTATCCATCGCGGCACCGTCACCCTCGACGGCCAGCTTCTGCGCTCCGGCCGCCCCGGCGAAGCCATCAAGGCCGGACTCGGCCTCGCCCCCGAGGAACGCAAGGCACAGGCACTCTTCCTGCACCGCTCGATCCGGGACAACACTTCCACCGTCGTCCTGGAACGGCTCCGACGATTCCGCTTCGTGCGCCGCGGAGCCGAGCGCGCCTTGGCCCAGGAGTACACCGACCGCCTCCGGGTACGGACGCCGTCGATCGAGCACGAGGTCCGAAAACTCTCCGGTGGCAATCAGCAGAAGGTCGTTCTCGCGCGCTGGCTCGCCCGCAAGCCGAAGGTCCTCATACTCGACGAGCCCACCCGGGGCATCGACGTGGGTGCCAAGGCCGAGATCTACCAGATTATCGCCGACCTCGCAGAGGAAGGTGTCGCCGTCCTGGTGATCTCCTCCGAACTCCCCGAAGTCCTCGGTCTCGCCGACCGCGTCGTCGTCATGCAGAACGGCCGCATTACCGGGGAACTGGACCGCCACGAAGCGTCCGAGGAAACCATCCTCGCGCTCGCCATGGCCGACGACCTCAGCACCACCACACCCCCCGCTGGAGCATCCGCATGAGCACCACCACCACACCTCCCGCCACCGCCGAGAACGGCGTGGCGAAAGGACCCACCACCTCCGTCCTCGCGGCGCTCGGCGGGCAGAACCTCAGCCTCATCGGTGCGCTCGTCCTGGTCCTCGGGCTGTTCGGCTTCCTCAACGAGAACTACCTCAGCCTTTCGAACATCCAGGTCATCGCCGAAGCGGCCACCATCACCGGCCTCCTGGCCATCGTCCAGACCGTCGTCATCATCTGCGGCGGCCTCGACATCTCCGTCGGCTCCCAGGTAGGCGTCGCCTCCGTGGTCAGCGCCATGGTCTTCACCAGCACCGGCTCCAGCGCGGTCCTCGGCATGCTCGCCGCCGTCGGCGTCGGCATCCTGGTGGGCGTCCTCAACGGCCTCGTCATCGTCTACGGCCGCGTCAACCCGACCATCGCCACCCTCGCCGGACTCGCCGCCTACAAGGGCCTCGCCCAACTCCTGTCCGACGGCCGCGCCCAGGGCTACGTCCTCAACAACGACTTCTTCGTCTTCCTCGGACGCGGCAAGATTGCCGGGATCCCCGTCATGGTCTGGATCCTCATCGTCGTCGCCATCACCGTCCACGTGATGCTCAAGTACACGGACATCGGCCGCAACCTGTACGCAATCGGCGGCAACGACACCGCCGCCCGCCTCGCCGGCATCAACATCAACAAGTACCTCGTCGCCGTCTACGCCCTCATCGGCGTCGTCGCCGCCATCGCCGGCATCCTGCTCACCGCCCGCACCGGCTCCGGCCAACCGGTCTCCGGCAGCGAGGGCCTGGAACTCAAGGCCATCACCGCCGCCGCGCTCGGCGGCTGCGCCCTCAAGGGCGGCAAGGGCGGCGTCGGCGGCACCCTCCTCGCCGTCGCCCTCCTCGGCGCCCTGGAGAACGGCCTGACGGTCGAGGGCATCAACACCTTCTGGCAGAACGTCGCCCAGGGCGCCCTGCTCGTCGCCGCCGTCGTCATCCAGCAGCGCCGCAACGGCGAACGAGCCGTCGGACTTCCCCACTGAGTACCTTTCTCCACTCCGGCAACCGCGTGGCCGCAGGCGGCAACCCGGACCGGCGGATCCTCTGCCCACCCCGACCGGCGGTCAGTCGCTGAGGGTCGACCGACCCGCCGAAACGCTGCCGGGCCATCATCCCCCTGGCCCGGCAGCACCCTCTCACTCAGCCCCGGCACCCCCGAGCCGCACAGTTGTTTTACCGGCAGTTGGTGGAGGGGAGTCGCATCTGACGGACAATGCCCTCTCCATCCCGAGCCGGCACTGCTTTACAGGCAATCGTGAATTCGCGGAAGGCAGGTGCGCCCTGTGTTGGGGAAACTGCAGGAGGAGATGAAGGGCAAGTAGCGCTAAATCCTGCTGCCCCTATTCTGGAGGTACCCGTACCATGATCCATGGTTACGGGTGCCTCCACCTGCCTTTTTCTGCCACCCGTCGAGGTCCTTTGACCTCCGGAGCAACTCCCATGATTTCCTGGCGGCTGTATGAACCGCCCAGATCTGACCGCTCCGGCCCCGTCCGACAGATGGGGCCGTTTTCATCTCCTCCTCCGCTCGGGAAAAGCCACGGAATGATCCACTCCAAAAAGAGCGGACCGTGACCGAATCGGTCTCGCTGTATCCCTTGACGGGGGCGGTTAACGCGGATTTCATGTGTTGCACCTCGACTGGAAATGTTTGTTCCTGGGGTTTCGGCATCGCCAAGCCGAGCCGCATTACGACGACGCCGAACCTGGCACCCCCGCCCGTCGACCTTCCAGAGCACTAGAGGCGGCATACCGCCCCACATCCGGTCTGCCGATCACAGCTGTCCCCCGCCCACTCTTCAGGAGCTCCGATGAGCAGCTATATCCCCTCTGGCTTCGCCAGAAGCCGCGTCAGCCTCCCGACCCTCACCGCCGTAGCCGCGCTGGTCTGTTCCATGGCCGGCGTCCAGATCGGCGCCGCCCCCCAGGCGAGGGCCGCCACCCTGGCCGACGAAGTGGCCACCCCCCCGATGGGCTGGAACACCTGGAACTCCTTCCACTGCAACATCAGTGAGCAGCTCATCAAGGCGAGCGCCGACCGCATCGTCTCCTCGGGGATGAAGGCCGCCGGCTACGAGTACGTCGTCGTCGACGACTGCTGGATGGCCAACCAGCGCGACGCGAACGGCAAGCTGCAGGCGGATCCCAACCGGTTCGGCAGCGGGATGAAGGCCCTCGGCGACTACCTGCACGCCAGGGGACTGAAGTTCGGCATCTACCAGTCCCCGACCGACAAGACCTGTGAACAGCGCCTCCACAACCGCCCCGGCACCGGAAGCGAGGGGTTCGAGAGGAAGGACGCCGAGACGTTCGCCGAATGGGGCGTCGACTACCTCAAGTACGACTGGTGCTCCAAGGCCGGCACGCTGGAGATCCAGAAGCAGCGGTTCTCTCTCATGCGCGACGAACTCGCCCGCGCCACCGCCGCCACCGCGGCCGCCAGCGGTCAGTCTGAGCGACCGATCGTCTACAGCATCAACGCCAACTCCTGGTTCGATGAGAACACCGGGTCGACCTTCGACTGGTCCTCCATCGCCAACCTGTGGCGAACTACCGAGGACATCAAGAACGCCTGGCTGAAGACGGAAGACACGCGCTATGGCGAGGGCGTGCTCGACATCACCCGCTTCAGCGGCCCCCTCGGCGCCCAGGCAGGTCCGGGCCACTGGAACGACCCCGACATGCTCGAAGTCGGGGTTACGAAGGACGGCCAGAGCCTGACCCCGGACGAGTCGCGCAGTCACATGTCCCTGTGGGCTCAGATGGCCGCCCCTCTCATGGCCGGCCACAAGCTCGACGAGATGACGCCCGAGACTCTGAGCATCCTCACCAACCAGGACGTGCTCGCCGTCGACCAGGACACCCTCGGCAGCGCCGCCCGGATTGTCACCGACTCCGACGCCCAGCTGCTGACTGTCCGCGAACTCGCTGGTGGTGACTGGTCGGTGTCCCTCACCAACACCAGTGACACCTCGGCCACCGTGACAACAAGCGTCTCCGAGCTCGGCATCGCCGGAGCGCCCTTCTACGCCTTCAAGAACCTGTGGACCGGAGCGACCGGCACCACTTCCGGCACGCTCTCCGCGACACTGGCGCCACACGCCACCGCCCTGCTCCGCCTCACGCCGAGCGGTCCGATCGCCTCCACCCAGGCCGCACCGTCCAACGGTACTTTCGAGATCGCCTCCGCAAGCGCCCCAGCGCAGACGATCGACAACAGCGGCTCCAACGTCACCGGCAAGCAGATGATCACCTGGGAGCGCAAGCGCAACGACAACCAGCGGTGGACCCTCACCGCCAACCCCGACGGCACCTTCGCAGTCAAGAGCGCAATCACCGGCCTGTGCCTCGACATCAAGAACAACAGCTCAGCGACCGGTGCGGCGGTCATCCAGTGGACCTGCGGTACCAACAAGTCCAACCAGAAGTTCTCCCTTACCCCCGCTGGCGGCAACCGCTACAACCTTGTCGCCCAGAACAGCGGCCTTGCCGTCACGCCTTCCGGCACCGGTAGCAACTCCCTCCTGACCCAGCAGCCCGTCTCTTCCGCCAAGGCCTGGACGTTCATCCGGCTCGGCTGACCTTCACTCTCCGCCGCTGCTCCCCACCGAGCAGCGGCGGACCCATGCAATCTCGTACGCGACGTTCCACGAGCCGCCAACCACGACGCCCGCGAGAAGAGCACCCGCTCTCAGCCGCCGGATCCGCGACCTTCTCGACACTGGGTGCCGACGATCTCAGGCAGCCGAACGGGATTGTGAATCGCTTGGTGTATCTCCCGATCACGGAAAATGCATCGATGATCAGTGAGCCGTTTTCATCCTGTCTCTATGGGGTGAAATGGCAGGTCAGCAGGGGTGCGCAACGAGACGAGGCTCCTGGTCGTTGCGGTGGTGCTCTCTACGCACCACGCATCGTCCGAGGAGCCTCGCTTGGTCCCGTACTCGTGCCACGGTCGACGTCCCGCATGAGCTGGTTGAGCATGTTTCCTGGCTCATCTACGCACGAAGGTGTGAACGCCGTTCGCGGTGGCGGAAGCTGGGGTGCTTCCAGCAGGCCCTGCTCGTGCTGGTGCACCTGCGCAAGAACGAGACGCTGCCCGCCCTGGCAGCCGGCTTCGGCATCTCGACGGCCACTGCCTGGCGCTACGTCGACGAGACCCTCGACGTCCTCGCGGCCTGGGCGCCGGGTCTGCACGAGGCCCTGACCGGCCTGGGCGAGGGCGACTTCGTGATCGTTGACGGCACTTTGATCCCCACCGACCGGATCGCGGCCGACGAGCCGTACTACTCGATGAAGCACAGCAAGCACGGGATGAACGTGCAGGTCATTGCCTGTCCCGACGGCACACCGCTGTGGTTCTCCCGCGCAACGCCGGGCCGGACCCACGATCTGACCGCTGCACGAGCCCACGGCATCGTCCAGGCCTGCCTCACCCGGCAGATCCTCGTTCTGGCGGACCGCGCCTACCAGGGCGCCGGCGCCGCCGTCCGCACCCCGTACTACCACCACCGCGAACAGCCCGAGCACTATCAGCAGTTCAACCGCGACCACGCACGGCTGAGAGCTCCCGGTGAACGCGCCTTCGCACAGCTGAAGTCCTGGCGAATCCTCCGACGAGCCAGATGCTCCACCCGCCGCATCAGCACCATCGTCCAAGCCGTCCACACACTACTGACCTGCATCTATGCAGGATGAAGACGGCTCAGTTGGCGGCTGACGGTCGCATGTGTAGTAGAGCTTGTTGGTCAGCGACCGCGGCCCAGGGAAGCGGCGGCGCCCAGCAGCAGAGCCGCGTTCTTCGAGCCCTCCACCCGGACTGTCCCGGCGAGCGGGCGGCCCGGGCGGACGGTCGGTCTCCTCGGCGGAGGACCGTTCAGTGGTCGGTGGTGAGGGGGGCTGGGGCGACGTCCGACGAAGCTACGGCCATTTCCTGGCCGGCGGCTTCGAGGAGCTGGTCGCCCTCGGTACGCAGCGTCCGAGCGGGCCCGACCGGGCCGACGAAGGCGAGGAATGTTAGGGCTATCAGGCCGCTACGGTCCGCCCGCACGCGGTGCGTGCGGCTGGGGAGCGGTGGCAGACCCTGCTCACAAAGGAGTGGCCGAGGGCGTTCTCGTGCTCGTCGTGGAGGCGGCTGGTCGGCGCGTACAACCGTTCCAGCTCGGCAAGGTGAGGACGAGGGCTCCCTCGTGGGTCGAGCCGTCCTCGAAGTGGATCTCACGGGCACCGAGCCCCGCGGGGGGTTTCGCGGGTGCGGTCGCGCAGGACGCGTCCGGCCTTCCCACCCAGGATCCGGCAGTCCACGGCCTCCTCCATCGCCGCGAGGCCGACGGCCTGCCTGGAGCCGCCCTGTCATCACCGCCGGAGGCAGGAAGAGGCGGCCTCGTTCGTAAGCCCGCCCCTTCCGGCTTCGCCGGCTACCACTCGGCCAGCGAGCCGTCGTCCCGGCGCCAGGCCGGGTTGCGCCAGCGGTGCCCGATCTCGGCCGCCCGCTCGACCGCCTTCGCGTCGACCTCGATGCCGAGGCCCGGTCCGGTGGGCAGGGCCACGTGCCCGTCCTCATACCGGAAGACCGAGGGGTCGACCAGGTAGTCGAGCAGGTCGGAGCCGGTGTTGTAGTGGATGCCGAGGCTCTGCTCCTGGATCAGCAGGTTCGGCGAGGCGAAGCCGACCTGGAGGCAGGAGGCCAGCGCGATCGGACCCAGCGGGCAGTGCGGGGCGAGGGAGACGTCGTACGCCTCCGCCATCGCCGCGATCCTGCGCACCTCCGAGATGCCGCCCGCGTGCGAGAGGTCCGGCTGGGCCACCGCGATGCCCTGTTCGAGGACCTTCTTGAAGTCCCAGCGGGAGTAGAGGCGTTCGCCGGTCGCGATCGGGATGGAGGTCGAGCGGACGATGTCGCCGATGTGGTCGCTCATCTCCGGGACGACTGGCTCCTCCACGAAGAAGGGCAGGTACGGCTCCAGGAGCGGCAGGACCCGGCGGGCCATGGGGGCGGTGAGCCGGCCGTGGAAGTCGATGGCGATGTCGAACTCGTCGCCGACGGCCTCGCGGATCGAGGCCACCCGGTCCACGATGGCCTGGGTGGCGGCGGGGGTGTCGATGAGCCGCAGCTGCGCCGAGGCGTTCATCTTGATCGCGGTGAAGCCCTCGTCCTTACGGGCCAGGGCCTCCGACGCGACCTCGTCGGGGCGGTCGCCGCCGATCCAGCTGTACACGCGCGCGCGGTCGCGGACGTTGCCGCCGAGCAGCTGCCACACGGGGACGCCGAGGGCTTTGCCGGTGATGTCCCAGAGTGCCTGGTCGATGCCGGCGATGGCGCTGGAGAGGATAGGGCCGCCCCGGTAGAAGCCGCCCTTGGTGAGGACCTGCCAGTGGTCCTCGATCTTCATCGGGTCCTGGCCGATCAGGTAGTCGGAGAGCTCGTCGACGGCGGCGGCCACGGTGTGGGCGCGGCCCTCGACGACGGGCTCGCCCCAGCCCGTGATGCCCTCGTCGGTGTCGACGCGCAGGAAGCACCAGCGCGGGGCGACGATGTAGGTGCGCAGGGAGGTGATCTTCACTTGGATTCCTTCTTCACGGTCCAGCCGCCGTCGACGACCAGGTTGGTTCCGGTGATGTAGGCGGCGTCGGCGGAGACGAGGAAGGCGACCGCAGAGGCGACCTCCTCGGGGCGGCCGAGCCGGGCGAGGGCCGTGGCGTCGGCGGACAGCCGGCGTCCCTCCTCGTCGACGTCGTTCCAGACCTCGGTGAGGATCGGGCCCGGCAGGACGGAGTTGAAGCGCACCTCGGGCCCGTACTCGACGGCCAGCTGACGGACCAGCGCGCACATGCCGCCCTTCGCTGCGGCGTACGCGGCGTAACCGGGCAGCCCGAAGTCGGCGTGCACGCTGGATGTCGCGACGAGGCTGCCGCGCTCGGCGCGCAGGTCGTCGAGGAAGGTGCGGGTGGCGAAGTACAGCGCCCGCAGGTTGATGGCCATCTCCCGGTCCCAGGTGGCGACGGGGAGCTCGTGGGCGGCGGCGGAGGTATGGGTGAAGGCGTTGCTGTGGAGGATGGCGACCCGGCCGAAGCGCGCGTGGGCCTCGGCGCGCAGGGCGGCCCAGTCCTCCTCGGACGCGACGTCGCAGCGGACGTAGGCGGCCTGACCCCCGTCGGCGCGGATCGCGGCGGCGACGGCCTCGCCAGCCTCGTCGGCGATGTCGGAGACGATCACGGACGCGCCCTCGGCGGCGAGCCGGGCGGCGCTTGCCGCCCCGATGCCCGAGGCCGCGCCGGTGACGACGGCGGTCTGTCCGGAGAAACGGTTCATGGCTGTGGGTTCCTGGTGTTTCCGGGTGCGGATACGAAGGGGAGGTCGCCGCCCGCCGGGGTGCGGGCCCGGCGGGCGGCGCCGTGGCGGTGGTCCGGCCGGGCGGGCGCGGGTCCTACAGCGGTGCGGTCCGGCCGTCGGTGGGTGCCGGGGCGGTCAGCGGGTGATGTCCTGGGCCGTGAG
Organism: Streptomyces sp. NPDC058671; assembly: GCF_042716475.1. NCBI lineage: Bacteria > Bacillati > Actinomycetota > Actinomycetes > Kitasatosporales > Streptomycetaceae > Streptomyces > Streptomyces sp. NPDC058671. The sequence goes on along the minus strand of NZ_JBHXSA010000029.1, from coordinate 23,606 downwards.
GAGGCCGAGTTCGGCGCGGCGCGGGAGGCCCTCCCAGTCGCCGGGGACCGAGACCGCGAAGGCGCCGCAGAGCGCGGCGAGACGCAGGCACTCCTCCACCGGGGAGCCGTCGAGGACGGCCGCGAGATAGCCCGAGACGAAGGCGTCGCCCGCGCCGACGGGGTCGACGGCGGTGACGGGGACGGCGTGCCGGACGTGGAGCGCGTCGTCGGCGGTGGCCACGAGGGCCCCCTGCGCGCCGAGTTTCAGCACGGCCTGCCCCGGTCCGAGCCGGGTGAGGGCGCGGGCCATCCGCTCCGGTGCCTCCTCGGGCACGAAGAGGGCCGCCTCCTCGGGACCGGCGAAGACGATGTCGGCGTACGGCAGGAGCCCGGCCAGCGCGGCGGCGGCGTCGGCGCGGCTCCAGAGGCGTTCGCGGTGGTTGACGTCGAAGGAGACGGTGACCCCGGCGGCGCGGGCCACCGTGACGGCGCGCTCGACGGCGGCGCGCGCGGTGGTGCTCAACGCCGGTGTGATGCCGGTGACATGGAGCACACGCGCCCCGCTGATCTGCGCCTCGTCGAGGTCCTCGGGGGCGAGGCGGGATCCGGCGAGCCCGGCCCGGTAGTAGCTGACGCGGAGCCGGTCGGCGGTGCGGCGCTCACGGAGCATCAGACCGGTGGGCGCCGCCGGGTCCGTACGGGCGGCGGAGACGTCGACGCCCTCGGCGCGGAGCCCCGAGAGGACCATCGCGCCCGCCGCGTCCTCGCCGACCCGGCCGGTCCAGGCGGCCGGGTGGCCGAGCCGGCTGACGCCGATGGCGACGGTCGCCTCGGCGCCCGCCCAGGCGAGCCGGAGGGGGGTGCCCGTGGCGAGCGGACCGGGCACGATCGCGGCGGCCACCGCCATGGCCTCGCCGAGCGTGACGAGGGCGGGCGGCCTCCCGGCCGTCATCGGCCGATCCCGTCGAGGAAGGCGGCGGCGCGGTCGGCGAGGGCGGCGAGCGAGCCGCCCTCGCACGCGTCGCCGACGAGGGGGCTGCCGACGCCGAGCGCGGCGGCGCCGGCGGCGAGGTAGGCGGGGGCGTCGGCCGCGCCGATGCCGCCGGTCGGGACGAGGGGGATGCCGGGCAGCGGGGCGCGGACGGCGCGGAGGTACTCCGGTCCGCCGGCGGCTGCCGGGAAGAGCTTCACCATGGTGGCCCCCGCCCGCCACGCGGTGAGGATCTCGGTGGGGGTGTACGCGCCGGGGAGCACCGGGACGCCCAGGCGGACGCCCTCCGCGATGACCTCGGTGGAGGTGGTCGGGGTGATGAGATAGGTGGCTCCGGCCTCGACGGCCGCCCGCGCCTCGGCGGGCGTGGTGACCGTGCCGGCGCCGAGCGCGAGTCCGGGCGGGGCGTCGGCGGCGTACTCGCGCAGGGCGTCGAGCACACCGGGCGTGGTGAGGGTGAACTCGGCGGCGCGGACGCCGGACGCCACCAGGGTGTCGGTGACCTCGGCGAAGCGGGCGGCGGAGGCGGAGCGGAGGATCGCGACGACGGGGGCGGCGGCGAGGGCGGCCCTGAGTGCGTCGTGCGGGGCGGATCCCTCGTACCGGGGGGCTGTCGGGGTGGTCATGGTGGTGCTTCTTCCTGGGGCTGGTGCGGTGCGGGCTGCGGGGCAGGGGTAGAACTCAGCGCCCCGGGAATGCGGGAGAAGACAGCTCACTGACTCCGGGGATTGCGGGGTCGCAGGGCAGGCGTACGCCTCACTTGTCCTCAGCGGTCGGCGTACGGCGGGGTGGGCAGGCCCCGGGCGCCGGGGCGGCAGGCGAAGAGGCGGCCGGCGTCGGGTTCCGCGCGGTGGCGGTCCTCGTCGAGGCCTTCGGTCGCGGTGGTGATGACGAGGACGTCGAGGTCGGGTCCGGCGAAAGCACAGCTCGTCACGTGAGAGGCGGGCAGTTCCACGCGCGCGTGGGGGGCGCCGTCGGGGGTGAAGGCGAGGACTTCGCCGCCTCCCCACACGGCGACCCAGACGCGTCCCTCGCTGTCGACGGTGAGGCCGTCGGGGACGCCCCGGTCGAGGACGACGAAGGTGCGGCGGTCGCTCAGGGAGCCGGTCACGGTGTCATAGGCGAAGACGTCGACCCGGCCGGTGGGGCTGTCGGCGTAGTAGAGACGGGTGCCGTCGGGGCTCCAGCCGAGTCCGTTGGAGATGGTGACGGAGTCGACGAGGGTGGCGAGGACCTCGCCGTCGAGGCGGTAGAGGGCGCCCGCGCCGGGGGTCTCGTCGTACGCCATGGTCCCGGCGAGGAGCCGGCCGGCGGGGTCGACGGCGGCGTCGTTCATCCGGCGCGCCACGCCATCCCCGGGGAGCACGGCCGCGGCTATCTCGACGGCCTCGGTGACCGGCCGGTCCTGCTCCAGGCGCAGGAAGGAGGTGCCCGCGGCGGCGAGCAGGGCCCCCGAGGCGCAGGGCAGGGCGGCGCCGACAGGACGGTCGAACCGGAGTGTGACGACAGGGACGAGTTCAGGGTGTCCCCGCTCCTCGGTGAGCGCGGCCCGGTGGACGAGGCCCTCGGGGATGTCCACCCAGAGCAGTTCCTGGCGCCGGGTGTCCCAGACGGGCCCTTCGGTCAGGCGTCCGGGCAGGGGGGAGCAGGGTACGGCCCTGAGGTGCTGCATCTGGCCTCCTCGGTCGGCGGGTGTGCGCGATCGAAAAACTACGGGTTCGTATAACGGTTGTAAATAGCCTCCTTGCTGCTTCTTCCAACCCTTTGAATAAGATCGCGGGACGGGGGCCCGCCCCGGGCCGTACCAGCGGAGGACAGCAGCCATGATCAAGCGGACGTCGCAGGACATTCGCCGCCTCAACCGCTTCGAGGTCCTGCGGCGCTTCTACGCGGGATCCGACGCCGTCAGCCGTCAGGACCTCGCGGCCGCGACCGGTCTCTCCTTCGCCACCGTCGCCAACCTGACCTCCGAACTCCTGGAGGCCGAAGTCCTCGTCGAAGCGGGTCGCGAGGACTCCAGCGGCGGCCGGCCCCGCGCGCTGCTCGCGGTCAACGCCGACCGGGGCGCGCTGATCGGTGTCGACATCGCCGAGACCGCCGTCCACGCCGAACTCTTCGACCTGGCCCTGGAGGTCAGGCACTCCGTCGAACGCCCGCTTCCCCCGGGCGACGTCAGGCCCGCCGACGTCGTAGAGCGGCTCGCCGATTGCGTCGAGGAACTGCTGCGCGTCTCCGGGGTACCCCGCGCGCGCGTGCTCGGCGTGGGCGTCAGCGTGCCAGGCGTGGTGGAGCACGAGGGCGGGGTCTCCTCCTTCTCCCCGTACTGGTCCTGGCACGAGGTCCCTCTGCGCGCCCTCCTCGACGAACGCCTCCGGCTCCCCCTCAGGCTCGACAACCCGCTGCGGGCCAGTACCGTCGCCGAGCTGTGGTTCGGCGCAGGGCGGGAGGCGGACGACCTGGTGGTGCTCACCCTGCGGGCCGGTGTCGGCGCCGGGATCGCGATCGGCGGCCAGCTCTACCGGGGGTTCACCAACAGCGCGGGCGAATGGGGCCACACCTGCCTCGCGATCGACGGCCGGCTCTGCACCTGCGGCAACCGGGGCTGCGTGGAGGCGTACGTCAGCACCCGGGGCATCGCCCAGACCTGGCGCGAACTGGCACCGGACGACACGCGGGCATCGGGCCCCGACGATGCGGCCACGGTCGCCGCCCTGGCACGGGCCGCGGACGAGCGGGATCCCACGGCGATCGAGGTCATCAACCGGACCGGACGCCATCTGGGCGCGGCGATGGCGAATCTGGTCAACCTGCTCAACCCCCGGGTCGTCGTCCTCGGCAACCAGGTCGTCGACCTGCTCGGCGAGCGCCTGCTGAGCGCCACATACGAGGCGGTCACCCGGCATGCGCTGCCGCTGCCGCGCCGGGCGGCGTCCCTGCGGCGCAGCGCGGTGCCGCACAACGCGGTCACCCGGGGCGCTGCCGCGTTCGCCCTGGAGGGCTTCCTCGACGACCGCGAGGTCTTCGGACCGGTCAGCCGGATGCGTCAGCCACGCGAGCGGCGGGACGCCAAGCGGACCGGACCCGCTGTCGCTGAGGGTGGACTGTGGCTAGAGGGCTGAGGCCAGGGGCCAGGGGACGACCGTACAGGCCTGTGACTCCGGCCGAACCTTCCCGCGTTCTCGCCAGCTCGACCCTGAACACGTCAACCCGCCGCGTTACGGTCTCGCTGGGCTGCCGACGAGCGGGACCTGGACAACCTTGATCCTCGCCCGGACTATCCCCGATCGGCTATGTGCGGTACGCGTTCGTCGGCCATCAAGGGCGGCCTCGAGATGGTCCTCCTCCTCCAGGCGCAGGGAAAAGGCCTCGACCCCGACGCCGCCCGAGTCCTGGGGACCACCACCGCCGCTGACCGCACCTGCCCGTGCCCTGGTTTCCGCGCGTCCACCGCGGTAGCCGGGGCACGGCAGATAATCGTGGTGAGACGGTCTCTCCGGACGCGCCTGTGGCCTCCCCTCGGGAGGTGGGGGCGCAGCCCGGCCCCGGCGGGCGACGCGGGGCCAGGGCGGCGGCCCGCACCACAGGGGGTGGGCTGCGGGGGCTGCTTGCGTCGCGCCCGATGAGTGCGCCACCCAGCACCGACGCATAACCCGGCTGACGATCCGTACCTCGGAACAGCAAGTGCGCTGGGAGACGCCGAGCAGCGCTGCGACGTCACGGGTGTTGCACGTGCACGGGGAGTTCGTGCGCATGTGCACGCGGTACCGCGCGAGAGGTGCTCCGGCTGTAACGAGCGGTGTGACGGGTCCTGGGACCGGCGGGGTGTGACGGCCGGTCCCAGGACCGCCCGTACGCCTGCGCGCCTCTACGTGCGGAAGGGCCGGGCGGGTCAGGCGAAGTGGTCGGCGGCGCCGCGCAGGGCGTAGGAGGCCTCTATGGCCGCCGTCGCGGCCGGGGCGAGGGCCGCGGTGAGGACCGCGACCAGGACGCGGGGCGCCTCGAGCGCGGACCGGGCGGCGTGCAGCGGCTCGGCCTTGGCCGGGCGCCCCGGCGTCCGTAGGGGCTGGCGCGAGCGCAAGCAACACGCTGCCCAGGAAGCCGGCCGCATCCGCATCCCCGGCCAGACACACGCGGAGATGGTCGCCGCCCTGCCCACGCTCCACGGCGGCGCCGAGAGCAGCACCCCCATCACCGCAGAGCGCTTCGAAGGCGCGGTCCTCGCCCCCGGGATCGTCCACCTCACCTACGAGACCCGCATCGAGGACCGGCACGCCCGCCGTTCGTCGATCTGGCGCCGCGACGCCGCCGGGGAGTTCCGGCTCTACTACCACCAGGCCACACCGGTGCCGGACGGGACGGGCCAGCCGTAGGGAGCCGTCCTGGGGCCTGTCTACCCCTTCCCCTCGGGTCCGGCCCGCCCGGCCTGATCCGGTGCGAATTGTCAGACAGGCCCAGCAGTAGGGTCGTAGCGCGGGCGGGCCCACGTGAGCTGCCGGGGCGTATCGGTGCGTCGTCGCCATGGTCATCTTTGATCCTCTCGATCGTGTCCAGGGCTGATCGACTGGACAACCGTCATACGGCACCAGGACCCTCTGACCTACCTCAAATCAGTACGGCCGACCGCTGTGGTCTCTCAAAGTGGGCCCATGACAACGGCCAGCACCATGCGCGCCCACTGGAAGCTCGTTCTGCTGCCCCTCGGGTTCGCAGTCATCATGTACGGCGACCTGCTCTTCCGGGATGGCCAGCAGGGGCTGGGCAAGTTCCTCTTCATCGGCGGATGGGTGGTGGCGTTTTCAGGGATGCCGGCCATGAACCGCTATCTGAAGGCGAACCATCTCCGTGAGGGCATTCTCAAAATCTTCGTGATCCTTTTCATCGTCGGGAGTTTCGCGGTCCCCGGTCCGATCGTCAGTCTGGTCAAGGTTTTCGATGGCACGGCGCAGCCGGTCAACTACCGGCAGGCCGCGCTCTCACTGGCGCTGATCTACATCGCACTGACGATCCTGTCGCGGATCGCCGAACCGAAGGACCACGTCCTGGAGCGGCTCGCGAGCCGTATCCAGCGAGCGGCTGTCTTCCGGGCGCTGGCGAACGTGACCGGCATCTTCGCCGTGGTGGCCTTCCTGGGGGCGCGGTTCGTCGCCACGCACCCGGTGCCGCTGATTTCCACCGGCCTGTCGCTCGTGGTGGCCGCTGCGGTGGTCACCCACAAGACGTTCGCTCGGGCGCGGAAGCTGTGCACTCAGATCCACACCGACACACAGACCCTGTTGAGAGATCTCGACGAGCTTGACCAGGCACGCAGCAGCACCACGATGAGCACGGTGAAGCCCTGGATCTGGCGGCTGCGCGGCGAGCGGCAGGCAGGCGGTGGCCACACTGCCGAGCAGAAGGCGGCTTTGCGGGCCTGGGACGCCGTCAAGCTCGGCCTGTCCACGCCCGTGGACACCGGCTACCGCCGCATCGGCCTGCCGTTCCTCACTAACGAGGTGGTGGCCGAGCTGGAGGCGAAGGTGCGGGCCGCCGTCCACGGCGGAAGCGCCAGCCCTGCGCGGGCGGACCTGCAGGCCATTCAGCGGGCGTGCTCGGGTCGCGTCGACGTCCTGGCCTAGGAGCTGGTCCGTGCCGTCCCGGCGCGCCGTGGTGGGAAGGGTTGCAGGCGCAATACAGGGCAGCCGAGTACCGGGAGTACGAAGGGCTGCACAATCTGCCCCGAACCGCGGAGGAGCGCCTGCTGCGCGAGGTAACGGCGTTGGGGCTGTCCCGCTGACGGGTCGCCGGAGAGCTGCACCGCAGCACCGCAGCACCGCAGCACCGCAGCACCGCAGCACCGCAGCACCGCAGCACCGCAGCACCGCAGCACCGCAGCACCGCAGCACCGCAGCACCGGCTTATGCTCGTTGATCTACCGGAGCCCTCTGACAACCTGGGTGGCCCGGCGTCGGAGGATCACGCCCTACGAGCGATGTGCGCTTCCCTTATTGATCAGGTGACTGACCGCGGATACCCTCGCGCCAGTACGGTGTGTGACGCACAGGAGACATCCTGTGTGCAGTCCACCGGCGCAGGGGGGTGGGCTGTGCCTGATTCAATAGCCGTGCCGACGGGTGTCCAGCCGATCAGCTTCGACGTGCACGCAGTTCGCGGGGGAAGCCCCGGCGGAGCCCGCGACGACTTCGAAACGATGATCGCTCAGCTTGCCGCCGCGACAACCCCAGGTGTACGGTCCGTCGCTGCCAACCCGGGCGACTGGGGTATCGACGCCTTCGCCGGAAACCTCGGTGGGGCGATTACGGTGTGGCAGTCGAAGTACTTCATACCGGTCACCACGAAGAAGCACGTGCAGCAGGTCAAAGACTCGCTCGACAACGTGCTGAAGGCAGCCGTCAAGAACGGCCACACCATCGCCTGCTGGATTCTGTGCATCCCCTCCAGCATGGACGGACCCATGACGGCGTGGTGGGACACGTGGACGAGGGCGAAGGAGAAGGAGCACAGCCTCGTCATCCAGCTCTGGGACGAGACCGCTCTCCGGAAGAAGTTGCTCAGCCCCGAGGGCGACGACGTGCGTCGCGGCTTCTACGAGACCTACGCTCAGGCCGCCCCCGCCCCCATCGAGCAGCTTCGGCTGGTGCTCGAAGTCGAGGACGACAAGGCAGCCGCTCTCGGCTCCGCCTTGTTCATCCGGCAGATGACTGAGGCCGGCCATGTGGAGCTGGACTCTGCCAAGAGGCAGTTCTTCAATGCCGATCTGGTGGCCCGTGAGATCGCGCATAAGGATGTTCCGGCGGAGGTGGCGGCGCTCAGTTCCGCCGATGCGACGCTGCATGGTCTGTGGGAGATGCAGTTCAACGAATGCGCGGCCGAGGATGCGCTTCGGCTTCTCCACCCCCGTGTCTGGCGGGATGTACGCAACGAGCACGACAAACTGCCGAAGTCGCTGCGCCTGGAGCTGGTGCACAGCTGGGGGCTGGTGCACCGGCTGGTGGACAACCGCAAGGCGGGCTGGGTCAAACACTGGCGGCAGATCGCCGCCGAGCACTCCGCCGGCTGACCGCTGCCGGTGCCTGTCCTGTCAGACCTACGAGGAGTTCGCCGTGGAAGCACACCGGCCGGTGATGATGCCGGAGGACGAGGTGACCTTCCGGCTGGCGCAGCTGCTGCTACTTCTCGACGCCGTCGCCGGGCAGGACGCGAAGGGGGCGAGCCTGGAGCGCATCGGCTACTACGACTTCCTGTCGGCGAACCCCTTCCTCGTCGTCGATTCGGACGGCCGGGAGGGCAACCTGCTCAGGCTGGCCGGGTTCGATCCGCAGGTGCTCTCCTACGCCTCCTCCTCCCAGCGCTTCACCAGTCGACGCGAACGCATCCAGCACGACCTCGCACTGCTCGTCGCCTACGGATGCTGCGAGGTCCACAACCGCGACGGCGCCTTCGCCTACTCGATCAGCAACCGCGGCCGGGAACTCGGGGCGCGCTTCACCGCCACCTACGCTGCGTCGTTCACCACTGCGGCGTCCATCGTCGTACGTCACCTGCGCAAGCTCAGCGACAAGGCGCTGCGGGAACAGACCGCACGGTCGTTGCGACCGGACGGAGAGGGCGCGCCCGGTGCCGCGCTCCTCAGCGTCCTGGGCCCGGGACCGCAGGCACCTGACATGCCCTGGGAGGGGTGACTGCTATGCAGCCTCTGCCTGGCATCCGAATCCGGCGCCTGCGCCTTGCAGGCGTCAGCCGGAACTACGACGTCGACTTCACCCAGGACCATCAGGTGCGGAACCTGTCCGTGGTGGCCGGAGCGTTCAGCTCGGGCAAGACGGCGGTGCTGGAGTTCATCGCCTACGGCCTCGGCGGAAAGCGCCATCCTCGGCATCCAGAGGTGCTGCGGAAGGTCCGCTCCTGCCTTCTGGAAGTCGAACTGTCCGGCGAACCGCACGTCATCGAGCGGCCCGTCGGGGAACCGTCGAAGGTCGCTTACGTACGCCGGGGAACGCTGGACAGTCCGCCGCTGTCCAGGCCTGAGAGCAGGCCTATCGAGCCGGCGGGAGCGCCCGAGAGCCTCTCCGCTCTGCTGCTGGGGCACTGCAAGCTCGAAGGCGTCCAGCTTCGGGAGAGCCCTTCCAGCCGTGAGTCCCGCACCGACCCCCTGAGCATCAGGGACCTCATGGGCCTCGCGTTCCTGCCCAACGAGCGCATCGCCTCCAAGAACTTCCTGTTCGAGAACGAGTTCATGAAGAAGCACAAGCTGAAGCAGGTGGTCGACGTCGTCTTCGGCGTCCACGACGACCGCGCCGTCGAGCTTGGGCAGCGTATCCGGGACCTGGGCACCCGACTCACCCAGGCACGCTCCGAACTCGCCGCAGCACGGGCTTTCGTCGACGAACAGGACGTTCCCACAGTCGGCCCTCTGGTCGCCCAGCAGTACGAGGGCGAACTGCTGGAGCTGACCCAGCAGCTACAAGCCCTTGATGAGGCTGCGCAAGCCGGTACCACCTTCGCCGGGCGTCTACGACGCGAGCACCAGCAAGCTGCCCAACGCGCCCGGCGAGCCGCCGGCGTGGTACGTGACTGCGAGACGCAACTCGCCCGCATGATGCCGCTGCGAGCTCAGTACGCGGATGACCTCGTCAAGCTCAACATGCTGGCCGAAGCGCAGCGCCTGTTCGACCCCCTGAGCGTCACGACCTGTCCCGCGTGCCTGAACCGGCTGCCCGTTGCCCCGTCGGTGGAGAACGGCTCGTGCAGTCTGTGCAGCCACGAGCTGCCCAGCGGCGACGGCCACCTGACGCTCGGCACCGCCAATGCCGAGCACTCTTCGGATGAAGGCCGACTGGATGTCGCAGCCGAGGTCAGGGCCACCAAGGCCCGCCTGAAGGAGATCACCTCCTACGTGGAGGGCCTGGACGCGTCGCTCACCGCGTTGAAACTCCAGGCGGAAGACGCCGCCATTGCCGAAGAACGGGCCGCGGCCGCAGTCGACGAGGCCACTTCGCCCACCGTCACCCCGTTCCTCGCCGCTCGCGACAACCTCCAACGTCGGCGTGAGGAAGTCCTCCGTCATCTCCAGCAGGCCGAGAACGCGACGAAGCTTCAGGCCGGCCTGGAGAAGCGCGCCGCCCTGGTGGAACGGCAGGAGGCGCAGATCGAGCGTCTGCGGGAGGAACTCGATCGGCTGGGGGATGCCGCGCAGGACCGGGACCTGGTCGTCGGTCGTATCAGCGGCCGGTACAGCGAGCTGCTGCGGCAGTGGCGGTACCCGAAACTCAGCCAGCCGATGATCGACACGAACCTGGTTCCGCACGTACGCGGCGATTCCTACCGTGAGGCATCGTCTGGTGCCCGGACGCTCCTTACTTTGGCCTGGCAGCTGGCCGTCTTCGAGGTGGCCGTCGAAACGTCGGCCGCCCACCCCGGATTCCTCATGATTGACAGCCCGCAGAAGAACCTCGGCCACGGCGGAACCCGGGACGCGGTGATCGCAGACGCGATTGCCATCGACGACTTCTACCGCCACCTCACCGGCTGGCTGGCTGACCAGGGGGCCGGTGCCCAGGTGATCATCGTCGACAACAGCCCGCCCACGCTCGTGGAAGACAACGTCGTGGTGCGGTACAGCCGCAACGAGGACCAGCCTCCCTACGGGCTGATCGACGACGAGACGACGACCGACGAAGCCAGCCCCCAACAACCGCCCACCTCCGACGAAAGCTGACGGTCACCGCCACGGCGCCAGCAGCCCCCACTCACGCGTCTCCCGCATCAGCCCCGCAGTTCCGCAGCGACGCCAGGGGCTCAGGCATGGGTGGAAGAGCCTCGACCCCCACAGAGGGCTGGGCCACCCCGTCCGGCTGCAACACGTCGAAAGCCACGAAGTAGGCCGGCCACCTGGCGGCGAGGCCGGGGGCGCTGCGGCCCCGGGCTGCTGCCCGGCGCTGCAACCCCTCCCTCGAACGACAGTCGCTCCGCCTCGGCGTCCCAGACGAGGAGTTCGCCATCGAGGACCAGGCCGCCCGGCAACTGCTGCTCCGCTGCGCCAACCAGGTCCGGGAACCGGTCCTGCACCAGCGACCCGCGGCGGGTCTGCAACACCACCCGTCCGCCCGGTGCCCTGGGGTCAGCAGGACTGCTGAACTTTAGTCGCTGGAATCCTTCCCGGGCGTTCTGGACTTCTTGCGAGGCCGAGGCTGTGCTACTCCGCGAAGCTTGTACGTGGCGCTGCTCGGAGCCTGCATCCCACCCTCAGACTCCGACAGGCCAATTTTGTTGTGAGGATCATCTTCACCCAGGGTAGCGACGGCAACGGTGGGAAACTCAGCACGCAGCTCGTCGATCTGCTGTTCTGTAGGCCGGCCATGCGAGGCAATCTCAGCAATAGCAACGGACAGCCGTGAGGGACGCTGACGCTTACGGCCCGGAGTCAGAGAAGGATCATCGATCCCCGCAGTGATGGTGCCCGAACGGCGCAGCTCATCTACGGACCGTGCCGCGGCCCTAACTCTCTGCTTACTCACTTGCAGATCCACCATGCACTCCACTCTAAAACTTGATCGGCTTTCGTGGAGCGCTGCAAACGCCATCCTTAGCATCAAACCACAGTTGCGTTTGGGCCAGATACTCAGCGTAACGATCCTTCTCCTCGTCGCTGCGCCCCTCCATCGTCTTCACCTTGTGCATGTGGAACAGAACCGTGCTGCGCCAGTGCTCCTGGGCTTCCTCCCAGGTCCTATGGAGGTCGGCGAATGTCTGAGCAAAAGACCGGTCACTGACACTGCCATGGTGATACAGATCGTAGAGAGTGATCATGGTGAGCCCTGATGGGGGGGTGCACCCGGTTGCCTGGCAGCGTCACTCAATTCCCCCGCAGCTTCTGAGGGTGAGGCACTACGGCGCGAGTCGATCTGGGCTGTGACCACGTAGCCAGCCACACCGCCAATGAAGGCCGGAATGAGCATCCAGCCAAAGATCGACAACGGCCAGGTAACCCAAGGCCAGGCAGCGTCCCTGGGTGATTCTCGACCGACGAGGATCTCCCAGGCCTTGATGTAACCCAACTTGCGCGCCGCGAGCATGTAGGCGACGAATACAGCTAGGACCCATTTCCACGATTTGAAGTAAAGCCACGAGCGAAACTTGTCCGTCCTGGCCGCTTTTTCCTGTTTCCAGTGCCGGAGCCGCACCCACCAGCGAGTCTGGCCAGCCAGGGGAGGTGGCTGCGAAGGAGCGGTCATGTACGCGAACCTATGGGGCTCCTGCCTGGCCTGCACATTGGCGTCCGCCACCCGGGCGAGGTGAGCCGGACCGCGGTCAGCCGGTCCGCCGCCTGCCCTGCGCCCATCGGCCCGCGCAGCGCCGCGCGGACGCCTTCCGCGTCCACCCCGTCGACCGCGGACCGCGACCACTGCCCCGGCCCCGCGTCCGTCGGCGGGACCAGTCCGGACCTTGCCGCCCACCGCCAGGCGGCCAACGGGACTCCGAGCCTCCGGCCGCCGCCTGCTCGTCGTAGAACTCCCGCTGCTTGCCCATCACGAACTCCTCTCCGGGCCCCCCCGTCTGGAGCCACGCCGGAAAGGTTGCGAAAGATCCCATTTATTGTCAACGGCCCATATCTGTGCGACAGTTGGGGACGCACCGCAAGATCCCCACCCCGCGTACGCGAGGGGGAAATTCACTCCTGCGGGTGAACCGGAGCCGGTCGGGCAGTCCGGTGAACGACGGTGCGACACGTGCCGGGTCGGCGCCGCCTCGGCGACGCGCGCGCCCGAGGCCTGGTCGGCCCGTACGGCGGACTGCATCGACGGAAGCGGGCCAGCTGTCGCGGGCCCGGGTGCAGTCCCTGCCGGCCGAGGGCCGGTGGTGCGGGCTGGAAACGAGTCCCGGCCCGGGGCGGGGTGCGCGCCGAGGCGCCCGCTCCCCAGGGCGGGCGCCGGACCGTGGCCGGGCCGAGACAAGTCCTTCCCACGGGCAAGGGCACGGGGCCGCGTCGGGTGGGGCGCGGTCAGGGCTGGGGCGTCGTCCCGTCGGTCTCGGGCCAGGTGTCCCAGGGCCAGAGTCCGCCGATAGCGTAGCGGCCCTGGGCGTCCGGGGTGACGCGCTCGGCGCCGGGCTCGTCTCGGTAGGTCGCGTCCCACGTGAACGTGAGCGCGCCGTCGTACTCGAATGCTGCGGTGAGGCCGCAGTTGTCCCGGTGCAGGTCTTCAACGATGCGCTGCGCGGTCTCGCCGGCGAACAGGTACGTGTCGTAGGGAGATCGCGTCGCCGTCGTGGGTTGCCCGGGGTATGGCCCGTAGTCCGTTCCGTCGACCGTCAAGAGCTCAAGGGGCGCGGCCGGGGCGGGAGTCAAGGGCGCTGGGCTCGATGCGGCGTCGCCTCGGCCGTCTGCGACACGGCGGCCGGCTGGACCGGGCACGACCGTCGCGCTGTGGGCCGGGACCGCGTAGCGGGCGCGGCCGGTGCCGCCGGACTCTCGCGGGCGGGATCGAAGTACGTCGACGGTGATCCGGCCGGTGGAGCTGAAGCGCTTGACGATGCCTTCCGCCATCTCCGTCGAGTGGGCGCTGTGTCCCCACTTCCGGGGGAAGAGGACGTGGGCGCCGTGAGTGATCGGGGTTCCTCGCCAGTCGAGCATCCATGCCATGGGGTACCTCCTGTGGGTGTGTCTTCGGGGCCGGCGGGGTGCCACTCCCCGCCGGGGGCGGGGGTGGGGCCGATGGACCACACCCCCGCGTACCGCCGGTTGGTCAGGCCAGGCGGACGTGCATCACCAGGTGCTTGTAGCCTTCACCCGTCATCTCGGGCCCCTCGGTGAAGAGCCCGGGCTTGCTGATCTGCCCCTCCTTCATCTCGCCGAGGTGCAGCGTCACGGTGTCGCCGGTGAAGGTGCCGAGCGCGTCCAGCAGGAATCCCGGGTTGAACGCGGCGATGCCTCCGCGCAGTCCTTCGCCGGTGCCGTGGGTGATGGCCATCGGGACGGGCATGCCCTTGGTACGGGCCGTGCCTTCGGCCGTGTCCAGCCGGGGGGCGAGCGTGAGGTTGCCGTCGGCGTCCCAGACGAACATCACGGGCACGTCCCTGAGGCCCTTGGCCGTCAGTACGGCCTGGCACTTCTTCACCGCCCGGACGGTCGTGGCGCGGTCGAGCTGGACCGACGTGTCACACGTCTCGGGGAACAGCGACTGGTACTTGGGGAGGCTGCCGTCCAGCGAGCGCATGGTGACGGTGACGGCTCCCAGCGACAGCGTGGCGCGGGCGACGGGCCAGTTGGCCACGGGCTCCCCTTCGGCGTGGTCGTCTTCGAGGATGCCGATGCCCACGGGGCCGTCGTGAGCCTTCAGACGCTTGGCCAGAGCGGAGAGGGTGTCGGCCGGGATGAGCGCAACCAGCGGCTTCTTGGACGGCATTGCGGTGGAGGTGACGGGGACTTCCGCGACGGCGAATCGGTAGCGGTCGGTGGCCGCCATGGTGAGCTTCTCCCCGTCCAGCGTGATCTGGATGCCGGTGAGCACGGGCAGCGTGTCGTCGCGGCCTGCCACAGGCAGCACGCGGTTGAGCTGGCGGAGGAAGGCCTGCGTGTCCATGTTTGCCATGGCGGGCACGGCGTCCAGCGGCTTGGTGTACTCGTGGATGTCGTGCGCGGTGACGGGCACCGTGAGGTGCTCGGTGGCCAGCAGGTCTCCGTCGAGCGAGACGCGGGTCCGGGCGGCGACGGTCTTGGTCTCCCCGGCGATCATGGCCGCGAGGCTCTTCTTCAGCTCGGGGAAGTCGAGGAGCGAGGAGCCCCTCGCAAGCGGCGTCGCAGCGGAGATCGTGACCGACACGGAAGTCTCGAAGTCGTGGGCGCTGAACACGATCCGATTCCGGCGGGTCTCGATCAGCACACCGCGCTGCGCGGGCGGCTGCGCCTTCGGAGCAATTCCGAATTCGGCGAAATTCAGAGCGTCGATGATCTCCGCGTTAATTCCGGCGAAGCTGGCGGTTGGCTTTACGGGCTGCTTTTCCTCCTTCTTCGCGGTGTCGGAGGTAGCGACCTGCGTCTCGAGCTTGGTCATAGCTCTCCCTGGGGAGTGAGATACGGATTCGGTTTGTTGGCCGACTGCCACCACCGACCAACAAGACAACTATACCATTTTTAACTCACACTCGGGGCTGATCAGACCCGGTTTTCGCCCCAGTCCGCCCCGAAAACCGGCGCGCGAATGGCCGGGGTCGGCTGTGCGACCCACGGGTGTGCACTCGTTGCCTCGGACGGGCCGTGATGTCCTAAGACAGCGCAGTGAGCCCGCGGCGAGGAGAGCCAACGTTCGCGGCATGCGGCTGATCGACGCCCTTCTGGGCTGTCCTCAAGGGCACTTGGCGGCACCCGTGGGCCTTTCGGCCTCGGATCACCCGGAGCCAAGTTCACGGTCGATCTGGGCGTCCAGCGCCGCTGCGGCCTCATCCCGACGCCGGTCCACGAGGTCCGCGAGACGGGCGACAGCTGTCCGCTCAGTCGGAGTGAGTTCGTCCATGGTCGCCTCGATGGCCTCCCGGACATGCTCGGCCACAGCCCGTGCCGTAACGGCCTCGACCTCGGCCGGCCCGACCATGTGGAGGTAACCAAATTCGACCAGCCGCCGGACCGAAGCCCGAGTCTCCTCCGGCGGCATCTGCAGTTCGGCGATCAGCCAGTCGAGATCGCCGTATGGAGCGCAAATGTCCCCCAGCCACCGGCACCGCATGTAGACACCGACGTCGGCCGACGACAGGCAGCGGTCGGTGATCGGCAAGTGGGGCACGGCGAGCATGTATGGCTCGCCAGTTTCGCTGCGCAGCTTCAGCGGCTCCTCCGACATCGCTACCACAGCCCCGCCGCAGTTCCGGCGCCGCGCGGATCGGTGGCGGCCAGGACTTTCCCGGCGGGAGCGCTGGAGGCCAAGTCATAAGGGGTGAGGTGCGTCGTGCGGCCGGGGTGCATGGGGTCCACGCTGCCGGAACGGGAGCAGTGTCCGGGGGCAGTGCGGTGAGTATCCACCGTAACGGGTGATCGACGAAACGATGGGACGACGGCTGGGCAGGACGGCGGCCTGGCGGGTGGTGAGTTCGTGTCCCGTTCGGGATCACCGGCCGTGTCCACGAGAGTGCTCCTACATGGCTTCATGCTCCAGGCAGCAATGGTCATCCTCCACCACCTCGGTGCGCCGCCCGGCGTGAGGTTGTGGAGCCGCAGCCTGCGACGCAGAGGTGACGATGTCGAGTGGCCCACCAGGCGGAGAAGCGAGTCCCACGTCACCTTCCGAGTGCCTAGCACTGGGCACCGGCCGCGCGCGACTGCGGCGATGATCAGCCGCAGACTTGCTGCCAGAGAAGGGGCCGAACGTGCCGGTGCTCCGCCGGATCACCACATGCACGACGCCGTCCACCCTCATTGTCGAGCGCGCGACGCGGCACCTGGACCGTCCGTACGATTACCGGCTGCAGGTGTGTCGCCGGCACCGGTGGCTCACCGAGCAGTGGACCGGCCGCCGTACCGTTGCCGGGCCAGCGGCCGGAGTCTGCGGCGAGGTGCTGGACTACCGCGGCTACCTCAAGGTGGTGGAGTCCCACGCGGACCTGTGGCTGCGGCCGCTGACCGCTCACGGTCCGGAGGACCACGGCGGGGACCTCCCACGTGCGCTGACCGCCGCGTACGAGACCTTGACCCTCCACCGGGAGCCGACCGAGGTCGCGGTCGCGATCGGGCACGCCGCCCGGATCGCCACTGCCCTCGCCACTGGCGACCTCGACATGGAGGACGGCCAAAGTCAGGTACTGGCCGCGCTCAGCATCGCCGAGACCCTCGACGCCGCCTCCCGGGGTGTGTAGCTCGTGTCAGGTCGCCCGCTGGAAACCGGCGCCACAGCCCACCGGCCTGCTCGCGAGGTCGGCACCAGCACGGCGCCGTTGTCCTGGTGCGTGTCCAGCCCTATCGCGGCCGACTCGGGCAGTTCATCCCTGCTGGCCGTGCGCGCGGGGGCCGCACCCCATCTGTCCGGCCGCGCCCCCGCCCGCACGGCTTGCCATGGCCGGGGCAGCCACCCAGCTCCACCTGGGCCGGCGGCTCGTCGCCGACTAGGCAGAGCTGCGCAGAACCTCCGCTGTGTCCACCCATAGGTATCCGTGGCCATCGGCAATCCCGCGCTGCCCCGATGGCGGGATTGTGCACCCCAGAGGTCGCATGTTCGATTTACGTTCGACTACTGTGAGGGTGTGGTCAGGGTTCTTTGATCTGTTTCGTGGGGGTTTACCCGGAGGTTGTCATGGGTGGTGGAGTGCCGCATTTGCATGTGTCGAGTGGGTTTTCGGCCCGCTTCGGCGCTTCCCACCCGAGCGCTCTGGTGGCCCGGGCGGCGGAGCGTGGGATCGCGACGCTGGCGCTGACCGACCGGGACAACGTCACCGGAGCGGTGCGTTTCGCGAAGGCCGCCGCGGCCGCCGGGGTCCGGCCCGTCTTCGGCGTCGACCTCGCCGTCGCCCCGCACCAGCCCGCCGCCCGGGAGACGGCGCAGCGGCGGCGGACCCCGGTCCGCGGTGGCACGCACGTCGTCGAGGCGGCCTGGCGGGTGACGCTCCTGGCGAAGAACGTCGCCGGGTGGGGCCGGTTGTGCCGGATCGTGTCCGCCGCCCACCTGGCCGACGGGGTGCCGATCGCTTCGTGGGGCACCCTGGAGGCGTTTGCGGGCGAGGGCCTGGTGGTGCTGCTCGGGCCGGCCTCGGAGCCGGTGCGTGCCCTGGCCGGGGGCAGGCCGGATGTGGCCGAGCGGCTTCTGGAGCCGTGGCGGGAGCTGGCCGGTGGGAATCTGCGGCTGGAAGCGGTGTCGTGGGGGCTGGCGGGCATGGGGCCGGGGTCGGGCCGGCTCGCCGCGCACACGGTTGGCCTGGCGGACCGGCTCGGGATCCCTGTCGTGCTCGCGAACGCCGTCCGCTACGCCGACCCTGCTCAGCACCGGCTGGCGGATGTGCTGGACGCGGCCCGGTTGCTGCGGCCGGTCGACCGGCGGCGCCTGGACTGCGGCGAGCGGTGGCTCAAGGGCCCCGGCGAGATGGCGGCGGTCGCGGAGCGTATCGCCGGGGACTGTGGCGCCGGCCCGGGCCGGGCGGCCGCGCTGCTCGCCGAGACCGTCCGTACGTCGGAGGCGTGCGTGGTCGATCCGGTCGCCGACCTGGGGCTGGGCACCCCGCACTTCCCTGAGCCGACGGTCGTCGGGGCGGAGCCGGGTGCGGGTGGGGCGATGCGGCTGCTGAGGCAGCGGTGCGAGGCCGGGATGACCGCCCGCGGGCTCGATGGCGACCGGCGGTCGGTGGAGCAGCTGGAGTATGAGCTGGGGATCATCGGCCGGCTCGGCTATGAGCCGTACTTCCTCGCGGTTGCGCAGGTTGTCGCCGATACCAGGGGCATGGGGATTAGGGTCGCGGCCCGTGGTTCGGGGGCCGGTTCGATGGTCAACCACGCGCTGTTCATCGCCACTGCGAACCCGCTGGAGCACCGTCTGCTCTTCGAGCGGTTCTTGTCGGAGCGGCGGGCCTCGCTGCCGGACATCGACATTGATGTGGAGTCCGCCTGCCGCCTGGAGGTGTACGACCGGATCTTCGAGCGGTTCGGTGCGGAGCGGGTCGCGGTGACCGGGATGCCGGAGACCTACCGGGCTCGGCACGCGCTGCGCGACACCGGTCTCGCGCTCGGCCTGCCCCCGCAGGTCGTCGACCGCGTCGCGAAGTCCTTCCCGCACATCCGGGCCTGTGACATCCGCTCCGCGCTCGCCGAGCTGCCCGAGCTGCGCCGTCTGAATGCCGACGCGGGCTCGTATGGGCGGCTGTGGGAACTGGCCGAGGGGCTGGACAAGCTGCCGCGGGGGATGGCGATGCACCCGTGCGGAGTGATCCTGTCGAACTCCTCGCTGCTGGACCGTCTGCCGGTGCAACCCACCGCGCAGGGCGCATATCCGATGGTCCAGGCCGACAAGGACGACGTCGAGGACCTCGGCCTGCTCAAGCTCGACGTCCTGGGGGTGCGGATGCAGTCCGCGATGGCCCACGCCCTCGCCGAGATCCGCCGCACCACCGGCCGCCAGATCGACCTCGACAACGCCGACCACGTTCCCCTCGACGACGTCTTCGCGTTCAAGATGATCCAGGACTCCGACACGGTGGGGATGTTCCAGCTGGAGTCACCGGGTCAGCAGGACCTCGTCGGCCGGCTCCAGCCGCGCGATCCGCAGGACGTCATCGCCGACATCTCGCTGTTCCGGCCCGGGCCGGTGCAGGGCGGGATGCCGGCGATGTACATCGCGGCCCGCCACGGCGCCGCACCCGTCTATCCCCACCCCGACCTCGAGCCCGTCCTCGCCGACACCTACGGGGTGACGATCTGGCACGAGCAGATCATCGACATCTTCGCCGTCATGACCGGCTGCGACCGCGCGCTCGCCGAGGTCGCCCGCCGCACCCTCGCCGACGAGAAGCGGCTCCCGAAACTGGAGAAGTGGTTCCGGGCGAAGGCCGGCGCCCGCGGCTACACCCCGAAGGTCCTCGACGAGGTCTGGGACATCGTGTCGTCGTTCGGGGCCTACGGGTTCTGTCGCGCGCACGCCGTCGCTTTCGCCGTCCCCGCTCTGCAGTCCGCGTGGCTCAAGGCCCATCACCCCGCCGCTCTGTATGCCGGGCTCCTGGAGCACGACCCAGGCATGTGGCCGCTGCGCGTGATCGTCTCCGACGCCCGCCGCCACAACGTGCCCGTCCTCCCCGTCGACATCAACGCCTCCAAGCCCGCCTACACCGTCGAGGCCACCGGCACCGGCTTCGGAGTCCGGCTCTCCCTCTCCTCGGTCAAGGGCATCAGCGCTGAGCAGGTCACCCGGATCGCCGCCGGCCAGCCCTACAACTCCCTCCAGGACTTCCTCCAACGCGCGCACCCCGCGCTGCCGATCGCCGAACGCCTCATCCAGATCGGCGCCCTCGACACCCTCAAGGGCGAGCAGACCCGGCGGGACCTGCTGCTGCAGGCCACCGAACTCCACCGCCACACCCGCAGCCGGCCCGGCCCGGGACAGCTCCCCATCGACGACTCCCTCCTGACAGCCGGGCCCTCGGGGCTGCGGGAGATGACCAGCCGGGAGCGTCTGGACGCCGAGCTCGGCGTACTGAAGATCGACGTGAGCCAGCACCTGATGGAACACCACCACCGCCTGCTGCGGGAGATCGGAGCCGTCGACGCCAAGCACCTGCGCGCCCTGCACCCCGGGCAGCCCGTCCTCGTCGCCGGCGTCCGCGCCTCCACCCAGACCCCGCCCATCCCCTCAGGCAAGCGGGTCATCTTCGTCACCCTCGAAGACGGCTTCGGCCTCGTCGACATCGCCTTCTTCGAGGACTCCCACGAGGATTGCGCCCACACGGTCTTCCACTCCGGCCTCCTCCTCGTCCAGGGAACGGTCGAAGCCCGCGGCCCGCGCCGCACGGTCGTCGGGCAGAGGGTGTGGGACCTGGAAAAGCTCGCCGCCGCCCGCCGCGATCACGGCCCCCAGGCCGTCCTCGACCTCCTCGACCACGCCTCCCCCGCGCCGACCCCCACCCAGCCGGCCACACCGCCCAGGACCCTCATCGACGGAACCACAGGCGCGCGCCTTCACCCCTACGCGGACCTCCAGCCCGCGGGCACCCGCTCGGCCGATCTCACCCGCCTCGGTCACTCCAGCCCCGGGAGCGCCGGATGAGCACCAGTCCCCGCACGCTGATGCGGATCCACTTCCATCTGTCCGAGCCGGACCCTGGCCTGTACGAGCAGCTCCTGGATGTCCTTGCCGACGTCACCCCGCAGGTGGAGGCGCACCCCGTCGACTTCTCCGCCGACGCCGACCTCACCGGCGCCCTGAGGTATTGGGGTCAGGACGCCGCCGGTCTCGTCGGCGTGATCCGGCTCCGCGCGCTCGCGCTGCACGGCGTCTTCACCAGCGCGGGCGCCGGCCCCAGCCGGATGATCGCCGCCATGGCCGCCGCCCTCACCCCCGCGGGCGGCGCCACGATCGTCGCCAACACCCCCTACGACATCGCGGCGTTCCTCCGGCCCCAGCCAGCCGCCGCGCTCCCCGGCATCGGCCCCGCCGCCGCACGCACGCTCGGCCGGCTCGGCATCCACACCGTCGGCGACATCGCCGACACCCCGCTCGCCACCCTCCAGCGGATCCTCGGCATCGCCGCCGGCCGCCAGGCCCACGACCGAGCCCTCGGCATCGACGACCGCCCCATCGTCCCCGCCGCCGCACCCAGATCCCTCAGTCTCAGCCACCGGTTCGACCACGACGAACTCGACCCCGACCACCACCACCGGGCCGTCCTCAGCCTCACCGAACACATCGGGGCGGCGCTGCGGGACGATCGCCAGGTCGCCCAGGGGCTCACCCTGACCGTCACCTACGTCGACCGCAGCCAAACCACTCGGACGCGTTCCCTGGCCGAAGCCACCGCCCATACTCCCGCCCTCGCCGCGACAGCCCGCGAACTGCTCACCACGCTCGGCCTCCAGCGCGCCCGCGTCCGATCGCTGTCGCTGCGCGCGGAGCGTCTCCAGCCCGCCGAGACAGCCGTCCACCAGCTCCCCCTTGGGACCCACGACGACCGGGCACGGGACCTAGAGGCGGCCCTTGACCGCGCTCGCGCGCGATACAGACCCGGGATCGTCGGCAGCACCGCCGCGTACCGACACGCCAGCTGACCACACGCCTCACGTCGCCCGGGCGCCGAGCGGCCAGCAGCACGGCCGGCGGCCTTCACGATCGGGTCCGTCAACGGGGCCGCGGCCCCAGCCGCGGCCTCCGCCGCCACCCAGGCCAGATCCGGCAGGCCGGTCTGACGCAAACGCTGACAGGGCTCACTGTCCCGAAGCCGAAAGATCGCAGTCGCCTGTGTAGCCGTTGGCGATGAGGTCGCCGGCCGCCTGGCGGCGCTGTCCTGCGACGGTGTGAGAGACGTGAAGCGCGTCCTGGACAGCCTCCAGGGAGACGGCGTACATGTCCGGCGCCTGGGGCTTCCGGCTCGCCGGGATCGCGTGGTGGGCGGCGAGGATGAGGCGGGCCACCTTGCGAACGGCACGCTCGACAGGAGTGAGGCGGGCAGTGTCCTCGGCCTCCAGGACGGCGACCTCGGCCCGGGCGGCCTCAGCTCGGGCATGGACGGCGGCGGCCTGGCTCTCGGCGGCGGCGCTCTCGGCGGCGGCCCTGCGGGCGGCAGCCTCGGCGCGGTCGGCGTCGGCCTGGTCGGCGTCGGCTCGTGCTCGTAGGGCGAGGGCACGCTGCTGCTCGACGGCGGCCTCGGCAGCGACGCGGACGACTTCCTGGGCACGGGCGTCGGCTACCGCAAGGCAGATGTGGGCGTCTGCGAGATCGAGCAGTGCTCGGGCCGTGTCACGGTCGCCTCGGCTCAGGACGCTTCGGGCGCGCTGGACGAACGTGTGCGACATTTCGTGGCTGATGTGGCCGGAGTTGGAAAGCATGACCCCACAACGAGTCCGAAGGGGTATGGGACACCAAAGCGGGCCGGGCCGGGGGCGATCCTCGCACGTGGCGGCGAGGTCGGCGGCGGTGTGGGCCTACCAGTACGTCCAGGAAGGGTCCGCCCTGAAAGCGGCCAGGGCACCGCCCTGTACTGCGCCTCACGCCAGACCTGCGGGGTGCCCAACTCAGCGGGAGAAGAGGGAACGGTTCCCCTGGTGAACCTGTTCACCCACCCGGCTGATCCACCACCGGCCACCGGCATGTCACCGGCCCACGGCCGCTATCCCTACGGGCGTGATCAAGAACATGCTGCGCGGTCTGGCCGCGCTTTCCCTGTCCCTCATCCCCCTCATCGCACCGGCGCCCGCGCAGGCCGATGAAGTCCTCCAGCTCGCCGCCGCGCTCGACCAGGTCCGTGTCGCCGACGAGTCCCGCGCCGGCTACACCCGCCACAAGTTCAAGCACTGGAACTCGGGTCTCGACGTCGGGGACGGCTGCAACACCCGCGCCGAAGTCCTCCTGGCCGAAGCCGTCGAAGCACCGACCGTCGCCGCCAGCTGCAAGCTGAGCGGCGGGGAATGGACCAGCTACTACGACGGCGTCGAGGTCAACGACCCCGGCAAACTCGACATCGACCACATGGTGCCCCTCGCCGAGGCCTGGGATTCGGGAGCGTCTGCCTGGACGCCGGCCCGGCGCGAGGCATACGCGAACGACCAGGACGCCAGCACGTCCCTCGTCGCGGTGACCGCACGCTCCAACCGCCAGAAAGCCGACCAGGACCCCCGCGACTGGATGCCGCCGCTCCCCAGCGCGCACTGCCGCTACATCTCCGAATGGGTCGGCACCAAGCTCCGCTGGAATCTGGCCGCCGACAACGCCGAGATGGACGCCCTCGCCGTCTTCGCCCACGGCGACTGCGCGAAGACCGCCGTCATCTTCACCCCCGCCCCGTAAACCCCGGTCCGCCTACGAGTCCTGACTCGACGCCCCCTCCCCCGCGCCGCACTTTCCGACGGCGGGAGTGGGTCCGGCAGGCCCTAGGTCCTGTCTGACAAAGGATCTTGGATGGGTTCGCGGAGCCAGAGGATGAGTGAGGCGAGGTGGACTCCGGCCTTGTAACGGGCGGCGAGT
>NZ_JBHXSA010000028.1:44419-100602 GCF_042716475.1 Streptomyces sp. NPDC058671 | reverse complement strand
CCGTCGGGGGGTGAGCACCACCCCCCGGCCCGCCCCCCCCGCCGCCCCCCCCCCCCGGCGGCCCCCCCGCCGGGGGTGCGGGCGACTGCGGCCGCACGGCGAGGAATGAGAGAACCGGCCCGGGGCAACCGCTCGTGAGGCCGACGACAAGGAAGGGGCCCGTGATGGACGGGATCGTACTGCTCCGGGACGACCACAAGACCGTGGAGAAGCTGTTCAAGGAGTTCGAGCGGGCGGACGACGACGCGTACGCCCGGAAGCGGGAGATCGCGGACGAGGTGATCCGGGAACTCACCACGCACGCGTGGATCGAGGAGAAGGTCTTCTACCCCGCCGCCCGGGAGGCCGCCCCGGACACCACGGATCACGTCCTCGAAAGCGTCGAGGAACACCACGTCGTGCTGTGGATGCTCTCGGAACTCGCCGGCCTCGACCCCAAGGACGAGCGGTTCGACGCCAAGATGTCCGTACTCATGGAGAACGTGCGCCATCACGTCGAGGAGGAGGAGCAGGAGTGGTTCCCCGACGTGCGCAAGGCCATGGGACGCAACCGCCTGCTCGAACTGGGTGAGCGGATGGAGGCCGCCCGGAAGGACGCTCCGAGTAACCCGCTCGACGTGCCGAGCGCCGACGAGTAGCGCCCGGCAGCGGGGAGAGTCGCGGCGGGCCGCCCCCGATCGGGGGCGGCCTCGGCGGGTCGCGCTCGATCGGCGGGGCCTCGGCGGGTCGCGTTCGACCGGCGGGGGCACCGGCGCTGATCGGCGGGTCGTCGCCCCGGGCCGCGGGCCGGGCTCAGCGGTCGGGCGCCCGGCTCACCAGGGGATGTCGGCGGCGTCGACGATCCGCCCGCCCATGTTCCGCTCCACCATCCGCAGGGCCGCGTCCGCCAGGTCCTTGTGGATGTGGGCCACCGCGTCACGCGGGATCGTGACGCCGAAGTGCCGGATGTGGGCGTCCAGGGCGGAGTAGAGCACGCACTGCTCGGTGACCTGCCCCGTGAGCACGAGCGCGTCGACGTCCAGGCTGCGCAGCAGGTACGCCAGGGGCGTCTCGTAGAAGACGGAGTGGCGCGCCTTGACCACGAACAGGGACTCGTCGTCGGGCCGGACCGGCTCGACCAGTTCCGGGTGACGGCCGGAGAGCGCCAGGTCGAGGATCTGGCCGTGGTGGGAGCGCCAGCGGCCGAAGTTGTCGTTCGCGTAGACGACCGGAACGTCCGCCGCCCGGGCGCGCCGCAGCAGATCGACGATGGCCGGAAGGGCGCTCTCCACCGACGGGACGAGCTGCTCGGCGTCCTCGTGCCGATAGGTGTTGATCATGTCGATGACCACGAGCGCGTGCTGTGCCATGGCCGACTCCCGGTTCTCCGACCGGCCGCGGCGGTACGGCCCGGTCCGTCCCCCAGGATGTCCACGCTACCGGCCCGCTCGCGACTCGCCAGACGAGAGGCCCGCCGGTACGAGGGCTCCGCGGCCGGCCCGCGGGCGAGGACGGCGGAACGGGGCTGCGGGCCCGTCCCTCATCGCCCGTCCGGACGAGTATCCGGCGAATGGCCCGTTTCAGGCAGGCCCGCCGTGGCAAGTCGCGGGGCATGATGCGTATCGGCTACACGATGATGACCGAGCAGGCCGGACCCCGGGAGCTCGTCGGGCACGTGGTCGAGGCGGAGCGGATCGGCTTCGACTTCTCCGTGATCTCCGACCACTCCTTCCCGTGGCTGGAGGAGCAGGGGCACGCCCCGTACGCGTGGAGCGTCCTCGGAGCGGCCGCGCAGGCGACCTCCCGCATCCCGCTGATGACCTTCGTGACCTGCCCGACGTTCCGCTACCACCCCGTCGTGGTCGCGCAGAAGGCCGCGACCCTGCAACTGCTCTCGGAAGGCCGCTTCCGGCTCGGCCTCGGCTCCGGGGAGAACCTCAACGAACACGTCGTCGGCGAGGGCTGGCCCTCGGCCCGCGTCCGCCTCGACATGCTCGACGAGGCCGTCGAGATCATCCACGCCCTGTTCAAGGGGGAGTACGTGACACGTCACGGCCGGCACTTCCAGGTCGACGACGCCAGACTCTGGGACGTCCCCGACACCCCGCCACCCGTCGGCATCGCCGCCTCGGGCCCCCGCTCCTGCGCGCTTGCCGGACGCCACGGCGACCTGCTGATCGCCACGGAGCCGAAGCGTGAGCTCGTGGACGCGTTCGACGCGCAGGGCGGCGCGGGCAAGCCCCGGATCGGGCAGCTTCCCGTGTGCTACGACACCGACCGGGAGGCGGCGGTGGCCCGCGCCCACGAGCAGTTCCGCTGGTCGCTCGGCGGCTGGCGGCTCAACGCCGAGCTTCCCCTGCCGGCGGGCTTCGCCCAGGCGACGGAGCACATCCGTCCGGAGGACGTGGCGGAGAGCATCCCCTGCGGGGACGACGTCGACGCCGTCGTGGAAGCGGCCCGCCCCTTCGCCGAGGCCGGGTTCACCGACCTCGCCCTCGTCCAGGTCGGCGGCGCGCACCAGACGCCCTTCCTCCGCTGGGCGGAGACGAAACTCCTGCCCGCGCTCCGAGCGATGTAGGACAGCCCGCAGGGCCCCGGGGACACCGTCAGGTCGTCGCGGTCGGTCGCACGTCCACACGGCCGCTCGGCAGTCCGGACCTTCGCACCTCGCAGGGAGATGAACGGTATGACCAGACCGAGCAACGCCGACCCCGACCCCCGGGACTTCCCCGACGGCGGAACGACCCGAGCGGGCGAGACACCGCCGGCGGAATCGGGCACGGGCACCGGGACCGGGCCGTACCGGCCGCTTCGCCGGGGCTGGGGCAAGGGCCCCCTGGTTCTCCTGTGGGTCCTGGTCGTCGTGTGCGCCCTGTTCTTCCTCGCGTACGCGATCATCCTCGCCACCGACTGACGGGGCCCAGGCCCCCCGCCCCCCCCACGACCGAGACGAAAGGGAACATCTTCATGACGAGCAACGAATCCGCACCGGACGAGGCGCGTGGCGACGACGTGTACCAGCCCACCCACTCCGACGCGGACAACCGGCCCTCCGGCGCCCTCGATCCGGACAACGCGATCGTGACGGACCCGATCGACGACCTGTCCGTCCCCGGATACTCGCCGCCCGACCGCCCCCGTGGCGTCAACCGGTACGGCACCACGCAGCGCGAACAGCAGGAGGGCGAATCGCTCGACCGCCGGCTGGCCCAGGAGATCCCCGAGGAGCCGCCGCTCGAGGGCGACGGCATCGGGGACCTCCCGGGCGGGGACGGAGAGCCCGTCGACGAACAGGCCGGCGCCACCCGGGCCGGGCGCCTCGCACCGGTCGACACGCCGCCGGGCGGGGGCGACCACGCGGTCGCCAGGGACGTCGGCCTGGACGACGGCTCCGCGCCCGCCGAGGAGGCCGCGATGCACGTGGACACGGCGGCGGACGGGGCCGAGGACACGAGTCCTTAGGAACACCCTGGAGTGGAGGACCCCATGAGCGAGCGCATGAACGAGCGGGGGCACGACAGCGGGAACGAGCGTGGGAGGGAGCCCGCCGAGCACGCGTCGGACGGCGATGACGTCATGCGGCAGAGCACCCCGTCCCAGGCGGAGGGCGAGCGCGGGAAGGAGGAGGACGAGGAGCAGCAGCCGAAGAGGGGCCACGGCGTGTGAGAGGAAGCGAGACCGCGCCTCCGCGACAAGGACCCCGCCGAGCGGCATCGGCGGGGTCCTTGGCGGACGTCTGCTCGCGACGGCTGTGCCGCCCGCCTCGCTCGGCCTGCGGAGGTGTCGTCAGACGTCACTGACGGACGCAGCCCGCGAGGTCCTCCGTACTGGAGATCTCCTTGTCGAGCGTGTTCAGGTGCGGGATGACCTGGTCGAGCGCGGCCGGAGCGTTCATGTTCCGGTCCAGACGGTCCATGGCGACGTCCAGCTTCTGGAAGGCGGCCTGGAGCGCGTCGGTGTTCACACCCGCGTCACCGGCGGCGTCCCTGATGCTTCCCATGTCGTCCACCATGTCGGCCCGGACGTCCTGGATGCCCTGAACCGTCTCGGACGAATCGATGTTCCGCATCTCGCTGCTGTGGTCGCGGAGGCCGGCCAGTTCCTCGCAGACGGCCGCCGTGGCGTCCGCCCGTTCGTCCGCCGCGCCCTCGGTCCCGCCGTCGCTTCCGGAGCATCCGGCCAGGGCGAGCAAGGCCGCCGCGCCCACGGCCACCACGGTGCCCGACGCCGCCCGGCGCCACCGGCCATGGGGCTCTCGTACGGTCCTGGGGGGCATCTCGCACCACCTCCTCGGTACGCACGTGTCGTGCGTGGGACGTCTCGCGGCGGCGGCTACCCGCTGCCGGGGTCCGCACTCGCCCGGACCTGGGTTCCTGTCCACGCCCCCGTGCCCCCCCCCGCGCCGACGGTGGCCGCGCCGATCTCCCGATCCCCCCGGCCCGCGGCGTCAGCCGCGACTCACGGTGCGAAGAGGATCTTCACGGCTCCGTCCCGCTTCGCCTGGAACATGTCGTAGGCCTCCGGCGCCTGCGCGAGCGGCAGGCGGTGGGTGGCGAAGTCGTCCACGCCCAGCGGATCGTCGTCGGTGAGCAGCGGCAGCAGCTCGTCGACCCAGCGCAGGACGTTCGCCTGGCCCATGTGCAGTCGGATCTGCTTGTCGAACATCGCGAAGAGCGGCATCGGGTCGACCGCGCCCCCGTACACCCCCGCGAGGGACACCGTGCCTCCGCGGCGCACCAGCTCGACCGCCAGATGCAGGGCGGAGAGCCGGTCGACGCCGTAGCGGCGCATCATGGGGCGGGCCAAGGCGTCGGGCAGGTGGCCGACCAGCGTCTGCAGCCCCTGGGCGACCGGCGCCCCGTGCGCCTCCATGCCGACCGCGTCGATGACCGAGTCCGGACCCCGGCCCTCCGTCAGGTCCCGTACCCGCTCGACGAGTCGGCCGTCGGACTCGGACGGATCCAGGGTGTGTACGCCGCGGGCCGCGGCGCGGTCGAGCCGCTTCCGCACCGGATCGATCCCGATGACGAGTCCGGCTCCCTTCAGGAGGGCGATCCGGCAGGCCATGTCGCCGATGGGGCCGAGGCCGATCACCGCGACCGAGCCGCCGGGCGGCACGTCCGCGTAGTCGACGGCCTGCCACGCCGTGGGCAGGACGTCCGAGAGGTACACGAAACGGTCGTCCGGGGGCCCCTCCGGCACGGGTATCGGGAGGCTGTTGCCGAACGGCACCCGCAGGTACTCGGCCTGCCCGCCCGGCACCTGGCCGTACAGCTTGGTGTACCCGAACAGCGCCGCGCCCGTGTCATGGGCGTGCACCTGCGTCGTCTCGCACTGGGACTGCAACCCGCGGGCGCACATCGCGCACGTGCCGCACGAGACGTTGAAGGGCACCACGACACGACTGCCGGGCCTGAGCCGCCGCACCTCGGGGCCCACCTCCTCGACGACACCCATCGGCTCGTGCCCGAGCACGTCCCCCGGATCGAGGAACGGGCCCAGCACCTCGTACAGATGCAGGTCGGATCCGCACAGCCCGGTCGAGGTGATCCGTACGATCACGTCGGTGGGTTCCTGGATGGTCGGGTCCGGCACCGTCTCCACCGAGACCCGCCGCCGGCCCTGCCATGTGACGGCCTTCATCACTGCCACCTTCCCGTCTGTTGCCGGGCCGGGCGCCAGTGCCCCGACGCGCCCGCCCGAAGCCCGGTCGGGCGGTTACCCGAGCCCGGCGGCGCTACTCCCCGGACGGGTACATTTCCGGCGAACCGATCGCGCATGGGTGTTCCGGGGCCGGGCAGCCGCCGGGTGCCGCTGCCCGGCACGCTTCCCCTCCAGCCGGGCAGCGGTCCGACGCGAGCCGCTTCCGCTCCCGGCTCGGCATACGGCCCCGGCGGCACAGAAGTGATGCGCGCCCGCGGAGGGCGGGAGGCGGTGTGAGGAAGGCGAAACAGGGCCCCACGGCTCCGGCATACTTACCATTCAGTAACAACCCCCGTCCGCCACCCGTCCACGTTCGTCCCGCACTCCCGCTCCGCCGCGCCCCGGCCCTCCCCTCGAAGGAATCCGATGCCCTCGCCCGCTCGCTCCGCGCTCCTGCTCGCCGGTCTGCTCGCCTCGGCGGGCGTGGCCCATTTCGTGGCCCCCAAGCAGTTCGACGCCGTCGTTCCGCGCTCCCTGCCGGGCGATCCGCGCACCTGGACTGCCGCCAGCGGCGCGGTGGAGCTCGCCCTGGCCGCAGGCCTCGCGCTTCCGGCGACGCGACCAGTGAGTGCCCAGGCCGCGGCCCTGTTCTTCGTGGGGGTGTTCCCGGCCAACGTCAAGATGGCCTACGACTGGCGGAACCGCCCGGCACCCGCCAAGGCCCTCGCCTACTCCCGGCTTCCCCTCCAGATCCCCCTGATCCTCTGGGCCCGCAGCGCCGGCCGCACGGACAAGTAGACCTCCGTACCCGATCCGTACCTCCCTCGTACGCCCTGTACCCCCGCACCCGTGCACGTCCGCACCCGGTCGTACGCGGCGACCTCAGCCCGCACCGTCGAGCAGCAGGCGCGCCGCCACCGCCGCCCCGTCGGTGCGGACCGTACCGGCCACGGCGGCCACCCGCGCCCGGGTCCCGGGGGCCAGGGCCGTGTCCAGCGCTGCCGACAGGGACTCCACCGTCGGCATCGGGCCGTCGTGCGCCACGCCGATGCCCGCAGCCCCCACCCGCTCGGCCCAGTACGGCTGGTCCGCGCCCTGGGCCACGACGACCTGCGGCACCCCGGCGAGCGCGGCGGTCGTCGTGGTGCCCGCGCTGCCGTGGTGCACGACGGCGGCCACCCGCGCGAACAGCTCTTGATGGTTGACCTCGCCGACCGAGAGGCAGTCGTCCCGGTCGTCGACCGGAACCAGATCGGCCCAGCCACGGGAGACGATCGTGCGCATGCCCCGCGCGCGGACCGCCTCGACGGCCACGCGGACGACATCCTGCAGGCCGCCCGGGGGCATGCTGCCGAACCCCACGTACACCGGTGGCTCGCCGGCGCCCAGGAACGCCTCCAGTGCCGGTGGAAGGGGACGCGCGTCCGGCCGGATCCAGGCGCCGGTCTGCACCACGTCGAGGTCCGTCGACGGCCACGGGCTCAGGGCCGGGTCGGTGGCCAGCCACGGGCGCGCGGTGAACGCGTAGTCGCGGACGTCGTCCACCGGGGGCAGCCCGATCGCGGTCCGGTGAGCGTTGACCTCCGCGCCGAACATGTCGTTCGCGTTCCGCGCGTCCGCGTCCCACAGCGCCCGGTTGTCGCTGACCCCCGGGGGCAGGGGACGGCCCCGCCGCGCCGGCGGCGGCTGGTGCGGCGACGGCAGGATGACCGGCTGGTGGCTCGCGTGCACGTAACGGATGCCCAGTCTCTCGGCCACCGACCGCGCCCCGGCGGTGACGGGCAGAGGACCG
This sequence comes from Streptomyces sp. NPDC058671, assembly GCF_042716475.1. Classification (NCBI taxonomy): domain Bacteria; kingdom Bacillati; phylum Actinomycetota; class Actinomycetes; order Kitasatosporales; family Streptomycetaceae; genus Streptomyces; species Streptomyces sp. NPDC058671. The sequence goes on along the minus strand of NZ_JBHXSA010000028.1, from coordinate 93,188 downwards.
GTCGCCACCAGCGCGTCACACCCCTCGGCGGCCGCGGCGACGGTGGTGAACTGAGCGGTGATCAGATCGGCAGCGCGCCGCGCGAGTCCGACCGCGGAGCCGGGTCGTACCGAGGCCACCAGGGGGCGCACCGGCTGTCCCACCGGCACCATCGGCACACCGGCCCCGGCCAGCAACGTCCCGAACTCCTCGTCCGGCGGCGCACACATCCACACGTCCGCGCCGAACTCCCGCAGCCGCACCGCGAGTCCCACCATCGGTTCGACGCTTCCGCGCGACCCGTACGTCGACAACAGCACGCGCACTTCGCGGCCCCCATGTTCGGCATGTCACGACCAGGCCGCCCATTCTGCGCCACGCCCCGGTTCTCCCCGCGAGCGCCCCCGGCCGCGGCCGGTCAGGGGCGCCGCCAGTCGTTCTCCCGCGGGTGGGACCCGGCCATGGGGCCCATGCGCAGCATCCCGCCGTCCACCGCCCAGGACGCGCCCGTGACGTAGGAGGCGTCAGGACCGGCCAGGAAGGCGATCACGGCGGCGACCTCCCGGGCGTCCCCGGGACGCCCCAGCGGGACCCCGGGCCGGGACTCCCGCCGTACGTCCGTGTCCTCCTGACCGGTCATCGGGGTGGCGATCTCGCCCGGCGCCACCGAGTTGACCGTGATGCCGTGCTCGGCCAGCTCCAGGGCCATGACCTGGGTGAGAAGCCCCAGTCCGCCCTTGGCCGCGCAGTACGGTCCCGCGCCCACGCGCGGCTGGTGCTCGTGGACGGACGTCACGTTCACGATCCGGCCACCACCGCCCTGGGCGATCATGCGCCGGGCCGCACGCTGGGAGCAGAGCAGCGGACCGACCAGATCCACGTCCAGGACCTGGCGGACGGTCGCCAGGTCCAGGTCGAGGACCGGCGTGGCGGTTCCGGTCCCCGCGTTGTTGACGAGGACGTCGATGCCGCCGAGTTCCTCGGCGAGCCGGTCGACGACATCCGCCGCCTCGGGGAGCCGGGTGAGGTCCAGATGCTCCACCACGGCGCGGCGGCCGTGCCGCCGCACCTCGTCGGCGGTGGCGTGGGCACCCTCGGCGTCACTGTGCCAGGTGATGCCGACGTCCAGACCCTGCTCGGCCAGCCGGACGGCGACGGCCCTCCCGATGCCAGAGTCCGCACCGGTGACCACGGCGGTGCGGGCCCGGAAGGTGAGATCACCGGGAACGGCGGACCTCGCCTCAGCGTGCTGTGCAGCCATGCCCTGTTCTCCTCCTCCGGTCCTTCCGCCGCCCCTGTGGGCCCTGACCGGCTCAGTGGGTCCAGCAGGTGTCAGAGCGACGCGGGGAACCGCTCCCACACCCGGTGAGCGCCCAGCAGGCCCGTCAGCTCGGACAGCACCTGCCCGGCGTCGTCGCCGACGACGACCCCCGGCGCGTCCACGGGCAACCGGGCCGCCTCCAGGGCCGTCGCCCCCTCGCCCGTCGCACAGACGGCCTTGCCATGGCGGTACGCCTCGGAGAGCAGCAGCACCACCCGCGGGTCCACGAGCGGGGCGTCCGTCGATACGTGACCGGCCTTCGCGTCCCGTACCCCCTGCGCGTCAAGGCCCGGAGCCGGGCAGGCGGCCACGTACAGGGCGTCGAACTCGACCGACCGCGCCGCGGCGAAGGTGCGCTGCACCGTGACCGCCTCGCCGTCGGCGTCCAGGGTGCCGCCGGTCGCGGCGATCACCAGCGGGACCATGCCGGCACTGAGGACGGCCTCGCGGAACGACCGCACGGCTTCCATGCCCCGGGCGTCGGTCTCGTCCGCGACGATGCCGATGACCCGTCCGTCCGGCGGCCAGGTCTCGCCGAGCTGGGAGAGCGCGGGGCTCGGCCGCACGTCGGCGAAGGGCACGGTCGCCGGCGGCACGGGAAGCCCGAGCCCCGTGGCGACGCCCTCGCAGAGAACCGGGTCGATGTTGGCGAGAACGGTCAGCGCCCGTTCCTTCACGGCCTGTTCGAAGCACTTGCTCAGCTCGAAGGTGTAGGCCGCGATGATGTGCTCCCGCTCCGTCGGCGTCATGCTCAGCCAGAAGAGCCGGGCCTGCCCGAAGTGGTCGTCGAACGACTGGGGCGCCTCGCGCACCTTCGTCGACGCCGGCACGGGGACGGGCGTCTCGATGTACGCGCCGGTGTCCGCCCCGGCGAGGAAGGGGCAGCCGCCGTCCAGGGAGTTGGGGTGGTAGGGGGCGACTCCGGTGTGGACGGCCGTCTGGTGCATGCCGTCGCGCAGCATGTCGTTGACCGGGGCGTGCGGACGGTTGATGGGGATCTGACCGAAGTTGGGGCCGCCGAGCCTGCTGATCTGGGTGTCCAGGTAGGAGAAGAGACGACCGGCCAGCAGCGGGTCGTCGGTGACGTCGATACCGGGCACGAGGTGGCCCGGGTGGAAGGCGACCTGTTCCGTCTCGGCGAAGAAGTTCTTGGTGTTCGCGTTGAGCGTGAGCAGACCGATCGGCTGCACGGGGGCGAGTTCCTCCGGCACGATCTTCGTCGGGTCGAGCAGGTCGATGCCCTCGAAGGTCTGCTCGGGGGTGTCGGGGAAGGTCTGGATCCCGAGCTCCCACTGCGGGTAGGCGCCCGCCTCGATGGCGTCGAAAAGGTCCCGCCGGTGGAAGTCCGGATCCATGCCCCCGATGAGCTGCGCCTCCTCCCAGACGAGGGAGTGCACGCCCAGCCGAGGCTTCCAGTGGAACTTGACCAGGGTCGTCCCGCCGTCGTGCCCGACGAGGCGGAAGGTGTGGACGCCGAAGCCCTCCATCATCCGGTAGGAGCGCGGGATCCCGCGGTCGGACATGTTCCACAGGGTGTGGTGGGTGGCCTCGGTGTGCAGCGACACGAAGTCCCAGAAGGTGTCGTGGGCGCTCTGCGCCTGCGGGATCTCCCGGTCGGGATGCGGCTTTGCGGCATGGATGATGTCGGGGAACTTGATGGCGTCCTGGATGAAGAAGACCGGGATGTTGTTCCCGACGAGGTCGAACGTCCCCTCCTCGGTGTAGAACTTCGTCGCGAAACCACGTGTGTCGCGGACCGTGTCGGCCGAACCGCGGGAACCGAGGACGGTGGAGAACCGCACGAACACGGGCGTCTCGACGTCGTCGGCGAGGAACGCCGCCTTCGTCAGGCGGCTCGCCGTCCCGTAGCTCCGGAACACGCCGTGAGCCGCCGCTCCGCGCGCGTGCACCACGCGCTCCGGGATGCGCTCGTGGTCGAAGTGGGTGATCTTCTCGCGCAGGTGGTGGTCCTGGAGCAGCACGGGCCCGCGGCTGCCGGCCTTGAGCGAGTGGTCCGTCTCGTACAGCCGGGCCCCCTGCGCGGTGGTGAGGTACGCACCGCTCTGGGCCGAACGGGCGGGGTCCTCCCCGGTGGCCTGACCCGTGGGGCTGACGGTCTCCGGCCCGCTCTGGTCCGGCTTCGGCGGCAGCGGGCCGTGGGGCTGTGTGGGCTCCTCGAAGGACGAGGGCTGGGCTCCGGGCCGCCCGGGGACGCCGGACTCGGGGGACGACGGGTCCGGGTTCGGGTTCGCTGTCATGGGGACGCTCCTGTTCGAGTGGGTGCCTTGCACTCCCACGTTTGCCCTGTCGCGAATGACCCGAACATACGAGATTGCGCGGATACGAGCGACTCAGCGCGAACGAGCCGGCCGGGGAGCGCGGGGAGACTCGGCAATTACGGACGACACGCGCAGACGGGTGACTCGGCGGCTCGGTCGCGGCACCGTGCGGAACCGTTCGAGGGCTTCGTCGTCACCGCGTCCTCAGCGGAACGGCCGGGATCGCAGCCGACGGGCCGCCAGGACCGGGCGGTGCGAGCGAAGGGCGGCGCGGGCGGCGTTGGCGCCGGGTGCGCCGTGGACACCGCCGCCCGGGTGGGCGGTGGCCGAGGCGACGTAGAGCGCGCGGATCGGGGTCCCCGGCCGCCCGGTTCCGGGGACGGGGCGGAAGACCAGCTGCTGGTGCAGATTGGTGGTGCCCTGGTTGACGGCGCCTCCGACGAGGGAGGCGTTGAGCCGTTCCATGTCGGGCGGCGCCAGGACGCGCCGAGCGAGGATGGACGCGCGGAAGCCGGGCGCGAGACGCTCGATGCCCGCCTCCATGCGGGCCGCGACCACGTCCTTCTCCCGTTCGTCCCACAGCCCGCGCAGGCCGTCGTCCCCGGCGTCGCCCCTGATCTCCTGCGGCACATGCGTATAGCCCCAGGCGGACTCCGTGCCGGCGGGGGAGCGGGTCGCGTCGGCCGTGGTCATCTGGCCGAGGACGGTGAAGGGCACGTCGGGTACGCGACCCATGGCGAGCTGGGCGCCGAAACGGGTGAGCTCGTCCACCCCGTCGGCGACATGGACGGTCCCGGCGCCGTACGCCCCCTCCGCCGTCCAGGGGATCGGACGCGCGAGGGCCCAGTCGACCTTCACCGTGGAGAAGTCCCACTGGAAGCGGCGCAGATCCGCGCGCAGCCCCGGCGGAACGTCCTCCGCCGCCAGCAGGCGCCCGTACAGCAGGGGAGCGGGCACGTCGGCGAGGACGGCGCGGAGCGCGGGTACCTCACTGCCGTCCTCGGTCCGGACGGCCACCGCCCGGCCGCCGCGTACGACGACACGGGTCACCGTACGACCGCAGTGGACGACCCCGCCGCGGGCCTGGAGCCGCCGGACGAGCGCACGGGTGAGGCTCGCCGCCCCGCCGGTCGGCACGGGGAACCCGTACGCCTGGCCGAGCATCGACATCAGCCAGCCGAAGCCGCCGCCGAGAGCGGATTCCGGCCCCAGGTCGGCGTGGAGGGCGTTGCCCGCGATCAGCAGCCTGCCGCCCTCACCGGCGAAATACTCCTCGCCGAAGCGCCGGGCCGGCAGCAGCATGGTCCGGGCCAGCCGGAGACCCCCGGAAGGACCGGTGCGGGCGGCGAGCCGCAGCCCGGAGACGACCGGAGGGAAGGGGGTGAAGAGGCACCCGAGCAGGTCGTCGCCGACCTGCCGCCAGATCCGGTGGAGCCCCTCCCAGGCGGCCCCGTCGGGCGCCGCGAATCCGGCCACGGACGCGATCGTGCTCTCGAGGTCCCGGGAGAGGACCGCGCATTGGCCGTCGGGGAGCGGATGGGCGAGGACGGTCGGGGCGTGCGTCCAGCGCAACCCCTGCTCCTCCAGCCGCATGGCCCGGATCACCGGGGAGGCGGCGGCCAGCGGGTAGAAGGCGCTGAACAGGTCGTGCACGTAGTCGGGATGGACTCCGCGGTCGCTGCGGACCGCTCCGCCCGGCTCGTCCTGGGCCTCCAGGACCACGACCCGCCACCCGGCGTCCGCGAGGACGTTGGCCGCCACGAGACCGTTGGGGCCGGCGCCGACGACCACCGCGTCAGGCGTCGACACGAGACCCGCCCTGACCGGAACCCGCCTCCGCGTCCGAGGGCCCGTGCCCGTGCGGATCCACCCCCGGATCCGACGTCGGTTCCGACTCCACGAGCCGGGCGAGCCGGGCCAGCATGGCGCGGTGCCGCAGCTGGATGGCGGCGTCGAAGACCGTGTTGTGCCAGCGGGCCACCGGCCCGGTCAGCGGGTGCTCGTCGACGATGACGAGGGTGTCCTCTCCCCACGGCTGCACCCGGATGGCGATGCGGACACTGCCCGACCTGCCGCCCATGGACTCGAGTTCGAGACGCTGCCCGGGCTCGAAGACGCGTGAGACCGTGCGGCCCTCGTACGCGAACGGACCCAGCCGAACGGTGTAACCGATCTCCGAACCCACGGCGGGCCATCGTCCGTCCCGGTTCCAGGAGTCATCGGTGCCGATCACCCATCGGGTGTAGAGGTCGCCGTCGCGCAGAACCGACCAGACGTCGGCCGGGGGCTTACGGATGAGCTGATGGCGCGCGGCCATGGGAGGCCTCCTGGTGGCTCGCGGGCGGCGTACCGGTCACCCGCCACGACCACCGCGCGACGCCGCAGCGGCGCCGGACGGGGCGTAGAGGGTGCCGGTCGGGTCGGCGGTCTCGCCGGGGGAGGGCGGTGACGGACAGCGAGGCCTCACAGGACGTCCGACGGACGGCGCGGACGAAGCCGGTGCCCCGCACGCCCTGAAGGAAGACGGAACCGCGCGCGCCGAGCACGACCCGGCCGCCGCACCGGGCGGCAACGAGCGGCACCGCGCGCCGGAGCCCATCCGAAGCGTCGGTGACCACGACGACCGGACCTCGACCCGGCTCCGAGCCATGCCTTCCCATGCCCCGGCGTCTGACCACTCCCGGGGCACTTCATGCACGGGGACAAGGCTTTCCCCGTGAACCGCCGTCTCCGAGCACCTCCGGCGACACCGCTGTCAGGCCCCGGGCACGGGCGTCGCGATCAACCTTCCGACACCGTCCCCGCCGAACTCGTCGAGGGCCACGGGCCGCCCGCAGACGCCGAGGAGCGCCGACTGTCGCCCGAATACCTCACCGACGAACACGCGGAAATCTATGTCGGCCACAGTAGACATTGCATGTCGGTCCAGCTATGGTTTCTGTCGTAGCGCAGAGACACCAGGGCCTGGCAGAGACGAACTGCCGGTCAGCAGTACCCAGCAGTATCTGTAGGAGTAGTTCGCAGGACGGTGCGGCGGTGGAGTTTCGAAGCCAGGGTTGTTGCAGGACGGCGACGAGGCTGACGGCCGGACCGGGTGGCCCGCAGTGATCAGGGGCGACCACGCGCAGGACCAGTGAAGTGAGTGAGCAGTACCTCGGTGCAGGCGCCGTTGCGGGCGCGGGCACCGGAAAGATGGGGACGGGGTCCGCTGAGCAGTTCGCAGTACCCCGTTCAGCAAGTAGTGGATAACCAAGGGAAGAAACGGAGGAGCCGAGCGCCATCAGGATCGCCCGGGTGGAGGTCAGAGCCCGGGTACCGCAGGACATCGACAGTGAGGTGGTCTCCGGTCAAGCAACCGCGATCCCCGCACTCCCGACAGCATCTGGGTCGGGTCTGCGGAACAGGAAGCCGGCGCAGCAAGCAGGACCGGCAGATGGTGTAGCAGTTCCTTCGGGGCCCTGGTGCCGTACGGCACCAGGGCCCCCTGTCGCGTTGCACGGAGAGATGCAGATGACTGCAGACGACTCGTACGGCCGTCTCGATGACGACGACTACCCCGCCTTCACGATGGGCAGGGCCGCCGAGATGCTCGGCACCACCCAGGGCTTCCTCCGCGCCATCGGCGAGGCCCGATTGATCACCCCGCTGCGCTCGGCGGGCGGTCACCGCCGCTACTCCCGCTATCAACTGCGCATCGCGGCCCGCGCCCGGGAACTCGTCGACCAGGGCACCCCGATCGAGGCCGCCTGCCGCATCATCGTCCTGGAGGACCAGCTCGAAGAAGCCCAGCGCATCAACGCCGAATACCGCCGCGGCACCGAAGCCACCGACCAGCCGACCGACGGCTGACCCGGTGTGCCGTTCCACGCTCACAGGGACGGCGACGGCCAGACCCCCAGCCTTCACGTACTGAAGGTGAGAACCAGCATTCGCGCGGGCGGTGAGGGGACCTTCGGGGCGGGCGTTGCCGCGGTGTTCGTACTGCGCGACAAACTCTGGCGGCCACTACGGAGCGCCGGCAGCGGAGCCGCACGCCGACTCATCTCGCCACACCGAGGCGCCTCCCAGGTCGTACGCCGCATTCGAGCCCATCACCCGGGCCTCCCGAGTCGATCGCGCAGCGGGACCGGTCCAGCTCGCCGTGGGCACCGAGCTCGTCGAGGGCCGGTCGGTGGAGGCCGACTCACACCCGAGCCTTCGATCACTCGCTGAACCGCCGATGAGGGATTGCCCTCACAACCGAAGGGCGAGGTCGGCAGTTGCCGGCACCTACAGCCTGATGTGGCTACGCATGCGATCGCCGCCAGCCTCTCCCGGTCGCCATGTCGACGCCGACCGCCGCCCTGAGGTCGCGCGGGCGTCTCCGGAACCGCCCGCTGGAACAGCTCCCAGGGCTCATCCGGCACCAGCCCCCAACCATCCTCATGAACTGCCGTCTACGCCTTGCTGGAGCAGATGGTCTCGATCCAGGTCGCCCGGAGGTCACGGCAGACAATGGTGAGCGTGCCGTCCCAGCAGGCGACCTCATGACGGCAGCCGTTCCTGTGTGGCAGGATCTCGTCGAGAATCACGGGCCCGAGGTCCGTTCCTCGGTCCTCGTCGGCGGGATCGATGATGAAGCTGGACACCCCTGCGTAGCGGATCAGCAGGTCTTGGTCGTGCTTCCAGCAGTTGTGCTGGAATTCGACCTCCATCTCCTCACCGTCGGCGCCCTGGACAGCCCGGACAGACCGGAGCGTCAGGTCCTTCACACATTGCCTACTGCGGAAGTCGTAGTGGTCCGTGTCGGTGGCGAAAGCCCGGGCGCCTGCCGGCAGGTCACCGGAGATCGAGGGGAGGTGGCTCAGGTAGCGAGCCGGGTCCAGGACCCCTGAGAGATCGCCGAGCTGTGCGTCGAGAGTGACGTACTCCATCGACCTTCACCCCCGCTCATGGTTTCCCACCGGCCGACGAATCGTCGCACAGACTCACCGAACGAGATGACGTCCAAGAGGTCACCGGACAAGCCCTCGGAGAAAGCGGCGCTGCGGGTGACGCAGAACCGGCGTCGGCATCCGCCGCGTACGGCTGAGGTACTACGCACATTGTCCCGGCCTCCCCGGGTACGCGAACGGCACCAGGCCCATCAAGGAGGAACCATGTCCGGACTGATCTCCCGTATCAAGCAGTTCACCCGCAGCCCCCAGGGCCGGCGGACGGTCGCGTCGGCCCGGCGCGCCGCCGCCGACCCCCGCAAGCGGAACCAGGCGCGCAGCCTGCTCGGGCGGCTGCGCGGCCGACGGTGACGGGCAGGCCGGAGGGCAGGCACTCGGCCGGGAAGGGGCTCTCGCGATGGGAACGAGCCCTGGAGCGCTGGCAGAAGAACCTGTTCTCCAAGGACCGCCACCGGGAGCACGTCGAGCTGCTCGATGCCTTGCACCAGGAGTGCGACGGCCACGCCGTGGTGTGCAGCGAGAGCAGAGTGGTCGTGCCGAACGCCTACGAGGTGGAACTGGACACCCAGGTGCACGAGGAGCTGATGCGTCGCGGCCGGGGCGACGTGGGCGCGGCCCTGACGGACGACCTGGCCCGTCACGGGGAGCGGAACGGCTACGAGTGGGCGGGACCGCTCACCATCCGTGTCACCCCGACCGAGCGCCCGCCCGGCGATCCGTACCGAGTGAGCAGCAGCCCCATGCCCCACGTACGGGCCGATGCCTTTCCGGCGGAGAACTGAACGGGCGCCGGGCAGGCGTGATCGTGAAGTACCGACCCGCTGCAGAGGGTCGCGGAGGGAAAGGAGCCGGGCAGGCCGCTACCGTACGGCCGCCTCTCGGCCGCTGATCGGCGACCCGGCCGAGCGCGTCACGACGGGTGCTCCGGCGAACCCGTCCTTCGTGCCATCCGCGACGTCGACGCGACGCGATACAGCTTTCCTGTCGGCGCCGCCCGCACGCTTCGGCACCGGGGCCGAGCCATGACCAGAGCCCACCGTGCGGACGTCGTCGGCTCGTCGGAGTCACCGGCCAGAACTTCTCCCTTGCTCCAGGGCTTCCGCCGCCCGAGCGGGGGCGATACTGATCGTGGCAGTCACCCCGCCGCCCCACCGGCTCCGGACGCGAGCCGGGCGGTGGGGGCGCACCATTGACGATGTCTCCGAGGGGAGCCGTTCATGACCACGGCGAAAGACCTGTTCATCATCGCCATGGACCCGAGCCCGGACCGGGCCGTGGGACAGGGGGACCTGTCGCTCGCGCTCGCGGCAGCCGAGCTGATCGACCTCCTCGGTACGGGCGTCATCACCGTGGACGGCGACCACATCGTGCCGGGTGGGCAACCGGCATCGGACGACCGGCTCCTCGAACAGGCTGCGGCAGGGCTCACCCGGCAGCTTCCCTACGAGCGGATCGAGGACTGGCTGTGGCGCCGGGGCCGCGATCTCTCGGCCGCGTACCAGGCCGCACTGGAGGAGGACGGTGAGCTGACGCGTAGGCGCAGCGGCCGGTTGCCCTTCGGCACGGAACGCGTGGAACCGGTCGACACGCCCACTCGCCGTCGAGCAACCGACCGCTGGGACGAGAGGGAGCCCGTCCTGGCCGCGCTCGCCGCGGTCGTGGGCATCGACAGCGGACGATCCGACGAGGAGCCCGGCCTCGATGACGAGGCGGTGACGACCGTGGTGGCCGCGGCCCATGACGCGGTGATGGAGCTGGAAGCCGTACGACAGAGGCGGACCATCGAGAGCGCGGCCTTCGCGAACCTCTGGCGCGGACCGTGAGTCGGGTCCGTGGCGAAGCTGCATTGCAGGAGTGGTGTTTCGTCCTCCTGCGGGCGGGGCCGTCATCCGCCGAGCCGGATGCGGACCGGAGGCCGTTGAAGTCGCCCGACCGGGGAGAGGCGGGGCGCGGTGTCCCAGGAAGAACGTGACGCCGGACTGGGCCTCACGGGTTTGACAGGGGCAGACAGAGAAGCCCGAGTACGGCTGCTGGCAGAGCAGTTGGAGCGGAAGGCCGCTGCGGCGACAGCAGCGCTGCAAGTACGGCGGGAAGCGCCCCGAGTGTCACAGAACGCTGCAGCGGCCTTCGAATCGCCGCCGCCGGGCGGAACTCCGGAGACCTCATGAAGCACGTCGGCAGCATCTGAGGAACAGCCCGCGGCCGGCACCGCCGCGGGCCTGCGGACGACCGCAGGAGCTGCCGCGACGGCCAGGTCAACCCCGTGGCCCACGGGCCGCGCAATCGAGCAGGCACGTCCCGTATACGGACTCAGCGCGATGAGTGCGACCCAACGAGACCTACCCGACCCCCGACGGTCGTTGGACTCCCGCCGGTCGGACATGACCCCGGCTTGAACGTGATGGCCGATGCTCCTCGGCGCGCCGCCCACCGAAAGCGACAATTCATCGCATAAGGTCCGAGCTCGGCAGGTTTCCCCACGAGCGACTCATGTCGAGTCCGATGACTGGAGATATTGTGCGCAACCTTCGCAAGGCCGCTGTCGTGGCTGTCATTGTCGGGAGTGTCGGCATGTTCGGGGCGGGTATGGCTTCCGCTGCCACCGACTCCTCCTACGGGAACGGCAACGGTGCCGACCCGGCGCTGTGTCACCAGGAGATCCACCAGGGGACGGTGCAGAACGGTCTCATCAACATCGGTGATCTCGGGCTGGGTCTCCTCGGCAACGGGTCGACGCCCGCAAAGGCGAACCAGCAGATCTGCGCCAACGGTCCCGTCATCGCCGGAGCCGGAGCCGACTCCGGGTCGAACGAGAACGGCCTCCTGCTCGACCTCCTGTAAGCACCCGCGCCCGATCCCTCCCGTCGGCAGGACCGGGCGTCTGTAAGCAGGTCCCTCGGGGCGCCGCACCGGATCCGGTGCGGCGCCCCGAGGCATTGGCCTCAGGGGGTGCGTCCGCATGCTGTGGCAGGCCCCACACGTGAGAGCCGCCTCCCACCCTCATGCCCGGCTGGCCGTTCATGGCAGGCGGATCCTGGTCGAACGTGTCCTGGGGGGTCCGTCCGGTCGGGCGCGTGGCGACGGATGGCGGACCCCACGAAGACCTCCGTGCACGGTGGGGAGCCTCGACATCTCCACCACACCGGAGGTCTTCGCCGTGATCAAGAGCAGACAGCGTGAAGGCGCTCGTGATCAATACATCTAGTTCTTGCGTGCGGTCACCAGAGCGAAGGAGAGAAACTCTCCGCCGTCCGCGGTGAGCATGTCGATGACCGGCTGGTTGGCGCTCCGGCCGTCCGGCTGATGCTCGGCGCATGCCTGGGTCCACAGCAGCCAGTCCTGCCAGGCACCGTGCTGTAGCCGCGCGGACGTGACCTCCACCAGTTCGGTGATCGCCCAGTGGAAGTGCCACCACTCCGCCGTGTGCCAGGCGACCGCTTCCCAGCCCACCACGTCCTTGATGTGGGACGGGATGGCTCCGAGTTCGCGGACGTCCCGTGTCATGGCGGGGGTCGCCATGGCCAGTTGTCCACCGGGGCGGAGGAACCGGACCAGGTAGGGCAGGTAGCTGTCTGCCGTACCGAAGTACTCGAACGCGTCGACGCTCACGATGGCGTCGAAGCTCTCCTCCTCGAACGGCAAGGCGTGTGCCTCCGCTCGCACAGCCTCCACCTGATCACCGACACCCGCGTCGGCGAAGACGGCGGCCGCCTCCTCGGGGGCGATCCACAAGTCGGCCGCGACGACCCGGGCGCCGTACTCGCGGGCCAGGAACACCGACGTGGCGCCCTTGCCGGAACCGAGATCGAGAATCCGCATCCCCGGGCGCAGATCAAGGTCCTGGGCGAGGTCCTCCAGCATCCACAAAGGGTTCGGCCCCATGGCGAGGTTGAGCAACCAGCCCGGGTCATAGCGGGAGGAGCGCGGGTAGCGGTCCGGACGTACGAGATCATTCAAGGCAGTCACGAGCACGAACCCAAGCCGATCATCGCTTCAGGCACAACCCGGTTTCCTCTCACTGCTCCGACTCCCCGCCCCTGTGCAGGCGCGGCAACGGTCGATTCCGGCCCTGAAGGACTATTCGGAGGAGGGCGGACCGGCGAGAGACAGCCGGTTTCGCGGCGCCGATGGAGACCTCGCGTGAGCCGGACCGGCGTGTAGTGGCTAGGCGGCGGGCTTCTTCAGGACCTCGATCAAGCTGGTCGCGCTGTCGTCGGCGTGGCCGGCTGCTGTGCCTCGCCGGAAGATCTCCAGGACCGCCGACGGCAGCGAGGTGTCGACCCCCGCATCCCTGGCCGTCTGGAGGACATGGCCGACGCTCGCCACACCCATGGCGAGCCTTTCGATGTCTCCCGGGTATGCCCCCGCGTCGATCCGCCGGGTGTAGAAGGCCAGGAAATCCGGCATTCCCGAGATGATGGATGATGCGGACGGCAGGATCTCCTCGGCCGAGACGCCGTGGGCGTCCGCCAGTGCGAGGGCGTGCAGCCAGCCGAGCACCATCGTCCAGAACAGGTCCATCCCGACCTGGTAGTACAACGCCGCCAGCCCCGGGTCCTCGCCACGGTAGTCCGTGCCGGTAAGCACCTCCAGAGTCTCCCGATGCGCGTCGAACACCTCCTTGGGTCCGCTGTAGAAGGTGGAGAACCCGGCCTGCCCGATATCCGGGGGTGACGCCTGCACACCTCCGGTGAGGTAGCGGGCACCGCGTCCTGACGCCCACCGCGCAGCTCTGCGGGCACTCTCGGGCGTGTCCGAGCTGAGATTGACGAGGACCCGTCCGGCCAGCGCCTCGGTGGCCGACTCAAGGACGGCGTACATCGCGTGGTCGTCGGTCAGGCTGAGGATCACCAGTTCGTTCGCCGTGAGCGCGTCGTGGACCGTGGCGGCCCGGTGCACTCCCGCACCCACCAGCTCGTCCGCCTTGCCCGCCGTCCGATTCCAGACGGTGACCTGATAGCCCTTGCCGAGGAACGCGCTCGCCATCGCACGTCCCATCGGCCCGAGGCCGATGACCGTTACCTCGTGCTTGCTCATGAAACCCCTTGACATCACATCGAAGCCTGAACGTTTTTACGGGCGAGGTGTGAACGGGCCGTTCCCTCGCCGAAGAACCCGTCTCGACACCTTCGAGGCCGGATGGCCGCCGCAGCCTGCCGCGGTCGGCATGACGGTGACCGAGACCCTGGACGCATCCGCGGGAACGTGCGCCTAGGAACAGTCGTCGCCTTACGCCTTCTGTGCCGGCTTCCTGAGTACTTCGGTCAGGGCCGAGATGCTGTGGTCGCCGTGACCCGCCGCAGCCGCCCGCTCCAGCAGGTCGTGCAGGGGTGCGAGCCAGGCCATGTCGACGTTCGCCTCCTCGGCCAGTTCCGTGTCGTGGGCCGCGCCCGCGAGGAAGAGGTTCACGGAGGAGGCGGCATCGGTGTAGTCGCCTCTGTCGATCTCCGGGGCGTAGACCGGCAGCAGAGACTTGATCATGTCCAGCCACTTCCCGGCGAACCGCACCATGCTGCCTGCCTCCAGCCCACGCGCCTGAACGGCCGCGGCCCCCTGGAAGAAACCGACGAGCGCGGGCAGCAACATGGCACCCACGGCCATCTCGTACAGGGCGGCGAGGTCGGTCTCCTCTCCGAGATGGACGGTGTCGCCGCCCAGTACCTTCAGCGTCGTCTCGTACTCGTCGAACACCGCCCTGTCTCCGCTGTAGTACAACAGCGTGTCCGGCGCTCCGACGGCCTCCGGTACGTTCTTGACCGCTCCGGCCAGAAACCGGGCGCCGCGGCCGGTCGCCCAGGCAGCCATGGCGCGGGCGCCGGCGGGGGAACCGCTGTTCAAAGTGACGAGGGCCCGCCCGGACAGCGCCTCCGCGGCCGGCTCAAGGGCCGAGTGAGTGTCTTCGAAGGTGGTCAGACACGTGATGATCAGCGGGCTCGCCTCGACCGCGGCCTCCACCGCCCGGGCATGGACGGCGCCCTTGGCCACCAACGGTGCGGCCTTGGCCGGCGTGCGGTTCCACACCGTGGTCGGGTGCCCCGCGTCGGCGAACGCTCCGGCCAGCGCCCGGCCCATCGACCCCAGCCCGACGACGGTCACGGGTGTGGGGGCATCCTTGGTCATGAGTCACTCCAGTCAGCAGTCGGATGGTCGAGCAGCACGCAATCGCCGATCAGCGCGTCAGGCGCAGCTGCCGATTCCATTCTGGAAGCCCCACATACATGTGATCAAGTACCTACAATTCTGTTCGGTACCCACACTTTTGTCAGGAGGAGTTCTGATGACCAAGCGGACCTATACCTGTGGGCTCGATGCCGCCATCGCCGTCATGGGCGGTAAGTGGAAGGGGTTAATCCTGTTTTCGCTGGGTGAGGACGGGCCTTTGCGTTTCGGTGAGTTGAGGCGGGCGGTGCCCGGTATCAGCGAAAGAATGCTGATTTTGCAACTCCGGGAGATGGAGGGCAGCGGACTGGTGCACCGCGAGGTCTACCACCAGGTCCCGCCCAAGGTGGAGTACTCGCTGACGGAGTTCGGTACCTCCCTCAACGCGGCACTCGCGCCGTTGGGGGAGTGGGGTGAGGAGCATTTGGAGCGCATTGAGGCCATCCCCTAGCCGGTGTTGGTGTACTCCCGAACCTGAGACTCATCATTTCCTGTACGGAGTCAGGATCTGGGCTTTGCGTTTCCTCACAGTCACTCATGGAACCAGCACGGGTGGCGCTACGCTGCTGTGTCGTGCAGGAAACGCGTCTCGACACTGCTCGGATCCGAGCGGCTCGCCAGGTAATCGACCCGGTCTTTCTCGACACTCCGCTCTACCGCTGCGAGGCACTGGAGCCCGTCCTCGGGTGCACGTTGAGCATCAAGTTGGAAACGGCGAACCCGGTCCGCAGCTTCAAGGCCCGCGGCACCGAGGTAGTCGCGAGCCTGCTGACCGACGAGGGCTCGCGAGCCGCGGTGTGCGCGAGCGCCGGCAACCTCGGCCAGGCCCTTGCGTGGTCCGGGCGCGGCCGTGGGCTCGACGTCACAGTCGTGGCATCCCGTTCCGCGACTCGGGCCAAGCTGGATCGCATCCGTGCGTTGGGCGCCGGGTTGGAGCTGGTGGACGGAGACCACGAGATGGCGCGTGAGCGGGCGGCGGCCATGGCGCGGTACGACGGCATACGGCTGGTCGAAGACAGCCTGGACATCGAAACCTGCGAGGGCGCGGCGACCATCGGCCTGGAGCTGGTGGGCACCGAGCCGTCGTTCGATGCCGTCCTGATCGCTCTTGGCGGTGGGGCCCTGGCCACCGGTGTGGGGCATGTGATGAAGGCCCTGGCGCCCCAGGTCGAGGTGATGTGCGTCCAGCCACTGGGTGCACCGGCGATGACACACTCGTGGCGGATGCGGCGAGTGGTCACGACCGAATCGACCGACACGATCGCTGACGGCGTCGCCGGCCGACGTCCCATCCCGGCCGTCCTGGACGACTTACTCCTCGTAGTCGACGACGCCGTTCTGGTCCAGGAGGCATCGATCGTCGCCGGTATGCGGATGCTCCTCGACCACGCCGGCCTCGTTGTCGAACCGTCGGCCGCGCTCGGCGTCGCGGCGATCCTCGAAGACCGTGACCGCTTCGCCGGACGACACGTCGCCACCATCGTGTGCGGCAGCAACGTCGACGTGGACGCCTACCACCGTTGGGTCGGCCCGGCTCCCCTCCACAAGTCCTGACAAGCACGCGGACCGAGGTGGAGTCGACGTTGCTCCCCCAGCCGAAGCCGTATGGGCTTCGGCAACGGCTCGAACGGGCTGGACCAGCGCCTGGGCGAGCACCGCACCGCACGACAACGCCCCTCATCGACAGCATGCAGCGACGGCGGTGGGGTCCTGGAGGGCAGCGCTTCCAGGACCCCACGCAATCAGCGCAGAGGGCGGTCCGGGTTCGAGACCCTGAACGTGACTACGTTCTCCCCGGTCGTCCAACGGCGGAAGCCGGCCTTCTCCAGTACTCGGACTGAGGCCGGGTTCGACATTTCCACGTCGGCGGACACCGTGTGGACATCCGGCAAGGTGAGCGCGAAATCGGCGAGGGTCCGGGTGGCCTCCGAGGCATAGCCTCGGCCACGCCGGGAGACTACGATGCCGTAGCCGATCTCGAGGATCCCCTCGCCGGGCGGCCAGAACAGGCCGATGGAGCCCACCACCAGGCCGCTGTCGCGCTCGATGACCAGACGGTGGCCGTAGGGGCCGAGCCAGTCGGGATACTGCTCGAAGAGGCCCGCGACCACACGATCGCCTTCGGCGGGAAAGTCGTCCGCCCAGTGTGAGGGCCGGGTGTCGTCGAGGACCGCGACGGCCTCGCTCCCGGTCCAGGGCCGCAGGATGAGGCGCTTGGTGACCACGTCGGCGTGGACGGGGGAGGAAGAGGAAGACATGTGTCTCTCCTGGTCGTTGAAACGACCGGCCGCGCTCTGTTATCGCACGAGCCGGATGAGGGCATGCTGATGACGGCCAGCGGCAGCCATATTCATCAACCTCCTCATCCCGAGATCACGCGTCTGTCGCGCTGGCGTGAGCGTAGTAGCCCCTCCTCTGCCCGGACAACTCCTTTACGTGCCGCGGACCGGAACCCTCGCTCGCTGAAGGCTGTATCCCTTCGCGCGGCAGCTCCGGGTGCGGGCGGCACGGGGCTCAAGGGTGTTTCCGCACGATGCGCTGGCAGGGCGGGCAGGCGACGGGGTCGGGTTCGTCCAAGCGGTCGACGTTCCGCTCTTCGAACTTGTTGTCACGTGCGGTGTGCACGAGAAGCCGGGGGCGTGGTGGGTTTGCTGCTGTGCTGATCCGGCGCTCGGGACCGCACGCCACGGGGGCCCTGCCCGGCCAGGGCGGTGAAGCATCAGGCGAGGGAAGCGCCGGGCGTACCAGTCTCCGCAGGCAGAGTCCCGCCCCACCGTCCATGCGACGGGCGGGCGGCACCTTCCGAGGCGACGGGGCTGACGGGGCACGGCCTCCGCCAGACGCCTGACCGGTCACGGCATCACGCCGTCGCCTCGCGGACATCCTTTCCCTGCTCGGCGAACGCCTTGAAGTCCTGCATGTGCTGTTGCGACTGCTGACGAAAGGCGCCGGGCATCAGAAGTCCCACCAGCTTCATGAGAAAGCCGCTGAACCGGTATTCGCTCTCGCTCTCCCAGAGCGTCGTCTCCGGACCGGCTTCGGTCAGCCGGTCTCGCACGGTGCTCCACATACCCTCGCCGACGATTTCGCGGTCGAAGTGAACGACACTCGTTTTCGGGATCACGCGCAGGTCTGCCGGTTCCCGGCGTGTGATGGTCTCGGTGCACTCGATCTTCCGCCGGCCCATCTGCATCACGACCCGCGACGTGGTGCCGAGCTGCCCGTGCTCCCCGTCCAGCCGCTCGTGCAGCACCAGGCCCCGCAGCCATTGGGGCAGGAGTGCCGGGTCGGCGAGCAGTTGCGCCACCTTCTCCCGCGGCAGGGCGATCTCGGTGGAGACGGTGTATTTCATGGTGCGCATCATTTCCTTTGGGGCAACGTGCTTTTGTACTGCTCGTCGTGCTCCTCGGCTGCGGGCACCGCATTCCTGCGCCCGCGAAGTCGAGGGTAGCGCGGTACGAGGCGAATAAAGGGGCGCAGCGGGGTACCGGTGCGCGCGGGGGTGGTGCTCCCGGCCCACTGATACGAGGGGGTTTACCTCTGCATAACGCCACCCCCAAGATTCAGACCGAGCGCTGCCTGCGCACCGAGCACTATCAGGACGGCGAGGCCGAACTGGCCCCGGTCGCGGTCACCCACTGATGCAAGTACAAGGGCGGCGACGAGGAGTGGCACTACGCCGACTGTGACGTCCAGGGCACCTACCGCCCCACTTCACCTTCCGGCACCCAGTACTCCGGCCCCTACCCGCAACTGACGAATGTCCGCGACCTGGTGGGCGAGGCCTACCCGTGCGAGACCGGGACCTGGACCCTTCGCAACTACCTCACCTACTCCCTGTCCATCACCCGCGTCGGCGGCAGTGTCAGACAGCTCGGGAGCGTCGAATCCCGCAAGCAGAGCCGGCTGGACATCACGACTGCTCCTGAAACGGCGCCGGGCAGGCAGAGGCCCCAGGCGGTACCTGAGGGCTTCTGCCTGTGGTGTCGACGGGCGGATGCCCGCGCTGGTCATGCTGTGCTGCGGGCGGCATCCGCTCGGCGTGCGGCTGGACCCGGAGCTCTCACCAACGGTGCGCACCCTGCCAACGCGATCAGGTCTCTGTCCAGGTCGTCTTGGGCATGCGGCAGGCCCTCACCCGTCGACCCGTGCACATCCTGCCGACCACGCGCGAACGCGCCCTGCCCGCTGCGCACCACCCCCGCCCCGGTCCGCGCCCGCGGGCCGCGCGGGCTGGTCTGCTTGCCCTGTTACCGCACATCTCACCGCCGTCCCGCCACATGCCCGGGCCACGACGGCGAGCGGGTGTGGATCGCCCCAAAGCACGGCCGTCCGAACCTGCTGCCCATGCGGCGGTCGTGACACACGGCGTCCACGTCATCGTGGGTCAGCGGCCAGCGGGCGGCAAGGAGGTCGGTCAGGAGCCGGGCGGAGTGCAAGCGTCGAATGCAGTCCAGCACCGTCCCCGGTTGTCCGCACTCCGCCTCCGCTCCACCCATGCTGTCCGCATCCGCTGTGCACTGTTCAGCCGCCGAGCGGGGCAGGGCGCCGAGAGGGTGTCCAGTTGGGCAAGGGGGTTACAGCGGGCCGCACAGTCCGCGGACCGTGCGGAAAGCGGGTTGCCGGAGCGTGGGCACGCGTACGGGGCTCGCGGAACACAGCCGCGAGCATCTCTAGGACGACGAACACACGATCGTGCAGCAGACGTTGCTCGGGTGAGGGCGAGGCTGGACGAGATGGAGACCGTTGAGGCCTCCCGCCAGGCAGTCAGCTGTCATCCGCTCGGGAGGTCCCGTTCTTGCGGCGACGAAGACGGAGAACGATCATCATCACGACAACTGCACTGACGATGGCGATGAGCAGCCAGGTGGGCGCAATGTCTGCACCGCGGTATGCCAAGGTCTGTAGGTTGTGCGTCATGTGGGTACCCCCTTCTGTGTACGGCCGGGTTGGAAGCTGCGGGGACGGTGATCCCACAATGGTCAAGCCGTAGGCCTGCTCCGGGACGTCTAGACCATCGGTTTCACTGAGACCAGCCGGTCACCCCAGGGGAATAACCTGGCCGAACGGCCGAGGACTCTTTGCCTCGCAGGGGACTGGCGCAGCGCTTGTTGCTGAGTTGTCCTGCGCCGTGAGGGCTGTCGGCGCGGAAGTACGCCCTCGTGCCCGACCCCGTGGGTGACCTACCGTCATAGTCCTCACGTGCCCATGAGCTTTCAGTCCAATCTCCCCCTCATGCCCGCGACTCTTGAGCGAAGGGCTGAGAAGGCCATCTGCAAGGTGTCCGAGGCCAGGGTTACCAGGTTGAAGCCGACACCGTCCGCGCCACCCGATCTGGGACGGGAAGAACGCCTGGCGTCGATGTCGCACACCTCGCGGTAGTGGATCCGGGAGCAGGAGCGGATCGCCGCCGACCCGGCCTGGGCAGCCCGGAAAGTATGGCGGCGGCTGGGGCGGCAGGAGTAGCAGACACTCGCCGGGGCGTTGGGCAACCCCGACGGCGACCGGCGAATGCCGTGCGGTTTCCAGGGTCCCTTGCGTATCAACCGATACAGCGCGTTTGCCGTTCGTCCTCTTGGCCCCTGACGGATGGGCCGGAGGAGCCGCGCGGGCGCGTCGCAGGGGATCGGTCCGCGATTCCTGGTAGGACGGCAGCCGTGAACTGGAATGACAGAACGGAAGCCCAGAACCGGACCCTGGCCGAGGTGGGCGCCCTGCTCGTCGAAGCCCGCCGCAAGGCCGCGGAACTCGTACGCGCCTCGGGCGCATACCTGTCCCCCGAAGAACGCGACTGGGTCGGCCGCCCCTGCCAGGCCGAACTGGACCCCCCACCGAACCCGCATTTTTGCGGCTGCGGCGACTACGGCGGCTCAGGCGGCGAAGAACCCTGCCTCAACACCTGGATCGACTTCACGGGACCGGACTTCGGCACGGGTTCGCCCACCAGGACCTGTGAGCACACGGAATCCGAGCACGCCCAGATCTGACCAGTCAGGAGGACGCAGATGTCCGAGTCGAAGCGGAACGACAGGTCTGACGCGCAGTCGCGGATGCTGGCCGAGGCCGCTGCGCTGCTCGTCGGAGCGCAGGACAAGGCCGCGGCGATGATCCGCGAGGCGGGGTTGGAGCTGAGCCCGGCGGAGCGGAACTCGCTCGAATTCGCGTGTTCCGGAGAGCTGCCGCCTCCGCCGACCCCACACTGGTGCCGCTGCCGACGCTACAGGGGTTCGGGAGGCGACGATCCCTGCCGGACGGAGTTCCCCGACCATGGCGGCGTGGGCGGAGACCAGTGGGTGAGATGCGGGCATCCCAAGGAGACGCACGGCGTGTTCTGAGTCGCTCGTCTACCGGAACGCCGACGCCGACGCCGACGCCGACGGCTCCGGGGACGGCTCCGGGGACGGCTTCGCGCCGGAGCCGTCGACCGGAGCGGCTCCGCCGGTGAAGTCCGTCAAGGCGTGGCCCGTGTCCGACGCCGCCACCGTCGGGTTCGCCGGCAACGCGGTGGATAGGTTCGGAGACGCGGACCGGCGCGTTCGGCGGCGCATCGCGCCGGCTTCACCTCGATGCCACCACTGCCCGCGCCATCAACCTGAGCCGAGGCCACGGCCGGCCGTCGCCGGCGCTTCCGTCTTCCGCGGAGAGGGCGGGCCCGCCGGCGTTCAGGACCGGTGCCGTACGAAGCTCACATAGGCGAAGCCCTCGCCCGCGCGTGGCGCCCGGGTCCAGGACCGGGTGGTGAAGGTACAGAGCCTGCCTTGGGTCAACGCGAAGCGGGGGAGTGAGAGCCCGAGTTCGGTATGCAGGGCCTCCAACACCCGCAGTTCGTTGTCCAGCTCAGTGCTCTTCGGGCGGAACAGCCGTGCGGGGTCCAGGGCTTCCGGTATCGCGCCGGAGCGCCGGATCTCCGTACCCCGCATGGTGAAGGCGTAGAGCTCCTCGCCACGTTCGGCCACCGACACATGGAAGACCGCCGGATCGTCCGGGGACGGGCGCCTCGGATCGCACCACACCACCACCGCGCGGCCGGACGAGGAGGCGGCCGCCGCCGGAGACAGGAACCGGTCGTGCAGGTGACGGTGCGAGGGCCCGTCGAAGGCGAAGGCCCACCCTTCAGCCGTGCGGCCGACGGCGACGACGGCCCGGTCCTCCCAGAGTTCCACGCCCTCCCGCTCGTGCGGCTGGGGCGCCCGCCGGAAAGACCTCGCCAGATCGACGGGCGCGCTCAGTTCGGCGCCCTCCTCACCGATCAGGGCGGGCAGGTCGGCGGGACCGGCCCCCTCGACCCAGACGCAGCGGTAGCCTTCGAGCGGCTGTCCGTACCTGAACGGCTCCACCAGCCAGGCGAGACCCGGCGGATCGAGATCGGGCACAGGCTCGGGAGCGGGTCCCGTCTCCCCTGCCCGCGGTGTCGCGAGCGTCTCCCGTCCGCGCTCCGGAGTGAGCAGTGGCCCCAGGACCGGGTCGGCGAGCAGGCCGAGCGGGACGACCATCAGCGGCCCCGGCGGCTCCCACAGCGGCAGCGCGTCCCGGAGCACGTGCCACGCGGCGTCGGTCGCACCCCAGCGGGCCTCCTCCCGGGCGTCGGCGACGGCCCGGCCCCACGGGCCGGGAGGCGCGTACTGGTGGGTGCCGTCTCGCACGGCGCCCAGCACGGCCTCGGCGACCTCCGGGGCGGTCCCCCGCGCGACCATCATCCGCAGCCACTGCTCGTCCCCGCCCGACCACCCCCGGCCGTTCGCCTGATCCATGGCCTCCAAGGGCAGGATCTCCGGCAGGTACAGCGGGTCCGCCACCAGGTGTCCGTAGCCTTGGGAGCGGCTCGGAGCGAGCAACTGCCTGAGCTGGTTCAACAGGACGGCGCTGCGCGGCCTCCCGAAGGCGAATGCCTCTTCCAGCAGGGGCAGGGCCTCCTCGTACCGTCCACGCAGGGCAAGCAGGCGCGCCTCGTCCACGTGGGCGTCCTGGGTGCGCGTGGTCGCGTTCACGAAGTCGGGTTGCGCCGCCCGGTCGGCGTGGAAGCCGCGGTACATGGCCTCCATGTACGCGCGGAACGAGGGGTAGCGGTCGGGCACCTCACCGCTCCAGCCCTTGTAGACGTAGAGCGCCCATTCGCCGTCCTCGTCGCTGTCGCCCGGGTCGAGAAGGGCGTGCGACATGTCGGAGTCCGTCTCGAGGCGCAGTGCCCGCCGCCACATTCCGGCCAGCAGGACCTCCTGCTCGCTCGGGTTGGCGCCCGGATCCGGCTCGTACATCGAGGTCATGCCGTACGGATCCCGAAACCAGTCGATGTCCGAGGCGCCGCCGAGCCGGTGGATCGCGGCCGTCTGGTCGACGTGCCACCCATCGCTCGCGGCCAGGAACTCCCGGTACGAGGGCGGCAGCCGCCGCCCCAGGCGCTCCTCGGCCACGGCGATCGCCGCCTCGTCCGCCCCGGGCAGGCCCGGGCGGACGAGGGTCTGTTCGCCGTCCTCGTCCTCGTCCGTGTCCGAGCGCGTAACCCACTCTTCCTGCCACCGTCCCAGGAACTCGTGCCAGTTGAAAGATTCGCTACTCATGGCCGGATGATGTCATCCGGTACTGACATAGCGGCGCCCTGCCCGGAAGGGCAATGCGTGGACGGTCCGACTGCGTGGAGAGAGTAGGACAGCCGCCCCCTTACGCCCGAAAACACTCGACAGATTCTGCCGCGGGCGCACGGCCCGCTCGACTTCGCCCGTCCGGAGACGTACCCAGCGTCGTTCCCGTGCTGCATGTCCTCCGGGGTGCAGGGGAACTTCCTTTTCGCGAAGCACAAGCGCCGAGCGCGGACCAGGCAATGTGTTGAGAGCGGTCTCCCCGGCACGCTCGTCGAGTTGCAGATCATGGCGATTCGCTGTCGGAGACAGGCCGTCCAGCCGGCCGTTGCACCAGCGGGCTGATCTCGCCCGGACGGCAGGGGGGGGCGCGCCGGTGGGACCGTTCAGGAAGGGGATCGGTCAGGCGCGGGGGGCGGTGGGCAGAGCTGTGGGGTCCACTCCTGACAGTTCCACGATGCGGTGGGCCGGTACGCCGGCGGCGAGGGCCTTGTGCAGCAGGGCGTCGCGACCCTCTTCGCTGTCACGATAGGACAGCAGCTCCTGCTCGACGACCGCCACCGGATCGGTGCCGCCGGCCCGGCGCACCAGTTCCAGCTCCTCCTCGCTCAGCGGGACCGGCAGGCGCTCGACTCCGTCGGGGATCATCCCGGTCTGCTCGGGCGGCGCGATGCGCAGTGCCGGAGAGGCCGCGTCGGTGTGGTGGGCATCGAGCCAGGCCCGTACGGCCGGTGTCTGCAGGCACTCCAGCTCTCCGGTGAGGGAGACGGGCGTGCCCTGCCAGCCTGAGCCAGGGACGGTGTCGGCGAGGAAGAGGTAGGCGTCGTCGGTCATGGTGGATCACTTTCCAAAGTCTGTCGTGCCGTTGTTGTGCTCCCGCCTACCCGCTTTCGCCCCGCCCTAGCCGACCTCGTACTGGACCGGGTCGACCTGCTCGGTCTGGATGAAGGCGACGATCCCGATCGCCTTCGCGGTCGGCAGCGGCATCCCCGCGAGGACCTCATCGGTGGTCGCCTTGACATGGTCCTTGCCGGCCTCGAACCACTGAAGCAGACGTGCCGCCCGTACCGGCGTGAACGTCGATCAGACGTCTGGCGGCGTGACGTGTCGATCTTCCCCTTTGCCCGTGGGCGACCTGTCGGTGGATCACCTGCCCGTGGGTGACCTGTCAGTGGATCACCTGTCCGTGCAGGACCTGCCCCGTGCGCGGCCGTCGGGGCAAGCTCCACCGGCGCTGCGGCGGCTGCCCGGCTCGCGGACGCCCTTCAGCGGACCGCCGCCCCGTCCCAGGGGCGGCCACGCCTCCCCGGTACCGATGGACCGCCGACTTGCCTACTGGGAAAGTCAGGGGCTACTTTCCCCACAGGAAAGTAATCGGGGGTGGAGGGCGATGACCGTGAGCACGTCGGTGGATGCCGAACAGGCATGGAAGGATCTCCAGCGCATCCGAGTGCCGCAGGAGCGGGTGGACGACGAGTTCGAGCGCTCCGCGTCCGGCGGACGCGGCGTGACCTACGGCACGGCCGCACTCATGTGGATGTTCCTTGCCGGCGTCGGCATGGAACTTCCCGGGTGGGGTGTCGGACTGTTCGTGGCCGCGTACGTCTGCCTGCTGAGCGTGCTGATCGTGATGAGCAGCCGCAGGAGCCGGATGCAACTGCACCACACCCGCTGCCCCGGGCGCATGTGGGCCGCGTTCGGTGCGGTGGCGGTGCTGGTCGGCGGGGCGATCGTGCTGGCGGACCACCTCACCGAACCGCTGGAACCGGTCTACGCCGGCCTCATCCAGGCCACGGCCGGAGTGGCCGTGTACCTGCTCTCCCTGGCCCCCGCCAACCGCTGGGCGGCCGACGCCGTGCGGAGCGGCGGCGTTCCGGCGGACGACGAGGATGCGGGCCGATGAGCACCCCCGCCGGCTTCGACGAGCTGATCCACCCCTCCACCCGACTGTCGGTGGTCGCGCTGCTCGCCGTCACCGAGTGGGCGGACTTCGCGTTCGTCCGCGACAGCCTCTCGCTCAGCGACTCCGCGCTCTCCAAGCAGCTCCACACCTTGGAAGGGGCCGGATACCTGGAGATGCAGAAGGAGGGCGGAGGCCGCAACCGCCGTACGAAGGTACGGCTGACAGACCGCGGTCGCACCGCCTTCGAAGGACACGTGGCGGCACTCCGCGCCATCGTCGACAGCGCCGCACCCGCGACCGGGGCGGCACAACAGCAGCCCCACGCGGAGGCGGGCCGATGACGACGGTCGAGCGCACCGACGGCCCGCTCGCGATCCAGGTACGCGATCTGACCATGGCGTACGGCGATGTCGACGTCCTGCGCGGCGTCGATCTGGACATCCACCGTGGCGAGGTCTTCGCGCTGCTCGGGCCCAACGGCGCGGGGAAGACCACCACCGTCGAGATCCTGGAAGGCTTCCGGAAGCGCTCCGGCGGTGAGGTGAGCGTCCTCGGGACGGACCCCGAGCGGGGCGGCGACGCGTGGCGAGGCCGGATCGGCCTGGTCCTGCAGTCCTGGCGCGACCACCGCCGCTGGCGGGTCGCCGAGCTGCTGACCCACTTCGCGACCTACTATCCCGACCCGCGCGACCCGGCCGAACTGCTCTCCCTCGTCGGCCTCACCGACCAGGCCGGCCGCCAGGTGGACCGGCTGTCCGGTGGCCAGCGCCGGCGCCTCGACGTCGCGCTCGGCATCGTCGGCCGCCCCGAACTCCTCTTCCTCGACGAGCCGACCACCGGCTTCGACCCGCAGGCGCGGCACGAGTTCCACATCCTGGTCGAACGGCTGGCCCGCGACGAGGGCGTCACCGTCCTGCTCACCACCCACGACCTGGCGGAGGCCGAGCGCCTCGCCGACCGCATCGCCATGCTGGTCGGCGGCCGGATCCGGGCCTGCGGCACACCGGTGGACCTTGCCCGGAGGGCCGCCGCCCAGGCCGAGGTCCGCTGGACGTCCGACGACGGGACGCCCCGCCGCGAACGCACGGAAGACCCCTCACGGCTGGTCTGGGAACTCCACCGGAACGCGGACGGCCCCATCGCCGACCTGGAGGTCCGCCGCCCGACGCTGGAGGACACCTACCTGCACATGGTGCACCGGGAGGCCGACGGAACTGACGGTACGGACGGCACCGGCGGCACGGACATGGACGCGGACCGGAAAGCACCGGCCGCATGAGGGGGCACACATGGCGGACATGACGAGCAGGACGATCAGCGCGATCGGGACGAACAGTTGGCGTGCCGGGCTCCAGCGCGGCGGAATCGAGCTGCGGCACCTCCTGCGCAACGGCAAGGAGATGTCCGGCCACCTGACCAACGTGGTCGTCGCGTTGCTCGTCGCCGGCTACCTCAGCGACGACGTGCCCGGGACCCGAACCCCGATGACCCATCTGGTGCTGGCGGGCTTCGCCGCCTACCTGCTGTTCCAGGTCGGGCTGATCAACCTCCCGCAGATCCTCGTGACCGAGCGGGAGGAGGGCACCTTGCTGCGATTGCGCGCCACGCCCGGCGGCATCACGGCCTACCTCGTCGCCAAGTCCTTGCTGGTGGTCGTCCTGGCGGTCGGCACCCTTGCGCTGCTCCTGGCCGCCGGGGCGCTGCTGGTCGACGGACCGCTGCCGCACGGGCCGGGCGACTGGCTGACGCTGATGTGGGTCACCGCACTCGGGCTGCTCGCCGTCGTACCGCTCGGCGCGGCCATAGGCGCCGTACTGCCCAACCCCCGCGAGGCTCTGGCGTTGGTCATGCTGCCGACGATGGGACTCCTGCTGACCTCGGGAACGGTGTTCCCGATCACCGCCCTGCCCGTGCCGGTCCAGCAGGTGGCCGCGGTCTTTCCACTGAAGTGGATGGCGCAGGGACTGCGTTCGGCGCTGCTCCCGGACTCGGCACGGACCGCCGAGGCGGCCGGCTCCTGGGAACTGCCCATGGTCGCCCTGGTCCTCATGGCGTGGGCGGTCCTCGGGTTCCTCCTCGCGGTACCGCTCCTGCGCCGCGCCGCCCGCCGCGAGTCCGGCTCGCGGCTGACCGCCCGCCAGCGCAGGGCGGCACAGAGCGGGGCACCGGTCGCCTAGAACGTGCCTTTCTGATGGGCTGATCAGTTGATGATCGGATGTCTCTGTCCGGTCAGTGACCGCTGAAGCAAGGACCGGATCGAGCCGCAGATGCCGACCGATCCGGTCCATGGACGAAGTGGCCGGCCGCCGGCGAACCCTGGAAGCCATCGGGCGGAAGTGCCGCATCTGCTCGCCTCGGCGTGACCCGCCGGAGGAGTTCGGGTCTTTCAGCCGCGGCGCCCCATACGGTCACTCGCCTGGTCGCCGCGCTCGTCATCGCCATCGTCATCGCCGTGCAGATCCAGGTGTGGACGGCCTCCCTGCCCGCGGCAGGCCGGGGGGCGGTCGACTCACGCGAGCGGCTGGGCACCGGTGTGTGCTGCGGGTCGCTCCGTACGCACTCTGCACCCCCCTGCGTGTACCTGCACTGCGAGGGCGTGCACTTCCGCGGGCAGCGCGTCGTGGAACGCTCGCACTCTGGCGTGTTCTGATATCCCTCTCGCGCCCAGCGCCCCGCCCGCACGGGATCACCGAGCGCGCCTGATCCCCTTGTCCGTACAACGCTCGGGTACTGACTCCTGCTCCGGTTGGGTGTCGGCCCGGCCAGAGGGAGCGGGGCGTGAATCCCTCCTTCGTAGTGATCGCCCTTGTGTCATCTCGGCGAACCACCACGTACCCGCCACCACGCACCCCAGCAGCAATCCGTTCCCTATGGCCGTCGGCCAAGGAGCGTGCTCCGCCCAGCGCCCCATGGCGGTCAGCGCCCCGCAGCTGACCAGCAGGACGCATGCAACCCTTACACGTCGATGTCTGAACATGTCGGCCCGGCTACCCGAGGCAGCAGCGCTCACACCGCTCCCGCGCACCCGAGTGGGAGGAGGGGGCACCTTGTCTGCACTGTCGGCCCGACGCGTAGGGGCAACCCGCGGGGACAGCGTAAGAACTGGACACAAAGCCCAGCCCGGAGACACCGAGCGCGGGAACGTAGGGGAGTCGATGACGCCTCGGCATTCTCAGGACGGTACCGGCGTACCAGTCGGGCTTCTGGGGGTCAGGCCAAGGCATCCATATTTCCGCAGGAATGTGCGGTGCGCGGTCGGGAACGGGGCACGCAACGGATGCAGGACTGCAGGACAACCGATCCGCTTCGATTGACCAGGAGAACCTTGAGCGCCAGCGCGATCAGTCTCGGGCGGGGCGAGCTCGGCGGGGGAGTGGATCTCGTCCGCAGTGCAGCGCGCCGTTTCCCGCGGTGAGGTTTACGTAGCTCCTCAACGGCGCCGGCAGGTGATCAACGGGATCTTGTTCCGGGTCCGCACCAGATTGCCGTGGCGTGATCTGCCCGAGCGTTTCGGAGGCGGGAAGACCGTCTACGAGCGGCATCGGTACTGGTCCGCGGACGGGACCTGGAACAGGATCCTCCATGCGGTCCTGGCCGACGCCGATACCCGCGGCCGGGTGGACGGGAGCATGGTCAGCGTCGACTCGACCTCGTGCCGGGCCCACCAGCCACGGCCGGGGCCCCACGGAGAACGCTGCGAGTCCCGAAAAGTGATCGACGCCTCGGCAGCACCGCCGAAAGACTCGGACGCTCCCGGGGCGGCCTGACCTGCAAGATCCGCCTTGCCGACGAAGGCGGACGCCGGCTTCTGGCCCTGCTGATCACGCCCGGCCAGTGCAGCGACAGCCCGCAGCTGATCCCCGTGCTCAACCGGATCCGGGTCAAGCGGCCCGGCGGCGGGCACCCGCGCACCCGCCCCCACCACGTCGGCGCCGGCGTCGATGGGGCCTACAGCTCCAGCCGGAACCGGCGTCATCCGCGCAGACGCCAGATCAAACACACCAGCCCCGAGCCGAAGGACCGGAGAACCAACCGCCGACGTGGAGGCAGCCGAAGCGGCAGACCGGCCGGGTTCGGCCGGTAGACGTACAAACGCCGCACGATCAGCGCCGCCCCGGGCCGGGGCTCCTCAGCTATCCCCTGAGCCTTGTACTTGGCCAGAGCCGTCCGAGGGTGGTGCCCCGCCGATCTGTTCGGTTGCAGCATCATGGGTTTCCCGCTACTCCACAGCGCGGTCGATGAGTTTGTGGCTCCCGGCCGGTCCAAGCTCGTGACACCCAGGAAAGGACACCGCCATGTCGGAGCTTCTCGTCGACTTCATCACCTCCCTCGACGGCCACGCGTCGGGAGAGGGGTGGCCCGGGTTCTGGGGTCTCGAGGGCCCGGAGTACCTCGCATGGCTCGGCGCGCAGCCCGAGGCCACCTACCTGATGGGAGCTAACACCTACCACCTGATGTCGGGCTTCGCCGCAGGCGAGGTCCCCCATGGCCAAGACGAGTTCAGGCCCGAGGAAGAGGCGTCCGTCGACGAGCTCACGCAAGCCTCCAAGGTGGTGTTCTCCTCCTCACTCGAGGAGCCCCTGACGTGGGCCAACTCCACACTCGTCCGCGACGACGCCGTCGAGGCGGTCCGCGCCCTGAAGTCGAGCGGCTCGAAGCTCCTCAGCACGATCGGCAGCCTCAGCCTGTGCCGGTCCCTGCTACGAGCCGGACTCGTCGACCGCTTCCGGGTCGTGATCTTCCCGGTGATCACCGGGAGCACGGGCGCGGAACGCATCTACGATGGTTATCCGGACGTCGCCCTCGAGATGATCGAGCACCGCACCTTCGACGGCCGCATCCAGCTGGTCGAGTACAAGCCCCGCGTGCTTGAGCATCCGCCGCTCGCCGTCCCTGCGTGACGTCGCCCCGACCGCCCCGACCGCCCCGACCGCCCCGACCGCCCCGTCCGCCCGGTCTGGACGGCCGCCGGTCCGGCGTCGGCGGAGGCGAAGCTGACCTCGTCGGGCCCAGCCCACGTCAGGACGCCTAGGACCTGTCCGGCGGATCATGCTGGACAGGCACCGGTCCGGGCAGCCGGGCGGCGCGAGCGGTGATCCGGGGCCGCCCGCCCGGATCAGTGGTGCCACGCGGCACCCTTCACGTTGTGGATCATGCGCTGGAGGACCTTGAGAGTGCGGGCGTACTCTTCGTCCGGAATGCCCTCGTGTACCTGGCGGCGCAGTTCCGACTGCCGCGCCGCCGCACGGGAGTACAGTTCCGCGCCCGAGTCGGTCCGCAGCAGGTGCCCGTCCTCGTTCTGAAAGACCAGGCCCCGGGCGACGAGGCTGTCGATGTCGCCGGGCAGGTCATCGTCGGGGCCCGGGTAGTAGCTGAGGAAGCGGGTCAGTTCCGCGCGGCCCCAGCCCTTCGGGCGCTCGCTGAGGTGGTGCAGGACCCACCAGGCGGGCTGGGTCAGGCCGAGGACGCCGAGCGCGGTCCGGATGTTCTGGACGACGGCTTGGCCGGCCGCGTTGGCCCAGTATCCGATGGGCTGGGCGATGAGGCCGGTGTCGTCGTGGGAGGGGGCGAAGGGGGTTGAGTTGCTGCTCGAAGTGGTCATGGGAAGAACGTAGAATCTCAACTTAACTTGAGGTCAAGCGCCTTGGGGTACCGAGTCGGGCCGGACGGCCGACGGGCGGACTTGTCCGGTCGCTCATGTTCGGAGCCAGATCATGAGGGCTGCGGCTGTTGCGGTGCCGAGGAAGACGTAACCGCGCTTGTCGTATCTGGTCGCAACGGCTCGGTGTGGTTTGAGCCGGTTGATCGCTCGTTCGACGGTGTTGCGTTTCTTGTAGCGCTCTTCGTCGAAGCCGGGTGGTCGTCCGCCGCGTGAACCTTTGCGTAGGCGGGCGGCCTGGCTGTCGGTCCTCTCCGGGATGGTGTGCCGGATGCCGCGTCGTCGCAGGTACTCGCGGCAAGGCCCGTTGCTGTATGCCTTGTCCGCCGCGACGCTGTCGGGTTCTTGCGGGGCCGGCCCGGGCCCCGCCTGAGGACGCGGATCTTCTCCAGCGCGGGCTCGAACTGCGTGCAGTCCGCACGCTGCCCCGGTGTGACGATCAGAGACAACGGGCGGAAAGGCCGTCCGCGCTCAAGTGCAGCTTGGTGGTCAACCCGCCGCGCGAGCGGCCCTGGCCCTCACCTCCCGCACCACTTTCATCAGCCGGGCGCGGAGGTTCTGCCACGCGGTTTCGCCCTGGTGTTCTGGGCCTTGGCCCCCCTTTGAAGCGGGGATGGGCGGCGGGTCGATGCGGGCGCCGGCGGCGTGCTGATGCGCCCGCGCGATGGTGGAGTCGACCGATACGGCCCAGTCGATTTCGCCGGCCACGTCCGCCGCGGCCTGGACCTGCTGAAGCAGACGCTCCCAGGTCCCGTCACCGGACCGCAGTCGGTGCCGTTCGAAGACCGTCTTCCACGGACCGAACCGTTCAGGCAGGTCACGCCACCGAACACCCGTTCGCACCCGGTGCGGATTCCCGTCGATCACCTGCCGGTGGTCCCGCCGATGGCCACAACGCCTGTTGCTGACCGGCAGGAACGGCCGCAGCCGTTCCCACTCGGCATCACTCAGATCACCCCGCCCCATGTCCACATCAACGACCCGGACATGAAGTAGTCACATGATCGACCGGACAAGCCCTAGCCGTCGCCGGTCGCCGGGGCCGCCGTCTATCCCGAGGCCCAGTCGGCACGGAGCGTCAATCCATTCGCGCGATACTCGGAGCTCCGGGCCGCGCCCAGTCGCTGGCCGACGGACGGCGCGGCCAGGACGCCGGAGCCCCCCTCCGAGGTGCTTGATCAGCTGTCCGCCGGCTGGGATATCTTCCTGGCGCGGCATGTCGAGACTTTTCTCCGTGCCGCGTAAGGGAGGGAATCCATGCGCAACACTCTGCTTCAGCGCGTGGCCGCGTTGGCCACGACGTTGGGGCTCACATCGATGGGGCTGCTCGGAGCCGGCGCGACGCCCGCGCAGGCGGCGATCAGTGACTGCCCCCGGGGCTACTTCTGTGGCTGGGCGAACAGCGACGGCACGGGCTCGATGTTCAAGACGAGGACGAGCGTCGCCACCCTGGGGAGCTGGGACAACAAGATCCGGATGCGGTACAACCGCACCGGCCTGAACGTCTGCATGTACGACCAGCAGAACTACGGACTCGCGAACGGGTATTCATGGGATACCCCCGACCAGGACTATCCGACCAGCGGCGGTGCCGCTGACACCAGCTCCATCCTGCTCGTGCCCACGCTTCGCGAGTGTGAGGCGAAGCCTTATCCCTACTGGGAGACGGCGACGTCGCCGAAGGTCGGCGGGTTCGGCGACATGAACGGCGATCGGCGCGCGGACGCCGTGCTGCGTGACGAGGCCGGACGTCTGTTCTTCATGCCCGGCAACGGCACCGGGCGCCTGATCGGCTCCGGTGGCTGGAATGCCATGAGCGCCCTCGTGCGGCACGGTGACTTCAGTCGCGACGGCCGCGAGGACGTGATCGCCCGTGAGAAGGTCACCGGCAGGCTCTGGCTCTACCCGGGCACCGGCAGCGGGAGTCTCGGCGTTCGCAAGCTCATCGGCTCCGGTGGCTGGAACACCATGGGCATGCTCGCCGCGTTCGGTGACCTCTCCGGCGACGGCCGCTCCGACCTTCTCGGGGTGGAGAAGTCCACCGGCAGGCTCTGGCTCTACCCGGGCACGAGCAGTGGGGGCCTCGGCGCCCGCAAGCTCATCGGCTCCGGTGGGTGGAACGGCATGAACGCCCTCGTCGGTGCTGGTGACATGACGGGCGACGGCCGGGCCGACCTGGTTGCCCGGGAGAAGGCCACAGGGAAGCTGTGGCTCTACCCCGGCACCTCGCCCCGGACCCTCGGCGCCCGCAAGCTCATCGGCACCGGTGGCTGGAACGCCATGGATCACATCCTCGGCGTCGGCGACACCTCCGGCGACGGACGACCCGACCTGGAAGCGTCCGACGGCTTCTCGCTCTACCAGTACCAAGGACTCGCCACCGGCGGCCTGCGCAAGATCGACAACTACAACGGATCCTGGTGGGGCCTGGAAGACGCCACCGCCTTCTGACCCGCCCTTGAACGGCTTGTCCACCCCGTGCGACCCGCTCGGGGCAGGCCTGGCTCTCTCATCGCAACTGTGCCCGACCAGACCGCAGGCGCGGTCTGGTCGGGCACAGCCGTCAGCACAACGATGCGAACCACCCAAGGAATCGACGTCTCAGCCCGGCGGAACTGAACGTTCTTCCGGTGAACCTGTTCCTCCACCGGGGAGGCGGGCGGGAAAGTGATGGCCGGGCATGTGCGCCGACCGGTACGCCGACGTCGGGTGGCGAGTCCGTCGACGACGCGTGCGTCCCAGTTGTCCAGGACCGCGGCCGGGGGGTGGAAGAGGATCAGCGGTACGCCGTCGTGCGGGCCGAGCTGCGGTAGACGAAGTCGAGGCCGCGCACGGGCACGGAGCGGGTCGGCGTCCTCTGGTACGACGACGGGGTGGGGGTGGGAGAACTCCGCTGCGCACCCATGACCGGGTCCTGGGAAGAGAAGCGGTGTGGGGGCCTTCCGGTTGCCAGGGAGGAGAAGCAATGTGTGCGTCTTCCGCTTGCCTGGGAAGGTCTGCACGGCTCGTTCCGGTGCGGGTCTTCCCTCACTTCATCGTGACGACGACCTTGCCGGCCCTGGCGAGCCCCTTCTCGACGTACTCCATGGCCTCCCGGGTCTGATCGAACGGGAAGACACGGTCGACGACGGGACGGACCTTCCCGGACTCGACGAGGGCGGTGAGTTCGCGCAGCTGGTCGCCGCTGGCCTTCATGAACAGGAACGAGTACGTCACGTGGCGGCGCTTGGCGCGGCGCCGGATCCTGAAGCCCAGCACGCTGATCGCCAGGCGGAGGATCGGGTTGGCGCCCGACTCGCGGGCGAAGGCGGCGTCGGGAGGGCCTGCGACGCTGATGACCTTCCCGCCGGGCTTGAGTACCCGCAGGGACTTCTCGAGAGTCTCACCGCCGAGGCTGTCCAGGACCACGTCGTAGTCGTGGAGGACCGTCTCGAAGTCCTGCTTCTTGTAGTCGACGACGATGTCCGCGCCGAGTTCCTTCACCAGGTCGACCTTGGCTGTGCTCGCGGTGGCGGCCACGTGCGCGCCCAGCGCCTTCGCCAGCTGGACGGCGATGGTGCCCAGGCCGCCGGAGCCCGCGTGGATCAGGACCTTCTGGCCTGGCCGCACCTGCGCCCGCTCGACGAGGGCCTGCCACGAGGTGAGGGCGACCAGCGGGAGGGAGGCGGACTCCTCCATGGTGAGCGTGGCCGGTTTGATCGCAAGGTCGTCCTGGTGGGCGGCGATGAGCTCGGCGAACGTGCCGATGCGGTCCTTGTCGGGCCGGGCGTAGACCTCGTCGCCCACCGCGAACCGTGTGACGGCCGATCCGACGTGCACCACCGTCCCGGCGAGGTCGTTGCCCAGGATGAGCGGGAGTCGGTACGGCAGGATGGCCTTGAGGGCCCCGTCGCGGATCTTGAGGTCCAGCGGGTTGACGCTCGCCGCGTGGACCCGGACCAGGACGTCGTCAGCGCCCACCTGCGGGGCGGGCGTCTCGGCGGCGCGTACGCCAGGCTTGTCGCCGTACCGCTCGATCATGAAGGCCTTCATCGTCGTCTCCTCAGGCCGCGTGCGGCGCGGCGGCCAGGCTCTGCCTGACGTACCGGGTGATCTCGTCGGCGAGGATCTCGGGAAGTCCCGTCTCGATGCCGTCCAGGGCCTGTGCGGCGACGTCGGCGGGATCGGTCTTCTGATCGGCGGGTACGGCCGCGGCCATGTCGGTGTCCATGTAGGCGACGTGCAGCGCGGAGACGGCGATGCCGCGGGGCGCCAGTTCCTCCCGGGCCGCGTCGGTCAGTGCCCACGCGGCGGCCTTGGCCGCGGCGTAGGACCCGAGGCCGGCCGGGTGCAGCCAGGACAGGACGGACAGGACGTTGAGCACGGCGCCGCCGCCGTTGCCCTCGATGACGGGGGCGAAGGCCCGCGTCACGGCGAGCGGACCGAAGAAGTTCGTCTCCATCTCCAGGCGTATCGCGTCCAGGCCGCCCGCGATCAGTGGCGTGGCGGTGGAGATGCCCGCGTTGTTCACCAGCAGCGTCGCGTCGGCCGCGGTGCGGGCCGCGGCACGGATCGACTCCTCGTCCGTCACATCCAGTCGCAGCGGAATGACTCCGGGCAGGTCCACCGTCTCGGGGCGGCGGGCCGCCGCGTACACCGTCGCTCCGCGCTCCACGAGCTGGGCGGCGAGGTGCCGCCCGAGCCCTCGGTTTGCGCCGGTGACGACTGCGACCGCGTCCTTCAGTTCCATCGAAACTCCCGGTGTTGCGGGCCTCAAAAGACCCCGCTGATTAGATGATGGTTGCAATCTAACCTCTGCCCTATGATAGATGTCAAACGACATCCAATCGGGAGGTGGCTGATGGGCCGCGTATCGCAGGCACAAGCGGAGGAGAACCGTCGGCGGGTCGTGGAAACGGCCTCCCGGCTGTTCCGGGAGCAGGGCACCCACGTGAGCGTCGCCGACCTCATGCAGGCGTCCGGCCTCACCCACGGCGGCTTCTACAAACAGTTCGCCTCCAAGGAGGCACTCGTCGACGAAGCCACGGCCCACGCGTTCGGCGAACTCACCCGGCGTCGCCATGCCGGACTCGAACAGCACGCCGGACGGCGCGACGCCGCCCAGCGTGCGCTGATCGACACCTATCTCTCCGTCGAGCACCGGGACGGCGCGGCGGACGGGTGCCCCGCCGCCGCACTCGCCGGCGACATGGCACGCGCTCCCGGGGACCCCGAGGCCCGCCGCGTCTACGCCGAGGGAGTGGCCGACTTCGCCGAGTGGCTCACCACGGAGGACCAGGACGGCATCACCCGGCTGTGCACCATGCTCGGCGCTCTCGTCCTGGCCCGGGCCACCAAGGGCTCCCCGCTCTCCGAAGAGATCCTTACCACCGCGCGGGCGGCATTGAGGGAAACCACCTGATCACGGACACACTGACGGGCGGGACGCAGGAACGTGCCGGCCGATGTGCTGCCCTTCGGGGACGAGGGAGCCGTCCAGCACTACAACCCCGCCCTATCAGCCGGGGCCGAAGGGCGAGCGGCAGTCGGACCGTCGCTTACGTAAGGGAGACGCCGGCCAGTGTTGTGTACAGCGTGGGGTGGTGACGGGAGCGGCTCAGTGGACCGAGCGGCGGCCCGCCACGGAGCACGCACCGAGGTGGAGCGCTGTACTGCAGATCAACGTTGCCTTGGCGCCCCACTGGCCCGACGACATCGCCCCTCGTGACCGCAGAGCGGGCGAGCCACACACCGGCGCCTGGAACGCCGCCCCCGACACCTGCGCCAAAAACCTCGCTGCGTTCCTCGAGCGAACCACAGGGGTGTGTCGGCCGGTGACGGGGTGGCCGCCATGTCACCAGCCGTTTGGGCCGCGGTTCAGAGTGCGGCGAGTTCCTCGGCGACCGCCATGAGCGCGTCGCCGGGCAGGGCCTCGGCCGCCACTGCCGCGACCTCGATCAGCGGCATGGGCCCCAGGAGCTGGAGCGGTTCGAAGTCGAACAGGCCGGGCCGATGCCGGTCCCGTAGGACCGAGGTGAGCGTTTCCGATGGGAGGGTGGGCGGAGACCGTGAAGGTCCTGGGATCACCCGTTGGCGTACGCCGCCATCCGCACACCACGTGGCGCAGTGAGGCGGGGCCGGGCCGGGAAGCAGCCCGGGCACCCGTCGGCCGTGTCAGGACTCGTCGTCGTAATGGTCCCGGCTGCCGGACTTGGCCAGCCCGCGGCTGATCATGTAGCCGACGGTGAGGATCACGATGTACAGCCAGGCCTTGTCGGCGCGGAAGTAGTCGAGGTGGCCCTCTTCGGTGCCGACCAGCATGGAGGCGATCAGGACCGCGATCACGGAGGCGACGTAGACGAAGAACTCCGTCGTCTTCAGCGCCGACTTCGTCTCGGTCGACAGCCTGCGTGTCCGGTGTCCGGAAACGTCGGTACTGCTGGTCCGGCGACCTGCGGGGGTACCGCCCGGGTTCGCTGTGGTCATGGCAGCTGTCCAATCCATTGTGCGAAGCACGGAAGTGCTCCGCGGGCCGGGGTCACGCGTAGATCGACGGTGTCCCATCCGGCGGCTACCCCAAAAAACAGCAATAAACGTCAGGTAAAGGATAAATCGGGCCGCTCAGTTAGCCGAGCGGCGTCTGGTGGGATCGACGGCGCCAGCCGCTCATCGCCCGCCGTCGTTGCCCCTGAGATGTGCGTATCCACCTCACCCACCGCCGGCAGCGACATCACGGCCCTGCAGGACTGCCCGTGGCGGCGCGTCCTTCGTCGGAGGCGGGTCGGCACGGGAATGAGTGGCGTCCGTGCGACGTGAGCGAGGAGCGGGTTTCGGGTCGCCGGCGGCTGGGGGCGAGCCGGGCCTGTAGCGGTACCGGCACTCGCGTCTGCCGACGCTGGTGGTTGCGCTGCGGAGGCAGCTGTCGGCGTACTGAGAAAATTGCGCGGGCACGTACAGACGAACGTGCTGAGTCGTGGGGCCGGGACGGCAACCCTGCGGAGGGGTGTCCGTAAGCGTGCATGACTCCTCGGCGGTCTGAACCTGGAGGCGGCGGACGTAGGCTCTCCAGGATGCGGATAGGCGAGTTGTCACAGCGCACGGGCGTGAGTCCGCGCTCACTGCGGTACTACGAAGACCAGAGACTGCTGACCAGCTCACGCTCCGACGCGGGGCAGCGTCACTATTCCGATGCCGCGGTCCAGCGCGTGTCGCTCATCCGGCAGCTGTTCGACGCGGGGATGTCCAGCCGGGTGATCGCGACTGTGCTGCCGTGTGTGGACATCCCGGGTGACTTGGACGTCGCCGAGGAGACGTTCACGGCGATGCTGCGCGAGCGCGACCGGATCGACGCCGACATCGCGCACCTGATTGAGACCCGGAATGCACTCGACGTGCTGATCAGGGCCAACAGCAGGCATCGGGCGGAGCTTTCCGCGGCTCCGCAATCGGTGGCGCAGTCGACCTGATGCTGTGATCTGCATCTCAGCCGGTTGCCCCTGACATCAATGTCAGCGGTGAGGATGGCGACAGCACCCGGAGTCACCGGGTTGGCCATACGAGAGGCGGCTGAAGATGGGTCAGGCATGGGGTTTTCACAGGTATGGCGGGCCCGGGGTGCAGGAGTTCTTCGATCGTCCCGATCCCATACCCGGTCGCGGCGAGGTGCTGATCCGGGTCGATGTCGCCGGCGTGAATCCCCTCGACCACCTTCTGCGCTCAGGTCTGGTCGACGGGCTCGACGGCGGGCGTCCGTTTCCCCGCGTGCTGGGCATGGAGGCTGCCGGAACCCTTCTTGCCCGGGGCGAGGACGTCGACGGGCTGGAGGTGGGCGACGCCGTCTTCGGCTTCGCACTGACCGGGGGCGGCACCTACGCCGAGACGACGGTGCTGTCCGCACCGAACGCCGCGCGCATCCCGGCGGGTCTGTCCGCGGCCGTGGCGGCAACGCTGCCAGTGGCCGGGACGACCGCGGTGGACGTGCTCGACCAACTCGGCCTCCCGGCCGGCGCCACCGTCCTGGTCAACGGGGTCGGGGGCGGGGTAGGCCTCGCCGTCGCCCGACTGGCGATCGGGCGCGAGCTGCGCGTGATCGGCACCGGAAGTGCGGCCAAACGTGAGCACGCCGAGGGCATTGGGGTGCGGTTCATCGACTACACCGCCGAGGACGTCGCCGCCGCGGCACGCGAGCTGGTTCCGGGCGGCTTCGACGGGATCGTCGACCTGGTCGGAGGCACCTCGCTGCGGACGGTCGCTCCGCTGGCCCGGGAGCCCCGCGATGTCATTGCTGTGGGTGATACGTCTGTGTCCGATCTCGGTGGGCGTTTCGTCGAGCGTCGCGTCGACCGCGAGAACCTGGAGCGGTCGGCCCGGCTGGCCCTCGACGGAGTCCTCGCACCCGTCATCACGGCGGTCCATCCGCTCTTCGAAGCCCCGGCCGCCCTCGCCGCCGTCGAGAACGGTCATGCCTCGGGCAAGGTCGTCATCAAGGTGGCATGAAAGTGCCCGGTTGCCTGCCGCCGTCGACAGTCCTTAGCGGGCTGACGAGAACCACTGGTCAGCGCACCATCAACTGAGCACGTTCACCTGTACGGGGTTGAGCACGTTCAGGCGTACGCCGACAGCTGCACAGTCCGGCGAAACGCACCAGGTGCGCACCAGATGGAAGGTGTCGTACCACGCCCCCGGTCGGGCCCCCAGAACGCGTCGATCTGCTCCAACTCCTCGCGCCGCTCGTCCGACCGCGCCGGCCGACCACTGAACCGACAGCCCTCGGCACGGCGCTGTGCCCCGCCGATCGGACCAGCGAGGAACAGCAGCAACGTGCGAAGCGGCTGGGCACCGGCGACAACCTCGACCGGTAGCCGTGGGCACATGCTGGGCGTGCGTACGCCAGAGGGGTGCTGGCCTCGCGATGCGTGCTCCGTGCGCTGGTGCTTCGCGCCTGGCCCGGGCCCCGCAGATGGGCGAGCATCGAAGGGGGCCGCAACTGGCGCTGTAACCGCGTGAGTTAAGAGGCCCCTTGCACTGCCCGATGGTCCGGTCGAAGCTGCCGCGCCTTCTGCGGAGAGCCAGCACGGGATGGGAGAGGTCGTCATGGAAGAAGCATCTGGTGCTGAGGAACGACGTCGGTGGGATCGGGACTGGGACCGGGACCGGGACCGGGCCATGCCGGGGGACGGGGACTGGTTGATCTCCTTGCCGCCGTCGGGACGGGGCGGTAGAGCCGGCAGCGCGGAGGAGGCGGACCCCGTTGACATGCCGGCGAGGCCCGCGACGCCCTCGTCCGAGTCTGCGCTCAGCGCAGAGGAGACGCGTCGTGTCCTGTCAGCCTTGTCGGACGGACCCGGGTTCGCCGTCCTGCGGGGTCTTGCTGTGCAGGGTCTCACCGATCAGGCGTGCGCCGACCTGTGCCGGTCGGTCATCTCCGTAACGGGATCCCCCCGTCCCAGGGAATCCGCCGCGACGATGGACGATCTCCTCACCACGCCCCGAGCCCCGTCCTCAGCCCCAGCCGTCGGAGAGGGAAGTTCTCGTGCTGGTGTGGAGGTGGCAGCGCTGGCCCCGCACACCGACCGGGCCGGTCCGCCCGGACCACCGCGTTTCCTTGCCCTGCTGTGCGTCAGACCCGCTCCCGCGGGCGGGGAGACCGTGCTGATCAGCGGCCACAGTCTCCATCAACGGCTGATGGACTGCCGGCCCGCGGTCTTGCCGGAGCTCTACCGGGACTTCCGCTTCGGCGCGGAGCCCGTTCTGGCCCGCACCGCCCCTGTCTTCACCCGGACCGGCACCCGTATCACCGTGCAGTACAACCGGTATCAGATCGAGCGCGGTCACCAAGCCGCCCGCCGCCCGCTGACACCGGCGCAGACCGACGCCCTCGACGCATTCGACGAAGCACTCAGCGACCAGGCCCCGCTCCTACATCTGCAACTGCGCCGCGGGGACCTCCTCCTGCTGAACAATCACACGGTCCTGCACGGCCGGACCGCCTACACCGACCCGCACCGGCAACGCTGCCTCACCCGAGCCTGGGCCGACTGACGCAGCACCGCGGCAACGACCATGCGGGTCGCCGCTCCAAGCCGACACCCCGGGACCGCGTCCCGCGACTCCTCGCACTGACGAGCTCACCGCTCACCATCCCAAGGCCGAACACGAGTCGGCACAAGGCGCACCTTGTGGAGGCCACCAGAGTCCTGAACATCCCCATGGTCCTGGCCTACGGCCCCCGAACGCCCTCACGCCCCCATCCATGAGGCCAGGCGGACTCCCTCCCCATCCGCGCCGCCGTAGCCGGGGCAGCTCACCGAGCTCCTCGAATCAGCCACGGTCAACGGCGGCCGCTCCGCGAGCCGAGAGCGGCGCCCGGCCGACATGTGCCGGGGTAGGCCATACGGGTGGAATGGGATTTGCCACTCGATTCCGGGGCGGGGAACGATCTTGTGCTGTGGAGAAACTGAAGCGGGACGATGCCGGCCTGATCGTTGAACTGGAGCCGGAAGTATCCAGGTTGCTGGATCGTCATGTCGCGGCGGCACGCGAGTGGTTTCCGCATCAGTACGTGCCGTGGAGCATGGGCCGGGACTTCGACGGCCCGCTCGACGGCGAACCCTGGCGGGAGGGCCAGTCCCGGCTGGACCCTGCGGCGCGCTCGGCGCTGGTCGTGAACCTCCTGACCGAGGACAACCTGCCCGGCTACTACCACGCCCTGGCGGTGAACTCGACTCGGGACGGGGCGTGGGGGGAGTGGCTGAACCGGTGGACCGCGGAGGAGGACCGGCACGCGTCTGCCATCCGCAGCTACCTTCACGCCACGCGCGCGGTGGACCCCGTCTCGCTGGAACGGGCCCGGATGGCACAGGTCAGCACGGGCTTCGAATCCCCTGCGGCAGGATGCCTGAGCGGAATTGCGTACGTGACGCTGCAGGAGCTCGCGACCCGGATCAGTCACCGCAACACCGGCCGCTTCAGCGGGGACCCGGTGTGCGAAGGGCTGATGACGCGGATCGCGCAGGACGAGAACCTGCACATGGTCTTCTACCGCGACGTGCTGCGCGCCGCCCTCGAGCTCGCCCCGGACCAGGCCTTGATGGCTGTGGAGGAGAGCGTGCGGTCGTTCCGCATGCCGGGCCACGCCATGCCGGGCTTCGCCTCGATGGCGGCCCAGATCGCCATCGCCGGCGTGTACGACCCGCGCATCCACCACGACGACGTCCTCGTCCCACTCCTGCGCAGCCTCAGGATCTTCGATCTCGAGCGGCTCGGCCCCCGGGGCGAACAGGCCCGCGACAGCCTGGCCGCGCACCTCGAGCGCCTTGAGGCCCGGGCCGGGCTGTTCGTCGAGCGCCGCGCCCAGGCACTGGCCGCTCGTCAGCGTCGCGGCCGCGGAGACCGGACGCCGGCCCCGGCAACGCCGGTGACCACGTGAGGGGGAAGCAGGCCGACCCCGGCACGGCACCACCTGCCCCGCCCTCCGGTCGGTTCTCCGCGCAGAAGACGGGTGAAGCGTCCCGTCGACGGGCATGGACGAGCACCACGGTGGTGTGCTCGGCCCTGTTCCTCCTCGGGCTGGACTTCACCGTCCTGAACGTCGCGATCCCCGCACTCCAGGAAGACCTGGGGCCTTCGATGGCCCAGACACAGTGGATCGTCGACGGCTACGCCCTCGCCCTGGGCGGTTGTGTCCTGGCCACCGGCACTCTGGGCGACACCTACGGCCGTCGGCGCGCCTTCGTGGCCGGACTGCTCCTGTGCGGTCTCGCATCGCTGCTCGGTGCGTCGGCCGACGCTGTGGAACAAGTGATCGTGGCGCGCTGCGGCATGGGACTGGGCGCCGCGCTGTTCATGCCCGCGACCCTGGCGACGATCGTCCACGTCTTCTCCGACGACGCTGATCGCCGACGGGCGATCTCACTGTGGGCGGCCGTCGCGGGCATCGGCGCACTCACCGGCCCGCTCGCCGGCGGTTGGCTCGTGGAGCACTCCACGTGGCGGGCCGTGTTCTGGATCAACATCCCCCTCGCCCTGGCCCTGGCCGCTGTGGCCCTGCGGGTGGTTCCCGAGTCCCGCCACGTGAGGCCGGGCAGACTCGACTGGCAGGGTGCTGGCCTGTCGTGTGCCGGGCTCCTGGTCCTGGTCTGGGCGGTCATCGAAGCACCCGGCCGGGGCTGGACCAGTGCCACGGTGCTGGGCGCCTTCGCCGGGGCGGCAGTGCTCCTGGGACTGTTCGTCGCCTGGGAGGCCCACAGCGCCCGGCCGATGGTCCCGCCCGCGCTCTTCGGACGAGGTCCGGTGGGGCCGGCCTGCGTCGCACTCGCGGCGATGTCGTTCTGCGGGATGGGCGCCATGTTCATCCTCACCCTCTACCTGCAGCAGGTACGCGGACACAGCCCCTGGGAGGCGGGAGTCCGTACGATCCCGCTCTCACTCGCGCTGGCGGTCGGCGCCGCCCTCTCGCCCACGCTGCTCGGGCGCTTCGGCGCCCGCGTGCCGGTGACGGCCGGTCTGGTGCTGGTCACCGGCGGGTTCGCCGTCATGGCCGGTCTGGAGACCGGGTCGAGCTACGCCCGGATCCTGGCGTTCGAGGCCCTGATGGGGCTGGGCAGCGGGCTGGTGGCACCAGTGGCGACCGAACTCGTGCTGATCGCCGTGCCCGCGGCGAAGTCCGGTCTCGGTTCGGCCCTCAACGACGCCACCCGGCAGGTCGGCTCCACCCTGGGCGTCGCGGTCCTCGGCTCGATCCTGGCCACGGTCTTCACCTGGCGGATCGAAGACCGACTCCAGGCCGACCCGGCCGCGCAGGTCCTTCTCCGGGATCAGGGAGGCTCGGGTCTGCTGGCCGGCGCCAGCCAAACCGGCCCGGGCACCGGAGCCGTCCTGGCCCAAGAAACGAACGCGGCGTTCGCCCACGGCATGACGGCCGCCGCGGTCGCCGGCGCGGGCGCGGCGCTTCTGGCCGCCGCGCTGTCGTGGCGCACGCTGCCGACCTGTGCGCGCCCACGTGTCGGTCTGCCCCGGGCCGCCGCCGAACCCTGCGAACCGGTTGCCGCGGAACCGGCGCACGCCGCACCTCACCGCTGACCGAACCTCCCTGCCCGACCCGCGCCCCGTGCTGCACGGACGGGTTACTCCTATCGCGAAGGCTCTGACGATGACTCAGACGTACCAGATCATCACCGACTGCCTTGTCCAGGACTTCGAAGTCCCGGCCGACCGCGTCACCCCCGGCGTCACCCTGGACCAGCTCGACCTCGACAGCCTCTCCCTCGTCGAACTCTCCCTGATCGTCGAAGAGCGGCTCGGCCTGGCCGCCACCGACATCCGTCAGGACATCACCCTCGCGGAACTCGCCACCCTCGCCGAATCGGCCACAGCCGGTCAGGCCGTTACCCAGCCCGCCGTCGCCCCCGGTGGGCAGCTGTGAGCGGCCAAGCGATCGCCGTCACCGGCCTGGGCCTGGTGACACCCGCTGGAATGGGCACGGCCGCTACCTGGGAGCACATGTGCACCGGCGCCCCGACCGCCACGAGTGATCCCGAACTCGCCGGTCTCGCCGTGGATTTCTCCTGCCGGGTGCGCGACCTGGATGGTCGCCGGCGCC
The DNA here is from genome assembly GCF_042716475.1 of Streptomyces sp. NPDC058671. Lineage (NCBI taxonomy): Bacteria > Bacillati > Actinomycetota > Actinomycetes > Kitasatosporales > Streptomycetaceae > Streptomyces > Streptomyces sp. NPDC058671. Next base: position 48,799 of record NZ_JBHXSA010000028.1, on the reverse strand, counting down.
TCGGCGGCCGCCTGTGCATGCGCCTGGACCGCTTCGGACAGATGGCGATCATTGCCGCACGCGAGGCTGTCATCCACGCGCGCCTGGACTCCAAGGACTGGGACGCCCCTCGGGTCGGCGTCGTCCTGGGCGTGGGCGCGAACAGCCTGAGTACCTATCCGGTGGAATTCGGACGCCTCCGAGACGGCCACGCCGACAAGGTCTCCCCCTTCGCCCTGCCCCGCAGCGTGCCGAACATGGTGGCCGGCGCGGTCAGCCTGGACCTGGGGGCGCAAGGCCCGAGCTTCACCACCAGCAGCGCCTGCGCCTCCGGCGCCACCGCCCTGGCCGTAGCGTGCGACCTGCTGCGCAGCGGCGCCTGCGACATCGTGATCAGCGGTGGCAGCGAGAGCGCGAGCTCCGTCATGTGCTCGGTGACGTTCGGGCAGATGCAGGCCCTGTCGAAGCGCTGCCACGACCCGGCCGGCGCGTCACGCCCCTTCGACGCGGACCGCGACGGCTTCGTCCTGGGCGAAGGCGCAGGCATCCTCGTCCTGGAGCGCACCAGCCACGCCCGGGCCCGCGGTGCCCGCACTCTCGCCTACCTGGCGGGCTATGCCTCCTCCTGCGACGCCTACCACTACACCTCACCCCACCCCGAAGGTGAGGGCCTGGCCCAGGCGATCCGCTCGGCGTTGGCAGACGCCGACCTGGCCCCCCACGACATCGGCCATGTCAACGCCCACGGCACTTCCACCGAACTCAACGACGCGACCGAGGCCCGGGCCCTGCACCAGGTCTTCCGCCGTCCGCCGCCGGTGACCGCCAACAAGAGCGTCATCGGACACTCCATGGGCGCGGCCGGTGCGATCGAAGCCGCCATGACCGTCCTCACCCTCCAGCACCAGTTGATCCCCCCCACCGCCAACCTCGACCGTATGGACCCCGCCATCGACCTCGACATCGTCACCAAAATCCCGCGCCCCGCACGGATCGACGCTGCGCTCTCCGCCTCCAGCGGCTTCGGCGGCCAGAACGCGGCCCTCGTCCTCACCCGAGCCTGACCCATGTCCGCGTGCCGCCCCCGACTCCGCGGCTCCGGACGTTGCCCCGCGGGCACGCCTCGGCGCTCGCACCGCTCCTCGACTCGGGGCGCGCCGCCCGCACCGCCTCTCTGCCAGCCCCGTCGAACCTCTGAAAGGGCTCTCTCGTGCTGAAGCACTCCACAGACTGGCTCACCGAACTGGAACCGGTCGTAGCAACCCTGCTCGACCGCCATCTGTCGAGGGCCCAGGAGTGGTTTCCCCACCAGTACGTCCCCTGGGGCCGCGGCCAGGACTACGACGGCCCTCTCGACGGCATGTCCTGGCAGGACGCGCAGTCGGCGCTCAGCCCCGTAGCGAAGTCAGCTCTCGTCCTGAGTGTTCTGACCGAGGAGAACCTGCCCGTCTACCACCACAGGCTCGCCGCCAACGCCCCCCGATTCGACGCCTGGGACGAATGGATCCACCGCTGGACCGCAGAGGAGGACCGGCACGGATCGGCGATGCTCTCCTACATCCACACCACACGTGCCGTCGACCCGATCGCACTGGAGCGCGCCCGCATGCGGTTCATGTCCACACCGCCCCGCCCCGACGATCTGCCCTCCGACCCGCTGCACGGCCTCGCCTACGTGATGATCCAGGAACTCGCCACCCGCGTCGCCCACCGCAACACCGGCATGCAGTGCGGCGAGAGCGTGTGCGCCCGGCTCTTCGCCCGCGTGGCACAGGACGAGAACCTCCACATGGTCTTCTACCGCGACCTGTACGCCGCCGTCCTCGACCTCATGCCCGACCAGGCCATGGCGAGCCTGTGGCGTGCTGTGAAAGGTTTCCGCATGCCCGGCCAGGCGATTCCCGGGTTCGCCGAGATGAACGCCCGTATCGCCGCTGCCGGCTGGTACGACCTGGAGATCTTCTACAACGACGTTCTCACACCCCTCCTCAAGACCCTGCGCATCCATGAGCGCACCGACCTCGGCCCTCAGGGCGAGCAGGACCGCGCTGACGTCCTCGCCTACACCGAACGCCTCCACCGGACATCCGTCCGCTTGCGGGAACGGCGTCCTGCCGCACTGCTACAGGAGTGCTGATGACCTACCCCCGAAGACTTCGCCGGCTGACCCGCGCCACGCGGCGGATCGCCGCGGACCTCATCGCACGCGCGCTCCTGAGCAACGGCTTCCGCCCCCACCACCACAAGACGTTCCCCATCGCCGACGGCAGCTACGGAAACCACGACGGCCCCGCCCTCTCCCTGCTCATCCTGGGCGACTCCATCGCAGCCTCCCTCGGAACCTCCGCCGTCCACGAGACCCTCGGCGCACAGTGCGCCGCCACCCTCAGCCACGCCACTCGCCGCCCCGTACACCTGCGCGTCCTCGCACGGCCCGGCACCACCACCGGGTTCATGAAGCACCAACTCCGCAGAGCCCTCCGCCACCCTCACCCCCCGGGAATCGCCCTGATCATCGTCGGCGGCAACGACATCGTCGCCGGGACCCCCCTCCGATACGCCGCGAAGAACCTCGCCCAGCACGTCACCCGACTCCGCCAAGCCGGCTGGCACGTACTGGTCGGAACCTGCTGGGACGTAGGCCACGTACCAGCCGTCCGCCGCTGGCTACGCACCCCCCTCTCCCGCCGTAGCCGCCGCCTCGAACGTCTCCAGACCGCAGCAGCCCGACAAGCCGGAGCCGTCGCCATCCCCCTACGAGACCCCCGGTACAGCACAGAAGCGAAACTCTTCGCCGCCGACCGCATCCATCCCTCCGCTCACGGCCACGCCCTACAGGTGCAGGTCCTCGCGGGCGCCCTCACGGCACAACGCCGGTCCGGTGACACCTCGCGTGTGCCGACACGGAGCTTGTAGCTGACGACGGTGCGCGGTACGGAGGCGCGGCGTGCGGCTCACGGCCTGATCTCCGGGGGAATGAGGCACGAATGTCGCTCAGGCCCGGGGGTCAGGCAGTCGGCCGCGGCCGTGGTGTGGGACTGCCGCCACGGCTTGCGGACCTCGACCAGCCGCCGGCACCCCCTCGGCAAGGCCACCGAGACCGCGCCCGAGGGTAAGGGGATCCGCCAGCTGGGCAAGCGGGCTGCGCCCGGAGCCTGAAGAGCTCCTCGCCGCCCGGCACGAAGGACGCAAGGGCGCCCGGCGTCCCCAGGCGAACATGGACGAGCGCATCAGCTGTGAAGACTCACACTGACAAGCCGCCAACAGGGCCGCACACTTCCGGCGATCACCTGGCCAGGGCCAGAAATCCCCTCCTGGACAACACGGGCGCCGATGAGTGGATGGGGCAGCTGCGCCGCACCATCCTGAGCCCGCACGCGGGGCCGTCGGGTCGGCGCGGCGGGGTCTTGAGGGCGCTGTGCGGATCGCGCAGCATCGCCGCCCGTCGGCTACCTCCTGCGGCACGCCGAGCCCCATGCCGACGGTGCCGAGGAAGCTGGCGGCCACGCGCATGTCCGCAGCGCAGCGGTTCGCCTCCGACGGACGAGTAGGCGGGGCACAGCTCAGCGCACGAAGTCCGTCACTGTGCCGTGGTTGTCGGGGGCGGTCAGGCTCCAGAGGATCAGGCCCACGATGATGGCCAGCAGGATCAGCCCCGGCACGTTGTCCGCCGCCCAACTGACGGGCTGCCGAAACGGCGGGCCGGATGTGGCGTCCTCGCGTGCAGAGTCGGAGTCGGCGCGCTGCCAGGGCGCGACCTCGGCCTCACCCCGGGCGATCCGTGCGGCCACGTGGCGCACGTCGGCCGCGTGGTACGTCGGCTCCCGGGTCAGGTCCGGGGAGGGCGCACCCGAGGTGCGTACGCTGTTGGCCCGCGCCACGGCCCTGATGCTGCTCGGCCTGATCTGCGGCCAGATCTCCCGGACTTCGGCCTTCGTCAGCCAGCCTTCCCCGTCCTCAAGGTCCTGCTCGTCCGCTGCCCCCATCCGAAGTCCGCCCCCTCGCTCGCCGACCACGCTTGGCCTGCTACCCAGAGCTTGATACCCAGACCGTCGAAAGATCACCCGGCCGGGCAGTCACATTCGAAACTCACGCCCACCGCGAGCGGTAGAGAAATGGCTTCTCACGTGTCTCGGCACGACAGCGGGAAAGCCCATGGGGATGCGGTCGCGCGGCCCGGGAAAGCCCATGAGGGTGCGGTCGCGCGGCCCGGGTCCGCGCCCCTGGCCCGGGCAGTCCTCCCGCGGTGCGATCCGGAACCCCGTGTACGCACGCGCGTGGAGACGCGCCCGACATGCCGAAGCGGGGCCCCCCCCAGGCCGGGGCGCGGCGGGGGGGGGCGGCGGCTTGGGCGGACCCCCCGGACCGGCCCCGGCGGGGGGCGTAAAGCCCCAGCCCCGC
>NZ_JBHXSA010000028.1:0-44409 GCF_042716475.1 Streptomyces sp. NPDC058671 | reverse complement strand
CCCCGCGGCGTTTTCCCCCCCCCCGCCTCCTACGCCGGCGGGTGCCGCGGCCCCCACCCGCCCCCCGCGCCCCCGCGTGTGGGGGGGCCCGCTTCGGGTGGAGCCGGCTCAGTGGACGTCCCCGTCGACCGGCCGCGCCGGGTCTCGATCAGCACACCGCGCTGCGCGGGCTGCTGCGCCGTCGTCCCCGGCCCGCCCGCCCCCGCACCGAGGGCCGCCGACGACTCGCCGGCATCGGCAAGCGGCACGACGCTGCGGATGACGCTCACGAAGCCCCAGGTCAGCGACGTGGGGCCGCGTCGTTGTCCAGACCCCTGAGGGTGCCTGCTGTGCCCTGTGCGTCGACAAGGCGCGCGAGTTCCACCCTCGAAGAGATGCCGAGGCGGGCGTAGGTGCTGCGAAGGTGGTGGTCGATCGTGCGGGGACTGAGGACCATCCGGATCGCGATCTCGCGATTCGTCGCTCCGTCCGCGACCATCCGGGCGATCAGGGTCTGCTGCGCGGTGAGCGCGCCAAGGGCCGCCGCTGCCGGGAAGCGGGTGGACCGGGCCGTATCACCGAGTGCGCGCAGCTCTGCCTCCGCGTGCCGGGCGCCGGGCAGGGCCCCGAACTGCTCGAACGCCTGGAGCGCCGCACGCAGCCGGTCCCGTGCCTCCGTGGTTCGCCGCATCCGTCGGAGGGCGATGCCGTACAGCAACTCGGTCCGCGCGCGTTCGAGGTGACGGCCATCCGCGTCGTGCAGGTCCAGGGCGTCACGGTAGTGGGGGAGGGCCTCCCCGCCGGAGGCGAGCAGCGCCCGGCAGCGGGCCGCGAGGGCCAGATGACCCGGGCTGGCGACGGTGTCCGCCCAGCGTGTGTAGCCGGCGGCTGCCGCGGCCGCGGCAGCCGGTTCGCCGGCGCGGACGGCGGCCTCCACGTAGTGCGGGGTGGAGAGCAGCCGAATCGCCGGATGCCCGTGCCCGGGGCCGAGGCGGGCCAGGGTGCGCAGCTGGGAGGCGGCCTCGGCTGGGCGGCCCTGCGCGAGGTCGAGGTAGGCCAGCGCCCAGAGGCTGAGCGCCGTGGCGAGCCCGATGCCGTGCTCCGCCGCGTACGTCCGGGCCTGCCGGGCGCGGTCCCGGCACGTGGTGGTGTCGCCCTGGAGCGCGGCCAGCAGGGCGAGGCCGGCCAGGATGTGGCAGGCGACGTTGTCCTGGCCGGTTTCGCGGGCGAGGCGGTGCGCGTCGACCGCGGTGGCCGTCGCGGCGCCGAGGCGCCCGTTCCATGCCTCGGCGTACGAGCGGAACTCCAGCAGCCGGGGCAGGGCGGCGTGTTCGCCCTGGGCGCGGGCGGCGGACTCGGCCCGGTGTGCCACGGCCAGGGCGAGGTCGTCGTCGCCGAGGTAGAGCGCGGCCAGCGCCGCGTGCACCAGCACAGTGGGGTCGTCGCCATCGCGGGCGAGGGACACGGCTTCACGGAGCCGGACGGCGGCCTCGGCGTAGCGGCCACGTACGGCGGAGGCGATCCCGGTGAGACCGGCGAGCAGGGCGCGGGCGGCGGGAGCGGACGGTGGCGGGCTCTTGCGGGCGAGGACCGCGGCCTGGTGGCAGCGGTGCAGGTCGCCGGTGTAGTGGCCGACTTCGGCCGCGTACGCGAGGGCGTACGCGGCGGTCGCCGGGGCGGCGAAGGCGGAGTCGGCAGGCGTACCGCCGGTGGCCGAACGCCCCGCGCCGGTCACCGCGTACGTCCCCCGCGCGTCGGCGAAAGCCGAGGTCGCCGCCTCGGCAAGGTCGTCGTAGGCGTTGGGGGCATGCCCGGAACGCAAGGTGACCAGGCCGCGCAGCAGCCGCACGCGGGGATCCGTGCCGGGTGCCGTGCGTTCCGCGGCGGCGAGGAGGCAGCGTGCCCGGTCGGGCAGGCCTCCGTGCCAGGCGTGGAGGGCGGCACGGGCGAGGGTGGCGTGGCGGACGGCGGTGTCGGGGCTGAGGAGCGCTGAGCGTTCCGCGTGGTGGGCAGCGGTGGCCGGGTCGGGGGCGGGTGCGCCGGCCAGGGCGCGGGCGAGGCGGCTGCTCGGGCCGAGGGAGGCGCAGGCACGATGCCAGTTCCACGGGCCGGGCTCGGCCCTCGGGTCGAGGACGAGCGCCAGCGACCGGTGGGCGAGACGCCGCTCCTCGGGTCCGGCGCTGTCGTACACCACGTCCCGTACCAGCGGGTCGGCGAAGACGAGACCGGCGGCGGTGGAGCGGATGAGGCCTGCTTCCTCGGCGGGTTCGAGGTCCGTGGGCTCGTGCCCGGCGGCGGCCACCGCGCGGTCGAACGCCCGGCTCTTCACGGGGTGCTGGTCGGCGGCGGCGAGCAGCAGCAGTCGGCGCGTGGCGGCCGGCAGCCGGGCGAGGCGGGCGCGGTGCTGTTCCGTGGCCAGCAGCCGGAGGGTCAGCGGATCCGGGAGCGGGTCGAGGCCGGCGCGTTCACGCGCGGTGAGTGCGGCGGTGAACTCGGCCGCCGCGCGCGTGTCGCCGTACACCGCGAGCCTGATGCGAACGCTCACGCCGTCCTGCGACAGCCCGGGGGCGCGGTCACCCGACTGTTGTTCCAGCGCACCCGCGCTGCGTGGCCCCACTGGCATGTCTCGTAACGCTAGAGCTAAGTTACCGGCGTGTAAAGACCGGTGTAACAGCCGATGGCCGTGGCGTCGCGCCGCCCTCACTCTGGGGCTCCCCCAGCAAGTGAGAGGAACCCCGATGCGACGATTCACCCGTGCGCTCTCCGCCGCCGCGGCCTGTGCCGCGGCGACGGCCGTCCTGCTGCCGGCGGCCCCGGCCCAGGCGGCGGTGCCCGATCCGGTTCTGTTCGTCCACGGGTACAAGGGCGGTGCGTGGAACTTCAACGAGATGGTCTCCGACTTCAAGGCGTCCGGCTGGCCCGCCGACCGCCTGTACGCGATGTCGTACAACCCGTTCCAGTCGAACGAGACGACCGCCGTGCAGATCCGCGATCAGGTCAACGCGCTGCGCGCCCGCACCGGCGCGGCGAAGGTGGACGTCGTCACCCACTCGATGGGCGGCCTGGGTTCGCGCTGGTACCTGAAGTTCCTCGGCGGCACCTCGTACGTCGATGACTGGGCGTCCCTGGGCGGCCCGAACCACGGCACGAACGCGGCGCAGGTCTGCGACTGGGCGCTCGCCTCGTGCAAGGAGATGGCGACGGGCAGCACCTTCCTGACCGCGCTCAACAGCGGCGACGAGACGCCCGGGGCCGTCAACTACGGGACCTTCTGGTCCACGTGCGACGAGTTGATCAACCCGGACTCGAGCACGGTCCTGTCCGGCGCGAGCAACATCAACGTGGGGTGCGTGGAGCACGCGTGGCTGCTGGTCAGCGAGAACGTCTCGCAGCTGACGCGCAACTTCGTCAGATGACGCGAACCGTCACCGACTGAACCCCGGAGGCGGAGGGCGGTCACCCCAAGGCCGTCCTCCGTTCGGGTGCCCCACTGATCGTTTCAAGATGCCGTCCTGCGGAGACGTCGGTGCCCAAGGGAACAATGCTTGCAGCCGCGGGCTCAGGGGGATGACGCCGTAGGGAACGGCGCCGGGCTCCACGGGAGTTGGTGCTCATGTCCACGCTCCGAACGCAATTGACGAGGCCATGAGGGTGGCGATTTCCTCGCTGGAAAGACTGAGATGTCCTCGGCCTGGTCCGTTCGCGCCGGATCATCAGCCGGAGCGGGCACGTCGGCACCTACTCCTCCACGGTTCATGGGGCAGGGTGCCGCTTCGTCAGCGACGACGCCACTGAGGTCGATGTGGACTTCGCAGCCGACGGGAGCGACGTCTTCGACCTCTGACGGCTGCGCTGGTATGGGCTGAGCCAGCCGGAGCCTCTGGACGTCACGGATCAGGACCTGAGGTCCGCAGTAGGGCCCCTGCAACCGCTTCTGGACGAGCGGCCGGGGTGGTTCAGCTCGATCACTCTCGGCGCGGGGTTCATCGCCGCTCCGGCGGCGGCCCCCGCCTCCTTCACGGCGGCGGCCGACGCGCCGAGCCGGATCGCCGATCCCGGAGGCAGCCTCCTCGGTGCCGGCCGGTCCGGCTTCCTGAACCGGGCCCTCGTCGGCGACACCCACCGGCTCCGCTGGACGGTATACGCGGACGGCATGACGACCACGCTGCCCGCGACGGAGTCGACGCGCGCCGAGGTCTTCTTCACGGAGGTCCGTCCGGAAGGTGTCCGGCCTGCCCGAAGGCGCGCTCATCGGCTCTGTCCGGGCCTCCCGCTCCGGGGCCGCGTTGGTCGACATCGTCGCCCGTTCCGAGACCGTCTTCGACCCCCAGCTGACCATGGTGGACGTGGCCGCCGCCCAAGCCGGTCGGCCTCACTCCGCCCTGGAGATCAGCCTCCCCGGCAGCACCCACGGCCTCTCCGACACGCACGCGGCCTGGTCGGAGGGCACCGGCTCCACCGTGACGCCGGCCATCGCCGACCGGGGCACCGAGAAAGTGCGGCGCGTAGCGGTGGGGAAGCAGCTCGACGGCGGAACCAACGTCGGCGTGCTGGGCACATGGGTCACGTACGGCACGCCGATCGGGCTCGACCGGGACATGGACTCCCCGCCCGTCGACGTGATCCAGGCGCTCACGGCCAGGTCCGCGACCACGGACGAGACGATTAGGCTCCTCGACCACATGACCGACGCCGTGCCCGCTCCCGACGGGACCCTGCTGGTGCGCGGCGGCATCGTCGGGAAGGGCGAGGGCCTCTACCGGATCGCCGCCGGCGACGACGGCAGACCGACCGCCGAACTCGTCGCCTCCGACGGACGGCCGACCGCCGAACTCGTCGCCTCCGACGGACGGCCGACCGAGCTGACCTACCTCGGGACCGACCTCCGCATGCTCGACCTCGACGCCGATCCCGCCAAGACCCACCTCAAGTGGCGGATGTCCCGGGTCAACGCCGACGTGTACCTCAAGCTGACCCACCGGAGGTCCGGCGAGACCTTCGAGCTCAAGATGCACCTCTACCGCGAGTCCGCCGGGCGCCTACACCTACGACGACCGGACCTTCGGTGCGACAAGGCCGGGAAACTGTGGCTGTACCTCGGCAAGGGGGACGGAACCTTCGCCCCCGGACGCCGATCGGCGGCGGCTGGGGCCCGTACACCGACACCGTCGGCATCGGTGAGGCCGACGGCGACGGCAGGCCCGACCTGTATGCCCGCGGCACGGGGAACACCTCGTACTTCTACGCCGGTACGGGCGACTGGAAGGCCCCCTTCAAGGCCCGGACGGCCAGCACGGTCCCGGGCACCGAGCCGAACAGCCTGCACTACAAGGTGTTCTGACGATCCGCCACTCGCTGCCGCACCTCTCTCCCCGCCCGGGCACATCGGCATCGCCGCGCGCGCCCGGGCCGGTCCGTGAAACCCTCCCCCTCAACGAGTACGTGGACAGCGACCACCAGTTGCGTGCCTACGTGCAGGCCGACAGGGGGATCGTGGTTGCACCTCGAACTGGACTACCTTGTTCTGCTGATGAGCTTCGGGACCAAGGGCCAGGAGGAGCCGGATCCGAAACGAAGACGAGCCCCCTCCCGCGGTGCGCGGGAGGGGGCTCGTTGCGTTCTGGATCAGTCGGTCAGTTCGAACTTCCGCGTGGGCGGCTCGGCCTGACGGGGTGACCAGTGACGCTGGTGAGCCAGCGGCTCGTCAGCCGACGATGGCCCAGGACTGGGGGTGGTTCCAGGGCGTACCACAGGTCCACAGCGTGAGCCAGGTCCCGTTGCTCAGGGAGTTGCCCTTGGCGGTGATGCGCTTGCCGCCGTGGCGGGTCCAGATGCGCTCCTCCGCAAAGTTGCTTTCGAAGCGCTGCGGGTTGGCGGACGCGTAGGGGTTGCAGTCCCACAGGGTGAGCACGGCGCCGTTGGTGCCGGAGGCGTTGCCCTTGGGCGTCAGGCACTTGCCGCTGACATCGTGACGCAGCATCGTGCCGTCGTACCAGTGCCACTTCTGGAGGCTGCTGCCCGTACAGGACCAGACCGTGACGACGGTGCCGTTGGCGGTGCTGTTCCCCTCGGGGGTCGCGCACTTGTTCTCGGTGTTCCACAGGACCGAGGTGCCGACGGCCTGCGCCGGGCTAACGGTGAATGAGGTGAACCCGATCATGGCGGCCAGTGCGAAGAGCGCGGTCGACAAGATGCCGGCTTCGGGGGTCATCGGTAGGAGAGCGGGTGGTACTGAGAACGATCACGGCCGGGCTACCTCAGAATTGTCCCGTAAATGATCTTGAGTCACCCAAGGCAGTGACGATTGCCGTACGTTCGCCGGCCTGTCCAGGAGGACGAGACTGTGCATCCGGGCGATGCCGAGATGGCCTACATGTTCTTGGTGACCGAGCAGCTCCTGCTGGGCTTCGAGCGGCAAGGTGGCGGCCCGCTGGCCCAGGGCGGCGAACAGTCGTCATCCGCCCATCCTGCCGCCTGGCCGACGGCAGGGGAGGGGCGGGGCGTGCAGATCGTTGACGGCACCCTGATCCCCACCGACCGGATCCGCGCGGACGAGCCGTCCTACTCGATGAAGCACCGCAAGCACGGGATGAACGTGCAGGTCATTGCCCGTCCCGACGGCACACCGCTCTCGTTCTCCCGCGCGACACCCGGTCGCACCATGACCTGACCGCGGCCTGCGCCCACGGCATCCTGCAGCCCTGCCTCACTCGACAGATCCTCGTGAACGGTGTCGTGTGATGCGCAGGGGTGTGCGTCAAAGGATTTCACCGGTGCTGACTGCGGGGGCGATACCTGCATGACCCACCGCTGATGATCACAGGCATAGGATCACGAGCATGGACATGCGAAGAGTCGTCGAAGAACTTGTAAAGGAAGCCGACCGGCAGATCCGCGACCACAAATGGGTCCTGACGCCCGACGACCGTGCCGTCGCGGCGAAGGCCGCCGACGAACTGCACGCTGCCGTGGGCGCCCCGAAGTCCCAGCAGGACCTGCCCGAGGTCGCCCGGCTGGAACACCTGCGGGAAGCACTCGCCGCAGTGGCCATCGCCCTCGCCCACGTACACGGACACCTGGCCTGGTTCCTCGGCGCCGCGGCCACCGCTCTCACGCCAGTCCTGCACTGGCGCGCCCTGCCCGCCGATCACGGCCCCACCTTCGGCGCCGTCCCGCCGACCCTCCAGCAATACGCGGAAGCCGAGGACGCGATCCGCCGACTTCAGACCACTCTCGCCAGTATCGCCACCGCCTGACACGGTCTGACGGAGGCGCGACCCGCGCCCAGTACGGCCCACGCCCTCACGCCTGCCCGCTGGCCGGTCCACCCGCAGCGATGCGCACCCGCGAGCAGCACCGCGTACCAGTCCGGCGCCGGTATCGGGGTTCGGCGGGTCGGTGCCCCGTGCTCGCCCGCCTCGCTTCCTGTGGTGCGTCAGCTTCATGGCATCGAGGCGAGCCCTGAGGACTTCGACAAGGCCGGTGTCACCGTCTCCGGCGCTGTCCCCGCGTAGCAGTCCCGTCACGGTGCGAGTCCAGGCGGGGCGACAGAACCGCTACCGAAGGAGCGGGCGGCAGCGGAGCGAGGTAGCTGTCGCCCTTCACCGTGACACAGGTGGTGGGTGCGGGTGGTGGACGGGCGGCCGGGCGGTCAGCTCGCCGCGGGTTCAGTGGTCGTGGTGCGCGGGCCGGGATGACGTCGCCGGCCGACGGGTGCGGGCTTCCACCAGTTGGTCGGCCCGAGAAGTGCCATGACTGCGGGGACGAGGATCCCGCGGACCAGCATCGCGTCGAGGATCGCTGCGGAGGCGATGCCCGCGCCCATGAGTTTGAGGATGGTGACGTGGGAGGTCGTGATGGCAGCGGTGGAGATGGCGAGGGCCACTGCGGCGGAGGTCATCAGCCGCCCGGTGCGGGAGATGCCCTTGACGATTGCCCTCTGGTTGTCCAGGCCGCGGTCGAACTCCTCCCTGATTCTTCCGAGGAGGAAGACCTCGTAGTCGATGGACAGGCCGAACGCGACGGCCAGGGTGAACAGCAGCAGACTCGCGTCGAGGGAACCGGTGACCGTGAACCCGCCCAGCGCGTCCGCCCCGTGTCCGTACTGGAAGATCCACACGATCAAGCCGAGAACGGCAGCCAAGCTGATGACGGCCACCGCGAGCGCCTTCAGGGGTGCCATGGCACTGCGGGTGAACGCGGTGAGCGCGGCCAACAGAACCACACACATCGCCACGGCCACCCACGGCAGCGCGCCGCGCACCGCGTCTGTGGTGTCGGTGATCTGCGCGGCCCGACCGCCGACCAGGGCCGGGCCCGGCGCGGGAGTCTTCCGCAGCCCATCGACCAGGCGCGCGGCCTGAGGCGTGTCGGGTCCCGCCGTGGCCGCCACCAGCACCACTGCCGGGCGCCGCTCCTGGTCCGTCTGTCCAGGCCGACCTGCCGCAGGGTGGGGCACCACTCGCACCGCACCAACATGTGGCAGCCGGGCCACGGCGGCCGTGTAGTTTCCCAGACCTGCGCCCGGCCGTTGAAGGACCACCACCTGGACTCGTTCCGGAGGTACGTCGAAGCGCCCGCGCAGATCCGCGGCAGCGGCGGCGGCTGAGGCCGTCGGCGGCAGCGTCCGTTCGTCGATCGCGCCCAACCGCAGGCCCGCTGCGGGCCAGGCCATCACGACCAGCATCGCGAGCGCCCCAGCGCCCGCCGCCACAGGCCGGGCAGTGACACGGCGGGCGAGCTCCCGCCAGAACCGGCTGGCTCCTCCGATCGGAGCCCGGCGCAGCCTGCGCAAGGGGTCGGCGCCATCGACGCGATCACCCAGCAGCGTCAACGCGGCCGGCAGCACCGTCAACGCGGCCAGCGCCGCCAGCAACGTCACCGCAACACCCGCGAGGGCCAGCGCGCGCAGCAGCGGGACGGGGATGGCGGCCACCGCCACCAGGCACGCAGAGATCACTGCTGCCGAGCAGAGCACGCAGCGCCCCGACGTGTTGAGCGCCAGGTCCAGTGCTTGGGTGCGCGGCATCCCCTTGGCGTGTTCCTCGCGGTAGCGGGCGAGGACGAACAAGGTGAAGTCGATCGACAGGCCGAAGCCGATAGCCGCGGCCGCGTTGACCGCGAACGCAGACACCTCGGTCACGTGAGCCAGCAGACCCAGCAAGGGCACACAGCAGACGACAGCCAGCATCGCGACCACGAGGGGCAGCGCGGCCGCAGCCCACGAACCGTAGGTCAGCAAGAGGAGAAGCATGATGAGCGGCGCAGCCCAGAGCTCCGCCTTCAGAAGATCGGCCTCGGCCTGCTGGTCGATCTCGGCCGTCGCCCAAGAGACCCCGCCGGCGTCCACCCGCATCCCCGGCACCGCCGCCCGCACCTTGGGCACCAGACGCAACGCCGCTTGCTTGCGGTCCGCGTCGCTGCCCGACAGCGAGACCGTCACCAGCCCGGTGCGTCCGTCCCGCGAGATCAGCCAGGGATCTCCCGTGGCAGCCGACCGCACCGTACGCACGGCCGGCTCGTCTGCCAGCACGCGAGCAACGACCCCGGCACCCGCTGCAACCGCCGATGGTGCGCCTCCGTCGCGCATCGTCACGGCGAGCTCCAGATCCGGGATGCCGACTCCCAGCAGTTCAGCCTGGGTCTGAGCTTCGGCTGATTCGGTGCCTGTGGCGATGGTCCCTCCTGCGCCGAAAGCGCCGGAGACCGCTGGGAGGCTCAGGAGCGCCGCGACCAGCGCAACCGCCGCGCACACCACCACCCCCCAGGCCCGGGCCGCCGACCATGCCCCTCTCGCTGTCCCCTCTCCACTGCGTACTGGCATACCCCCCCTAACGATCAAGGCGTACATAAGTGATGTTGCTGTGGGCGGGAGGGCGACCCAGCGGCGACGAGCCGAGCTGCCTCTTCCCGCCCGCTCCGGGCGCGTCAGGAGCGGGTTCAGTGGTGAAGGGTGACCTTGTCATTGCGGGCTTCGGGCAGTTGGGCCGCCCTGTCGGCGGGCGCGGCGTCCAGAGTGGCGCGGCGCCGTCGGCACAGGCGGTCCAGGACCTGCACCCCCGGTTCCGCGCCGCGGAGCAGGGAGGGGCCGGAGCCGACGAAGCGCGAGCAGACGCCCACGTGGGCGTGGTGAACATCTGTCAGGACTTCGACCAGGCGTCGGTGGGCTGGTCGCAGGGTAGAAGACCTGGCCGGTGCGGCCAGGCCCCACTCGCGCAGACTCTGCACCAGGACACGGTGATCGGCCGACCACAGGCCGGAGAAGCCACGGGGAGCCTGCGGCGGGGCCATCGAGGGCCGGACCGTGTCGTGGTAGTCCTGCGCGTCGAAGGACGCGGTGACGCGCAGAGCGGCCGCGCTGGCGCGCAGGAAATGAGCGGCGCTTTCCAAGCCGAGGGCAGCACCTGCCGCCGAGGGAGCGCGAAGAGCGTGCCGCAGAGCGAGGACGGTCGCCTGGGTGAGGGCGAAGAACAGCCGGTGCCCCTGAATCCAGCGTTGGCCCGCCGTGGCTTGGGTCCGGGGTTCGGGGAGACCGGTTTTCGGCGTCAGGCCGGCCGCGTGCGCGGCGAGATCGAGGTCGGGCTCCGCTGAAGATCCGTCCGGGTTGCGGGCGAAGGCCCGCACGGTGGCCAGGGAGTCGTCGAGGGCGACGATCAACAAGGGCGCGGGGGTGCAGGCGCACCGCGAGACCGCGAAGTATTCGTCGAAGGCGGCCTCGCGGGGGTCGCGTTCTGGGAGTCGGCGGTGGTCGCCCGGTGTGCGGTGGCGGTCGGGTCGGTTCGCGGCCTCCCGCAGGGCCGACAAGTCGTGGGGCAGGTGCTGGGGCGGGGCGAGCCACAGCACGGATTCGCTTGTCATCTGGGTCATTTCGCTAGTTTTTATGCGGTACGTTACCCGGTATGTCAGTGACTCCTGGTGATGATTCGTTCCGCAGCGCAATCGGCGAGGTCGCCGCGATCCTGGAGGACTACTGGGAGGACCTGCGCGAGGAACGCCTGCCGGTGACGCCGGACCTGCGCCCCGGGGACGTACGTGCGATGCTGCCGGACCGCCTACCGGTGCACGGCGAGCCGATCCGGGATGTCCTGGCCGACGTACGGCGGGTGGTGATCCCCGGGCTCGTCCACTGGCAGCACCCCTCGTTCCTTGGCTACTACCCGACCCAGACCAGCCCCGCGTCGGTGGTCGGCGAACTGCTGGCCTCCGGCCTGGCGGTCCAGCACATGATGTGGTCGACGGGCCCGGCCGCCACCGAACTCGAGGAGGCGGTGCTGGACCACCTCGCGGTCGCGCTGGGCCTGCCGGAGTGCTTCCTCAGCACCGGGGACGGCGGCGGGGTCCTGCAGGACTCCGCGTCCTCGGCGGTCCTGGTGGCCGTAGCCGCCGCTCTGTACCGGGCCTCGGACGGACGCTGGCGCGAGCACGGCACCGAGGGGCGCTACCGCATGTACTGCACCGACCAGGCGAATTCCTGCGTCCCCAAGGCCTCACGCATCGCCGGCCTGGGAGAACCGATCCAGATCCCCACCCTCGCGGGCACCTGCGAGATGGACCCCCGCGCCCTGCGTGAGCAACTGGCAGCCGATCGCGCCGCAGGCCTGGTACCCGCGATCGTGGTCACCTCCGTCGGCACCACCGGCACCTGCGCCATCGACCCGAACGCCGCCATCGCCGCCGTGTGCCGCGAGTTCGGAACCTGGTTGCACGTGGACGCCGCCTACGCAGGCTCGGCCGCCGTCTGCCCAGAGAACCGCTGGATCAACGAGGGCGTCGAACACGCCGACTCCTACGCCGTGAACTGCCACAAGTGGCTGCTCACCGGACCGCCCTGCGACGCCATGTGGGTAGCTGACCGCCGCAGCCTCACCGCAGCCATGGACATCCGCCCGCCCTTCCTGCGCAACCAGGCCAGCGACTCCGGCGACGTCACCGACTTCCGCGACTGGCAGGTGCCGCTCATGCACCCCTTCCGCGCCCTGAAGCTGTGGTTCGTCCTGCGCACCCACGGCGTCGAGGGGCTACGCGCACACATCCGCGAACAGCTCTCCCACGCCGCGCTGCTCGCCGACCTGGTCCGGGACACCCCCGGCTTCGAACTGGTCTCCCACTCACTGGGACTGGTCTGTTTCCGCCTCACCGGTGACAACGCCCGCACCGAGCGCCTGCGCACCGACCTCGACGCCACCCACCAGATCCTGGTCACGCCCACCACCGTTGACGGCCGCTACATCCTGCGCGCCGCGCTCGGCTCGCGCCTGGCGTCCCAGGCCTCCCTGCGCAACGCCTGGGCACTGGTGCGCGAGACCGCAGCCGCGATCCCCGACAACCAGCCCGCGTCATCCGAAACGTCTCCGTCGACCCCGGTGGGCGCTCGGTAACCAGGTACCTGCCCGGACAGCGCCCATGGGGAGCCATGGACCGTGGACGTGAGCCAGTGGGATCCGGCCGCACCGGCACTCCGTCCACGTCGTATCCCACAAACGTGACGCGCCTCGTGGACATGAACCCATCGCCCCAGCCTTCGCCACGCGAACGAATTTTCAGCGGAGAACCCTGTGCACGACCATGATGACGCGACCGCGGCGGGCGAGCGCTGGTTCGCCTACGCGGCCGCGCACCCACACACGAACGTGGAGATCGGCGGGGTGGCCGTGGTCGCCGGCCCCGCCCCTTCGACCGTCGAACTGCACGCGTTGATCGACCTGATGCGGGCGGCCCACCCGCCGCTGCGCGACCGGGCCCGCCCCCGGGGCACGAGCGCGACAAGCCCGGCAGCGCCAGCCGATCACCTCGAAGAGGTCGCGCTGTCCGCGCATGGCGGTGATCTCGCGCTGCACGCAGGGATCGAGCGCGTGTGCGCCCAGCCGCTCACGGACGTCACCTGGGGCATGACCCTGCTCCACGGCCACCGTGACAACGAGTTCGCCCTGCTCCTTCGCGCCCACCACGGCCTCCTCGACGGCATGTCCCTGATCGGGATCACGCTCGCCGCGGTGCGGGAACCCGGCCCCCCGCGACGCCGCACACCCTCAGTCCCCCCACCTTCCTGGACGAGCACACGCGTACGCGCCCTGGTACGCGCGGTCGCCGGGATCACGCTGCCCGCGAACGCAATCAGCCTCGGCCCCGACCGCGTTCAGGCCCCGACCGGCCCACCCAGGCGCATGTGGGTCCGCACCCCCCTGCCTCGTATGAAGGCCATCGCCCGGGAAGGTGGTGTCAGTCTCAACGACGTCTACCTGGCCGCCCTCGCCGGCGCCCTGCGGCCCTGGCTGCCGGACAAGAGCACAGGCACCGTACGGGTGACGGTCCCCCTCAACACCCGGCGCGTCGACACGAGCACCGCGCTGGGTAATTTCCACCGCGGTGTCCCCGTCATCCTGCCTTGCCACCTGCCCACCGCCGCCGAACGCCTGGCCGCCACCCGCCCGGCCACAAGGAACATCCGGAACAGCCACCGCGATCCCGACGCGGAGGTCCTCTTCGACATCCTGCCCACGCGCTGGCATGGCAGAGCCCTGGCACGAATCCTGCACCCGCGACGCACCACCATGGTGGCCACGCACGTCCCCGGCCCCGCACATCCTCTGAAACTCCACGGCCACAGCATCAACGCGTTGCTGCCGCTGATGTTCCTGCCCGCAGGACACCACCTGTCGATCTGTCTGGGTGAATACGCCGGAACGGCGCACCTGGCCGTCGTCGCCGATCCCAGCCTGCCCAACCTCGACGAACTCCCCGCCCGCTGGCTCGCCGAGCTCGACGCGTTCGAGGGTGCCCTCACACAGCCCCGCCCTGGCACAGCCTCCATGCCCAGCACCATCACGGATCCGGCACCGGACGACGCGGAACGCGTCGCTACGAGTTCTGCCGGACCAGACTCGTAGCGGGAGCGGTACAGGTTCATGGACGCGCTGGACGGACGGCCTTCTGCCGAGCCGTAGCAGACCGGGCTACCCGCGCTCGGCCAGCGGATCGAGTTCCTCACCGGCGAAGCCGAGGAGGGCGGCCAAGGACCTCGGCGCGACCGTCACCGTCCTGCCGCCGCCCTGCCCTCCCCGGACGCGAGTCCCGCCCGCGCCGCCGTGGACACCGCGCCGCCTACGCCACCACCGCGCCGCCTACGCCGCGACCTCGCACGGCAAGGCCACCCGTCCATCAGGCGACGCCCTCCGATCCCCGCCACGCAACTTCCGTACGGCTGGTTCGCCGAGCCCTTTGTTCACGGCGATCTGGACCCCCACAGGCTGCGGTCCAGATTGCCGGCGCCTCCGCGTCACCCCCAAGGGACCCGCGTGGACCACGGACGTCTCTGCCGGAAGCGGCGCGGATCTGCAGCCCTGTTCAGCGAACCGAGGCCGGCTTGGACGGGGCTGAGGATTCGAAGATGCGGGTGAACCGCGCGGCCTGGCCGGCGGAGTGCTCCAGCACGGCCGCGAGTTCCTCTCGTGCCTGCTCGCCGTCCGGGCGCAGACCAGTGGCGTCGAAGATGCCCAGGAAGCGCACGATGGGCTGCAAGACCTCTTCGTAGTGGGTGACGGGACTGTAGATACCGGAGCGGGCCATCGACTGGGCAAGCCGCGCGTAGCCAGGGGCGCCGTGGCCGGGCGCACGGATGGAAGCGACGACATCTGCCACGGCCCGTACGGTGCGGTCAGGCTGCAGATCCATCGCCGCCGACAGGACCGTGCGGTAGAAGAGCATGTGCCGGTTCTCGTCCTTGGCGATGCGGTTGAGCATTGCCTCGCAGGCCGCGTCGCCGCACTGAAGCTTGATGTTGCGGTAGGAGACGCGGGTGCCGAGTTCCTGGAGGGTCACATAGACCAGGGAAGCGACGACATCGTCGCCGTAGTCCATGCCCCAGCCGTTTTGGACATGGGCGGTTCGGTCGTTCTCCAGGGTGACAGGATCCACCGCGCGGGTGACCATGAGGTAGTCGCGAATGGCGATACTGTGGCGGCCTTCTTCGACCGTCCAGCGGTTGATCCAGGTTCCCCAGGCTCCGTCCCGGGTGAAGAGCTCGGCGATCACCCGGTGGTAACTCGGCAGGTTGTCCTCGCTGAGGAGGTTATGCACCAGGCCATCCCTGGCTGCCTTGCCGAGAGTGCCCTGTTCCGGCTCCCAGGGTGTCCCGCCCAACACGCCGTCGAAATCGGCGCCCCGACTCCAGGGGGTGTACTGATGGGGATACCAGTCCTCCGCGCTCTCCAGGTGGACGTCCACCGCCTTCGCCACCACTGGTTCGAGCTCGCGCAGCAGGCTGATGTCACGGCGAGGTGCCTGGTAGCGGTTCATGGCTACTCCAAGGGGTTTCGGCCTGCGGAGCGTCACTTGTCCGGCCCTCCGACAGGGGTGTCACGTGATGCTTGGCCCCCCGGACGGCCCACCTGCGGGTGGTGGCTCCTGCGCCCTCACCGTTCGATGTCGGCAACGTCCGGCGCGGCCCTCGGGGGGCCGTGCCAGGACCGTCACACCCCGGGTCGGGTCAGCTTGATGGCCGTACGATGTGGCGTGGCCGCGGTGGGCTACGTGCTGCTGAGCAGTAGGACCGCGTTCTGCCCGCCGAAACCGAAGGCGCAGCTGACGGCTGTTTTGGTGGTGACCGGACGAGGCGGTCCGCTCACGATGTCCAGCATGTGCTTGCTGTCCTGCTGCTGGAAGTTCGCGGTGGGCGGGACCGTGCCGTGGCGTAGCGCGAGGACCGTGTACGCCGCCTGGATCGCGCCCGCCGCCCCCAGGGAGTGTCCGATCACCCCCTTGGACGCCGTGACTGGAGGCGTGGTGTCGCCGAAGACGCGCACCAGGGCTGCGGCTTCCGCCTCGTCGCCGAGCGGGGTGGAGGTGCCGTGCGCTTGTACGTGTCCGATGTCGTGAGGGCTGCACCCCGCGTCTTGGAGGGCGGCCACGATTGCGCGGACGGCGCCGTCGCCCTGGGGATGCGGGGCGACGGGATGGTAGGCATCGGACCCCGCACCGTAACCGCGCAGCAGGGCCAGCACCTCGGCCTGTCGGGCGCGTGCGTCGGCGGCCCGTTCCAATACGAGGACGGCGGCTCCTTCACCGAGGACGAATCCGTCCCGAGCCGAGTCGAACGGTCTGCTGGCCAGCTCGGGTTCGTCGCGGCGCGGCGACAGTGCGCGCATCCGGGTGAAGCAGGTGGCCGTCATCCGGGACCGGCCCGATTCACTGCCGCCCGCAAGCACGATGTCGCAGGTTCCCGACCGCAGCAGATCGCGTGCCACTCCGATCGCGGTCGCCCCCGAGGCGCAGGCGCTCGCGGTGGTGAAGTTGGGTCCCTGGGCGCCGAGGTCCATGGCGACCTCACTGGCAGCCATGCTCGGCACGCTGCGCGGCAGCCCGAGCGGCGAGACGCGCCATGGCCGGTCCGCGCCGAGATGGCCGAACTCGGTGATGTATGTGCTCAGGCAGTTCGCTCCGACGCCGAGTACGACCCCGACCCGTTCGCCGAGTCCGACGTCCGTGGGCAGAGCGGCGTCGGCGACTGCCCGGCGGGCGGCGAGGAGCGCGAACTGGATGAACCGTCCCACCCGCCGGGCCAGCAGCGGGCCGAGTCCTGCCGCAGTGTCGAGGCCGGTTACCTGGCAGGAGAAGTCCACGGGCAGGCCATGGAGTTCGGGGTCCCGGGCGGCCAGCGACCGGCCCCGGCACAGGGCCGCCCAGTTCTCCTCAGGCGTGTGCCCGGCCGGGGTGACGAGTCCGAGCCCGGTGATGGCGACGTCAGCGGACATCGGCGAAGGCCCGGGCGGCGTCGGCGAGGGTGGCAGACGGGGCAAGGTCCATTGCCTCTTCGGAGGGCACGATCCCGAACCGTTCCTCCGCCGCCACGACCAGTTCCATCAGGGCCAGGGAGTCCATGCCGAGACTCTCGAAGGTGAGGTCCGGCGTGAGCTGCCGGGCGTGTGCCTCGCCGCCCATCTGCTCGTTGACCAAGGCCACAAGCTGTTCGGGAAGGGCGTTGTACGCGGCTTGGGTCATGTCTGGTTCCTCCTGGAAGGGTCTTCTATCTGTACGTGGATCGCGGCCGTCACCGCCGGTCATTCGGATGAACGACGCGCGGCCTCCATGCGCGCGAACAGCTCCCGAGCTCGGGCCGCCCGTACGGTGAGCTGCTTCACATGCGCACCCAAGCGTTCCTGCGCCTGGTCGCCGGCCGCTCCGAGGCCGGCGAGAGAGGTGGCCTTCAAGGCCCGCACAAGGGGGGCCACCACGTGCTCGAGGTGGACATCCAGGTTGTAGATGCCCGATGCCGCGATGCGCGCCGCACGCCTCCGGAAGCCAGGGATCATCGCACCGGGCATCTCGAAGTGTTCGAGGACATCGGCCAGGGCGGCGAGCGCCGCGTCGGGGTACAGGGCGAGCGCGTCGGCGAACAAGTCCCGGTAGAAGAGCATGTGCAGGTTCTCGTCGGCCGCGATCCGCGTCATCAGCTGCTCGCCGGCCGGGTCTCCACAAGCTGCCCCGGCATTCCGGTGGGCCTGCCGAGTCGCCAGTTCCTGGACGGTGACGTAGGCCAGCGCATGCAGGGGCGTTGCCGCGCCCGAGTGGTAGCCGGTGCCGACGTGCCGCATCCGTAGATTTTCAAGGGCGATGGGGTCCACGACGCGGCGGGCGTGGACGTAGGCACGTAGGACCGACGCATGACGGTCCTCCTCGGCCGTCCACCGATGTACCCAGGTGCCCCAGGCGCCGTCCCGCCCGAATCGGGTGGCGATCTCGAAGTGGTAGCTGGGCAGGTTGTCCTCGGTCAGCAGATTGACCACCAGCACGTCCTGAACGGCTTGGGGCAGTGCTGTCTGCTCCGGTGACCAGGCCGTGCCGTCCAGCGGGCCGTCGTAGTCGTGTGCCGCGCTCCATGGCACGTACTGGTGCGGGAACCAGTCGCGGGCAGTGGCCAGGTGCCGCTCGAGGAGTCGCTCCACCGTCGGCTGCAACTCCCGCAGGACGCGCTCCGCATCGGCGACAGCTTCGGTCATCCACCTGTGCCCTTCTTCATATGCAGGGACATGCCTGTCCGCAGACTGCAAACGCATACGGCGGGAACCAGAAACGATCACTCACCCGTTTGATGTACTGGCGCCAACACCTCGCCACGTGCCCTTTGCGCGGCTGCGGCACCAGCAGAGGGTGAGGGCTACCCGGGTGGGAGCCGTCACGCGGGCACACAAGGCCGCCGCGCGGGCCAGCACCCTGGGATCGGACGGTCCGCCACCGATTCGTCGTCCGTAGCCGACGACCTCGCGGGTGGCCAGGTCCAGCCAGGTCGCCAGGTAGAGCCAGCCCTCGTCGGTGGCGATGAACGTGATGTCGCCGGCCCGGCACCGCCCACTTCGCCGGACGGGTCAGACTCCGACGCCTGCGCCGGGTGCCCCCGGTGAGACCGCGCTCGCGCCTGACCCGCTCGACCCGCTCTCGGCTGACCCGGCGGCCGAGTCGGCGCAGGTCGGCGTGATCCGGGGGATACCGCAGGTGTGTCAGGAGGCGATGCGCAGCACGGTGATTTCGTGGGCCAGAGCGTCTTCGGCAATCTGCGTTTCGGTGACCTCCTGGCCGAGCTCACCGACATCGAGCGCATCCAGTTCGACCTGTAACCGGTGCGCGAATGAGTGCGCCTGGTGCTGGGGCTGAGCGCTTCAGTTGGCGCGTGAGCGCCAGAGTTGGCGACCGGTGCGACTTTGAAACGACGCCAGGGACCGCCGCGACAATGTCGGCGAAGACTGCCAGGCTCGTTGTTAGATGCTTAGCTTATGTGCTAAATATCTAACATGACAGAAGCTCAGGATGAGGCGGGGGCCTTCCGTGCGCTGGCTGATCCGACGAGGCGTCAGATTCTTGAGGACCTCAGAGGTGGCGAGCTTGCGGCAGGCGAGATCGCGAGCAGGTTCGCGATCAGCGCGCCGTCCATTTCACGGCATCTCGGCGTGCTCAAAGGAGCGGGACTGGTCACCGAGCGCCGGGATGGCAACCGGATCCTCTACACACTGGCCGAGGACCGCCTGGCCACCTGCATCGGTCGGTTTCTCAGTGCAGTCTGCCCCGAACAGATCGTCCTGCGGCACACCAAATGGCGCCCCGGGGCGCAGAGCGAGGGATCATGAGGCAACCGCGTCTGTCCAGCGTCGTCGAACGACGGCTTCTGGTGAACTACCGGGTCGCCCCGGACGCCGCGGCACGCCTGCTTCCCCAGCCGTTGCGCCCGCAACTGGTGCGCGGCCACGCGGTCGCGGGCATCTGCCTCCTGCGGCTGGGAAGTGTCCGGCCGGTCTGGGCCCCCAAGGTGTTCGGGCTGCGGAGCGAGAACGCGGCGCATCGGATCGCCGTCGAATGGGACGGACCGGACGGCGTCGAGACCGGCGTCTACATCCCCCGTCGCGATACCGCCTCGCGGCTCAACGTCTGGGCCGGAGGCCGCGTCTTCCCTGGCGAACACGGCCGCGCCGCTTTCGAGGTGCAGGAGGCACCCGGCCAGGTGCGGGTCGCTTTCGCGACGTGGGACGGCGCCACCCGGGTGGACGTCACCGTCGAGCCGTCCGACGAGCTGCGGGGCAGCGATCTCTTCGCCGACCTCGCCGAAGCTTCCC
Source organism: Streptomyces sp. NPDC058671 (assembly GCF_042716475.1). Classification (NCBI taxonomy): domain Bacteria; kingdom Bacillati; phylum Actinomycetota; class Actinomycetes; order Kitasatosporales; family Streptomycetaceae; genus Streptomyces; species Streptomyces sp. NPDC058671. The sequence continues at coordinate 24,832 of NZ_JBHXSA010000028.1, read as the reverse complement.
GCTTCTTCCAAGACGGGGCAAAGGGCTATTCGGCCACCAGGTCCGGCCGCCACCTGGACGGCATGGAACTGCACACCGACGCCTGGCACGTGGAAGCCGGCCGGGTTCGCTCCGCCGCGTCGTCCTTCTTCGACGACCCGGACCGCTTCCCACCAGGGAGCGCAACCCTGGACTGCGCTCTGGTCATGCGCAACGTTCCCGCCAGCTGGCGCCCGCTCCCGACCATGGCCGCCAACCGAGGCGCTCCAGTCGCCGACTGAAGTGCTCCGTCACAGATGCTGCGTGTGGTTGTCCGTCAGGCCGCATGGCCTGTCCTGTGACTGATGGCTCGACCGTGGTCACGGTGGCGCGGAGGTCTGTAAGGACAGGTTGATGCGGTGGAGCTGGTGTCATCGGGATGAACTGATTCGGACAACGAGATGCGATGGAGCACCCCCGGTCGGACACCTCGCGGGTCGTGCCCGGAGTGTGGGTGGCGTAGGGGTTGTCCGGTAGCCCCCAGCAGTTGCGCCACGACCCTCTGGTGGCGAGGTCTCAGGCTTGTTGTGGTTCCCTGAAGCATTGCGGACATGCTGCTGGGTGCTGGACGACCCCAGCCGCTGGTCCACCAGGTCGCCCACTTCATCCAGGGCCGGATCTCGACTTCCCGCTGGGCGCGTAGGCCGGTTACCGGTCAGCGCGTAGTGGCACATGTGCGCAGCGTGCGGGCCGCGAGCGCCGTATCGCGTCGGACGTCGAGCGGCTGCGCGAGGGATTTCGCGCCGACTGGGCCCGTCGGCCCGAGCTTGTCGAGGACGCGCTCGGCAAGCAGACGCTCGCCTTCCTCGGACAGCTCACGGCCGCCTGCACCGCCGCCGCCGACCTCGCCCAGGCCGTCGAGGGGGCGTTTCCGCAGCACTCGGACTCCGAAATCAAAGGCGGGCCGTGCGGCCTCCCGCTGGAGGACCGGGCCCGGCTGGTGGCCGCGTACTGGCGCACGAACCTGACCATGCGCCAGAGCGACTGCAAGGCGTGGGCGGAATCCGGCGCCAAGGCCGCCTTCGGCAAGGCCCCCGTAACCGCCGACGGCGGACCTGGGCACCGGACTCGTCCCCCCACACCGTCGCGAGTGCGGCCAGATCGAACTGCCGGACTGGAAAGTCGCCCGAGTTATCAAACAGTCACGCTGCGACGAAACGCGCTCTTTGGACCCCACCCGCAAAATGACAGTCTTACATGTACGTCCGGCCATTAGACCGGTTCCCTCTGGCGCCGGAGGTGATTCAGGCAGTACACACGATGCAGTGAGCCAGTAGTGACACGGGGGAACGAGGGAACCGTATGGATCCGGAGCTTGCGGGCCTTGCTTCCGTAGCGGCTGCGACAGTGGTGCAACTGCTGACGACGGCCGGTTGGGAGCGGGCACAGACCTCGATGGGTGCGCTGTGGCGCCGCGTGTACCCAGACCGGGCGGACACGGTGGAGTCCGAGCTCGAGGAATCCCGTGCGGTGCTGCTCGCTGCACGGGAGGGCGCCGACGATCCGGCCGAGGTCGAGCAGGCCGAAGCGGAGCTGGTCGGCGAATGGCAGGGACGGCTGCGCAGGCTACTCGCGGCCGAGCCAGACCTTGCCGCGGAACTGCGCAGAATCCTCACCGACGACCTTGGTTCTGAGCCGCCCGGCAGAGGTCGGGATGAGCCGTCGATGAGGGTGTCCGTGCGGGCCTTGGACAGCAGCCGGGTCTACGTCGCCGGACGCGATCAGCACATCACCGAAGAGGGTGGTCGATGAGCCCGGAAGAGCCGCAGGCGAAGCGCGGTGCCAAACGCCCGGACACCGCAGACCACACGGTGGAGGGCGCGCCGCGCGGCGAGGGCGACGGTATCCATATCGAGGCATACGCCCGCGATCAGGCAAGCGTCAATGTCGCCGGGCGTGACCAGCACTTCCACTACGTCGAGGGAGTGCGCAAACGCCGCCGCGCCGAGGCAGGGAGTTCGGTGCCGGACTGCCCCTATCCGGGGCTGGCCGCCTTCGGGCAGGAGCACGAGCGGTGGTTCTTCGGACGAGAAGCGCTCGTCGCCGAGTTGACCGATCGCCTCGACCGGCGCCTGGACTCGGGTCGGCTCCAGGCGGTTGTGGCCCCCTCGGGCGCGGGCAAGTCCTCGCTGTTGCGGGCCGGACTGCTGCCGCACCTGGACCGGGCCGCGCTGCCCGGCTCCGACCGGTGGCCGAAACTCTTGCTCACCCCCGGCGTCTACCCGCTCCGTACTCTGGCTGACCAGATCGTGGCGCTCAGAGGCGTCGGATCGGAGGTGACGGCCGCCGATCTCGTCGCCGATCCGCCGCGGTGCCTCTCAGTCCTGGCCGAGGCCTTGCGGAACGACCTGCCGGGGCAGCCCGCGCGGGCGGTCATCGTGGTCGACCAGTTCGAGGAGCTCTTCACTCTGTGTACCGACGAGCAGGAACGGCGCTCCTTCGTCACACTGCTCGCCCGCCTTGCGGGCGGCCAGGCGTACACCGGCACGGAGGGTCCCTTGCAAGCCCTCGTGGTTCTGGGCATCCGGTCGGACTTCTACGCCGCATGCGTCGATTACCCTCCCCTGCGCGCAGCACTGCAGGACGCCCCGCTGGTCGTCGGCCCCATGACCGACGAGGAGTTGCGCGAGGCCGTCCTGCTGCCCGCCATGGACGTGGGGCTCGACGTAGAGGACGGGTTGATCGAGGTGCTCCTGCACGACCTGGGAGCCACCATGGCGATGGGGCCCGCAGGGGAAGCGCGCTACGAGGCAGGGCGCCTGCCGCTGCTCGCGCACGCCCTGCGGGTCTGCTGGCAGCAGCGGCACGGCGCCACACTCACCGTGCGCGGGTACCGCGACACCGGAGGCATCCAAGGCGCCATCGCCTCGACCGCGGACCGCATCTACAGCGGCCTCGACGACGACGAGCGGGGCGTGGCACAGTCTCTCTTCCTGCGGATGGTGCGGGTCGGCGACGGCACGGAGGACGTCCGGCGACGCCTGAGCCGCGCTGAGTTGGCGGACGTCGGCGGCGGCCGTGCCGAGGCGGTGGTCGACGCGTTCACCAGGGCCCGGCTGCTCACCCGCGAGCAGGAGACTGTCGAGATCACCCACGAGGCTCTGCTGCGCACGTGGCCCCGGCTGCGCGGCTGGATCGACGCCGACCGGGCCGGGCGCCTCATCCACCAGAACCTGGAGGAGGCGGCGGCCACGTGGGATGAGAGCGGTCGTGACCCGGCACACCTTTATCGTGGCAGTCCCCTGGAGATCGCGCGCGCCTGGGCACTCAACGCCGCGCCAAACGGCCTGAGTTCGGGGGCAAGGGCGTTCCTGACCGCTGGGGAAGGGGCGCGGCGCCGCGCCGCTCGGCTGCGGAACGCGGTCATCGCCGCCCTCGCCGTCCTGACCCTGCTCGCCTCGGGTGCCGCAGGCGTCGCGTTCAGGCAGCAGGGCGAGGCAGTACACCAACGGGACCTCGCCGTCTACAACCGGGTCGTCGCCGAAGCCGACCGGCTGCGCGGCACGGATCAGTCACTGGCCTCACAGCTCGACCTCGTGGCGCACCGGATGCGGCCCGGCGACGAGACGTACACCCGGCTGCTGAACTCCGGGAACACCCCGCTGTCCAAGCAGTTGCGGGGCCACACAGAACGGGTCTCGTCGGTGGCGTTCAGCCCGGACGGGCGCACCCTGGCCACCGGCAGTGGCGATGCCACGATCCGGCTGTGGGACACCTCCACCCCAAGCAGCCCCCGCGCTTTGGAACGGCCGCTGACCGGCCACGCCAAGGCCGTGCTTGCGGTGGCGTTCAGCCCGGACGGGCGCACTCTGGCCACTGCAGGTGATGACCGTGATCGGTGGGTCCGGCTGTGGGACGTGTCCGACCCGTCGGACCCCGAGCCCATCGGCCGGCCCTTGACCGGCCATGACGCCGTCATCAGCGGGGTGGCGTTCAGCCCGGACGGCCACCTGCTCGCCAGCAGCTCCGGCGATGCCACGGTCCGGCTGTGGGACGTGTCGAACCCTTCCGATGCCAAGCTCGTGGGTACACCGCTCAAGGATGGTCCGGGCAGGCTCTGGGCCGTGGCCTTCTCCCCGGACGGCAAGACACTCGCGACCGGGGCCGACGACTTCAAGGCCCGGTTGTGGGATGTGTCCGACCCGAAGGAGCCAAGGCGGCGCGGAGCCCCGCTCAATGGCCACACCAACACCGTCGCGTCCCTGGCGTTCAGCCCCGACAGCCGGACCCTCGCCACCGGCAGTGGCGACTCCACCGTACGGCTGTGGAACGTCGCGGACCCAGACAAGCCCACGTACGCCAACCAGCTCCTCAAGGGGCGCAGCACCGTGATCTCCTCGGTGGCGTTCAGCCCGGACGGGCATATCTTGGCAACCGCCAGCGCGGACGCGACCGTGCAGACGTGGAGCGTCTCCGACCCAAGACGTCCCAAGGCGCTCGGGCAGGCATGGACGGGGCACAGCAACACCGTGTCGTCGGTGGCGTTCAGCCCCGACGGGTACACCCTCGCCTCCGGCAGCTACGACCAGACGGCCCGGCTGTGGGACATGCCGCGCACGGTGCTGACCGGCCACTTCAACGGCGTGCTCGGAGCGGCGTTCAGCCCGGACGGGCGGCTCTTCGCCACCGGTGGTCTGGGCGGGGCGGTGCGGCTGTGGGACAGGTCGGAGCCTGACCGTCCGAAAGTTGTCGGCCGGGGGTTCCAGGCTCATACCGCCGACGTCAGGTCCCTGGCGTTCAGCCCGGACGGGAAGTTCCTCGCGAGTGCCGGGTACGACGGCGTGATCCAGCTGTGGAACATATCCGATCCGTTCAGACCCAAGTACTTGGGCAGTCCTCTCACCGGGCACGAGGGTGGCATCTGGACCATGGCGTTCAGCCCGGATGGCAAGACCCTGGCCACAGGCGGCCAGGACGCCACGATCCGCCTGTGGGATGTCACGGACCCGGGCCGCGCCGGGCCGGTCGGCCGTCCGGTGCGGCACCACGAGGGCATGGTGCTCGCCGTGGCGTTCAGCCCGGACGGAGACATGTTGGCCAGTGGCAGCTACGACACCACGGCTCAGCTGTGGGACGTCCGAGACCGGACTGGACCCGAGCGCGTCGGCCGGCCGCTGAAGGGCCACATCAATGGTGTCTCCTCCCTGGCGTTCAGCCCGGACGGTAAGACCCTCGCCACCGGCAGTAACGACTTCTCGGTGCGCCTGTGGAACGTTTCCCTGCCCAGCCATCCCATCAGCCTTGGCGAGCCGCTGACCGGGCACACCGATTCCGTGTTCGCCCTCGCCTTCAGTCCGGACGGCGGCACTCTCGCCACGGGCAGCTACGGTCAGGCGTCGGTGCAGTTGTGGGACGTCCGCACGCCCGCCCGGCCGAGCCGTCGCGGCCTGCCGCTGACCGCCCACACCGACTCCGTGTACGCCGTTGTCTTCAGCCAGGACGGGAAGACGCTGGCCACCGGCAGCCTCGACCAGTCGGCCAGGCTGTGGCAGCTCGACGTGGACGCGAGCATCGAGAGAATCTGTGTCGACACCGAGCCCCTCAGCCACGTGCAATGGCGCCGCTTCGTCGGGGAGGCAGTGGCGTACGCGCCGCCATGCGCCTGACGCGCCCAGCAGTTGACATTCTGGTTCTGGCGTCAGGCAGTACTGCCGAGGCAGCCCGATCCCCTGCGATCCGGTCGGCGATCTCCGTGTCGATGAACTCGCCCCCTCCGCGCGCAGCCGCTTCCACGAGGCGGCGACGTCGCGCAACTTGGGGTGAGCGGCGTCCGCGAGCGCGGTGGACAGGCGAGACGAGAACGCGTGGGGAGTCCCATGGGTGTCGCCGTAGAGCGCGAAGTCGTCCCCCCCCCAGCACTCCGGGGCTCACCGGCCGCGAAGAGACGCCCGCATCAGCTGCGACAGGACCGTGCACCGCGAGAGCCGGATGTTCGAGATCCGTAGCATCCGAGCGCCGCCCCGACCCGCCGGCACGACGCCAACGTCCTCCACCAGACGCTGCAACTGCGGCGTCCGCCGTCGGTAGCGCATGGCCAGCCCCAGTATCTGTTCGACGAAGGTCACCTTCGGGCACGTCGCGTTCTCGCAGGACGGTCGGCGTACGGACAAGTCGATGCGCACCGGCCGGCCCCCGAGACAGGCATCGGCGAGGCGCGCCGTACGGAGCGGCTGTGGCACCACTCGCTGAGCCGCGGTCGCATCCCGCGCATCGCGTGGGAACACCGGACCTCGTACGGGCGTGAACCACGACACTAGCGTCAGAGACATCAACCGACACCGCCAGCACGCCAGTCAACTGCGGGAGCAATGAGGAGAGTTCGACAGAACACAGCGACAGGCTGCCCGTCATGCGGACTGGCTGATCGTGTCATCGAGAGGACCTCCGGCTACGACATTCTTGCCCTCTGCCCCCGTGGTGGCTCAGGAGTAGGTCATGGGGCAGCCGTGCCGTATGGAGTACTGCGCGGCGCGCAGGTAGAGAGCCACGTAGAAGGCCGCGTCCCGGTCCTCGGCCGACGGTCCTGTCGGCGCCCGGTCGGGCCGCTCCGCCCCGCCCTCCAGGAACCACAAGCTCAGCGCGAGGTTCTCGCCCGCCGGTATCGCGTCCACCGGCAGTTCGATGGCGTCGGCGAGCCGCTCGGCCAGGGCGAGCACCCGCGGGGCCCCGGCGACCACTGTCTCGTCGCCGGAGTACGCGGTGCCGACGGGGAGCACGATTTCCTCCTCCAACGGGAACGGCACCAGCACACTCCAGTCGAGGAGGGCCGAAAGCTCCGCATCGGTCAGCCGCGTCCTGCACAGTGCCACGAAGCGGTCCATGGACGGGCTGACCTTCTCCTCGAACCAGCCCGGCGCCTCCCTCGCGACCTGCCGCAGCTCGTAAGGGGGCAGCCCGCGCCGCTCCAGCTCGGTGTTCAGCGCGGCGGCGACGTCCCCGTACCCGTCCTCCCCGAGTTGCGACCAGTCCTGCGCGGTGACACTCACCAGATAGACACCCATGATCGCAACGTACCGGTCGCCACCGGCAACGTCCTGCCTCTCGTAGGAGCGCGGCGGCCGTGCCCACCGGTTCAGCGCCGCCTGAGGCTTGTATGGGGCAGAGGCGCCGACCGCTCGACCGCTCGACCGCCCGGCACCCAGCGCCCTGTCAGGCTTCGCCGCGCCGGGACCAGGTCCCCCTACCGCCGGCTGTCATCAGCGTGTTGACGATGTGTGACCGGTTGCGGCCGCCCCGAAGCAGCCGCTCGGCCGCCAGGCCGAACGCCAGCGCAGGTCCCACGAGACCGAGGGTCTCGCCGGTGCCTAGCGCCAGCCCCGCGCCAGCGAGCCCGAGGCCCGTCTCGGCCGCGGCCCAGGCGAGCCGCCCGGGCCGCTCTCCGGAGGCCGGCAGCTTCCGCCGGACGGCTCGGAGCAGTGAGGGGAGGGCGTCGTCGGCCGCCGCCGCGTCCCCGGCGCGCAGCGCCGCCTGGAAGGCGTCGCGCCGACGGGTCACGACCTTGTCCTGATGGATCTTCGCGATGTCCTGCCAGCCCAGTTCGGCGACCGCCGCGAGGTTGCCCGGGGCCATCCCGTGCTCCGCGGGGGCTGTGGCCCCGGGGCCGGCGGGCTCGAAGAGCGCGTCCGTGGGACGCCCGAGGTAGAGCCCGATGTCGGCCGCTTTCGGGAGCGACCGCGGGGAAGCCCCGTCGGTGCCCAGCGTCCGCTGCACCGCTGCGTTCCAGGCCTGCGTCGCGGTGTTCCACATCGCCGTCCTGTGTGGCGGGTCCGTCGCGTCTAGCTGGGCGAGGAGCACGGCCCTGCGGTGCCGGTTCGACGGCTCCACGTGCTCGTCGAGATAGGCGAGGGTGCGTTCCACCGGGGCGTAGTCGTGGCTGGGGAGCCCCGGCAGCTCCGCCACCTCCTCCAACACGTCGCGGTACGAGCAGGGGCGCGTCACGGCGCTCGTGCCCAGTGGCACTCCCGCCTCGCGGGAGAAGTGATGCAGGGTCCACGCCACGGCCTCCAGCCTGCGCCGGATCTCCCCGCCCTCCTCGTACCGTGCGCCCAGTGCGGTACCCCGCGCGAACAGCGGCCCGGGATTCGCCTCCCCGCGCTCCAGAACGGCTTCGGACAGCCTGACCAGGGGCTCCGCCGTGTCGAACGAAGACGAGAGCCAGCCGGGCTCCAGGGCGCGGTGCAGGCCGGTGGTGACCAGGGCGAAGGGGTCGCTGCCGGCCGGAGCGGCGGTGGTGCAGCGCAGGAACGACGGGCAGCCGCGCACGAAGGACCGGAAGTCCTCGGTCTCGAACAGCGCTTGTACCGCATGGCTGTCGATGAGCTGCACGTCGCTCAGCACCACCGTGTGCCCTAACAGGGCATGGATCTTCAGCATGACGGCCAATGACGTGTCCTGCGGACCCCACCCGGACACGCGTAGATGCTCACCATCAAGCCAGTGGGCATAGATCTCCATGGTTCCCCCTTCCCCGCCGAGCGAGGGGCTCCCCCTCGGCAGCAGACCCTACGGTGAAGAAGCCAACTCTGCTAAGTGCCTGGTCGGTTGGGGCCCGGGCGCACACCCCGCACTGCCCCAGACCCAGACCGAGACCGAGACCGAGTCCGAGACCGAGACCGTGACCGTGACCGTGACCGTGACCGTGACCGAGACCGCGATGGCATAGCCACAGCGCGGCGGAGATCCCGAGGTGGCTTTGTCCACGAGAACGGGTTCTGGCACAAGTCCTGACGTGGCTCGGTTCCGCGAGATCCTTGCCCAGGTGCTTGCCTACGGGCGGGCGGACGCCGTGCCCACGCGGCTGGCCGTCGGACGCAAGGGGTGGGGCCAGCTCAACGATTCCTCCCCGACACTGCCTGAGTCGATCACCCACATAGCTCAAAAGTGGGGCCACTCGAAACCGATCTGGTGAGGCCAAACCATGCTGTCGAAGACCCCGACCGGAAAAACCTCTCAGTATCCCCAGCCGGCGTAGATGGTGACGTTCTCGCCGTTGTCCCTGGCTCCGACGCACACGTCACGCCAGTCGAGCAGCCAGCCGCTGGAGCGGCAGCTCTCCTGCTGGAGGCCCAGTTCGCGGATGATCTCCGGGCGGGACAGGCCGTCCCGGCTGGTGACCGTCGCGACGCGCCAGCAGCCGCCGGAACCGCAGCTGGTGCCTTCGGTGACCATGCTGATGCCTGGCGGCAATGAGGGGAAAGTCTTGGACGGCGGGGCTTCCGAGCCTTCGCTGATCATCAGCGCATACAGGAGGCCGGCCACGAGGGTGAGAGCGAACTGCATCCCGAGGAAGCCGATCGCTCCGTTGCGGCGGACAGTCCATTGCGGGGGAGGGGAGTTCTCGTGCCGGCCTTCCAGTCCCGCGCCGCAGGCGATGAGCACGGGCGCCAGGGCCGTGAACACCAGATGGGCGTCGGGCCTGGGGGCGTGGATCCAACCGTGCTGGACGCTGATCAGCAGACTGGCTCCGGCGAGCAGCGCGCCGCCGATAGCGAAGCCGACAGGGGGGGTGCGGGCGATCGTCGTCCAGACGACGGCGGGCGCGACGGCGAAGAGTATCCCCAGGACGGTCAGCATGTACGGGGGGACGTGCGGCCTCGAGCACCCGGTTCCACGCGGCCGGGGCTCACCTCAGGCCCGCACGCCGGTCGTTGATGAAGTTCTCGACGGCACCCGGGACCACATCCTCAAGAAGACCAAGCAGTACGGCAGGCAACCGTCTCCCTCGAAGCACCCGCCCGGGGCCGACCAGGCCACACCGGCCGCCTCGGGCCCGCAGCGGCCCCGGCCACCAGCCGGCTTGAGCGCCCCCTTCGTGCCGTTGCCATCGCGGCGCCCCGCGCAAACCCACCCCGCGTCGGGTGGAGAAGCGAGCGGCCGGGAGGTCCGGAAGGGCGGCGCCGCCAAGGGAATCGGTACGAATGCGGTTGAAGTTGCCCGTGAGACTGCCGCCGAGGGGGGTAGCAGCACCCATGCTGCTACCTACCCCTGCTGCAGCAGAACGTCGGGGTCGGAGGGCATTTCGGGTCGCTTTCCAGGAGTTCTGGCGCCGCCTTCGTTCACGCAGGAGCTGCTGGCGATGCCGAGGCCCTGAATCTCGTTGCAGCAGGCGGTGTCCGGTCAGGTCTGAGCGGAGAGAGCACCTGTTCCGCTCACGTGGCGAGGGCGAGGTTGTGCATGTGGGCGACGGCCTGGACCGCGTGATGGAGGTCGTCGCCGCGCTGTCGGCAGCCGCGGAGGATCTTGTAGTGCTTCATCCGGGCGAGGGCGTGCTCGACACGGGCCCTGACCCGTCGGTGCTCAGGGTTGTCCTCCTCCTGGCCGGCCAGCAGGGCCCGGCCGGGTCGTTTACGGTGCGGGACTACGAGCCCGGTGTTGATGAAGGCGCCGTCGCCCAGCACGGTCACGCCTTCGCAGTGCCGGGCCAGGCCGGAATCGAGCCACGCTTTCGCGTCTGCGGTGTTACCGTGCACCGGCCGGGCCGCGGCGATCACCAGCCTCGTGTCGGCATCGATGATGACCTGCACGTTCGCCGAAGACCGGGGGTTGCGCGAGGACGCTCCGACCTTCCGGTCACGGACCGGGACGAGGGTGCCGTCCACGATCCACCACCGTTCCACCGCGTCGGCGGGACGGGTGGCCTGCTCGATCGCCAGCAGCGGCCGCAGCCGCTGGATCACCCGGCACACCGTCGCCGGCGAGCAGCCGAACGGTGGCGCGAGCTGCCGCATGGTGAGGTTCGTGCGGTAGTAGACGGCCACCAGCAGCACCCGGTCGGCCGGCGGCAGGCACCACGGCCGGCCACCACCGGGACCGTTCCCGCCCCGCTCGCGAACCACCTTCACCAGCCGCTCGAACTGCCGCATCCGCAGACCCGTGAACATCGAGCTCACCGGCCGCTGCTACACCAAGGCGCGGCGCGCGCCCCTGGTCCACGGCGTGATCCGGGACGTCAACGGCGGCCGGGGGATCCGGCTGCCCGGCGGCCCCCTACACCCTGACCCAGCTCGCAGGGATCGTCGTCCTGATCCTGACCCGCCCGCGGTGGGGCGGCTCGATGCTGCCGGTGGCCGAGGCGGAGATCCTGTGGATCTACGGTCACAGCGCGCGCCGCGGGCTCGTCGAGCCGTTCCCTGACGCGCACCGAGTCCCCGGTCCGCGGCCGCGGACGGAATGTCGTGTCTACGGGTACTTCGCCGCCTGGCAGACGGATGCGGCCTTCGAGCAGCTCAACGGACTCCTGCGACGACTGGTCCGGGAAGCAGAAGGCCGCGACGCCGAGCCCAGCGCCTGCGTCCTCGACGCCCAGAGCATCAAGACTTCAGCGAACGTCCCGGCCGCCAGCCAGGGCATCGACGCGGGCAAGAAGATCGCAGGCCGCAAACGCCACATCGCCGTCGACACTCTAGGCCTCCTCCTGGCCGTGCTGGTCACCGCAGCCAGCGTCTCCGACAACGCAGGCGGCATCCAGGTGCTCACACAGATCGCCCAGGCCTGTCCGCACGTCACCAAAGCCTGGGCCGACACCGGATACGGCACCCAGGCCATCGATGACGGCGCCCGCCTCGGCATCACCGTCGAAGTCGTCCACCGCGAGCCTGGCCAGAAGGGCTTCAAGGTCATCCCGCGGCGCTGGGTTGTGACGCGAACGTCCGACTGGCTCATGCACCACCGCCGCCTGGTCCGCGACCACGAAACCCCACCACACCGCTCTGAAGCCATGATCACGCCGGCGATGATGGACCTGATAAGCCGTAGGCTGACCAGGAAATCCACCCCGAACTGGCGCGATACCCGAACTCCCCGTGCGTCAATGGACCGGGTGGGATCGCTGGCTCGGGCCGGGAGGGTCAAAGCTCACCCCGTTCTCGTCGAGTGCGTTGAAGACAGTCACGCGACCCGTCTCGAAGGCGAAGCTGATGTCGACGTTTCCTTGAGCGACGTCCCCGCCCATCCACTCGAGCAGTTCGGCCCCCTTGAGTGGCAGCCCCCGCAGAGCCTGCAGCCCGGGAAAGGGCTCGGGGCGCCACTGCAGGTCGAAGCCGGCCACCGGACGGGATCGGTGGGGTCGATCATGTTCCACGTCAGGGCGAGATCGCCCAGCTTGTGATGGTTGATCTCGACCTGCTGACCATCGAAGTCGAACAGCACAGGGCAGTCGCAGAACCAGGCGTCATCCCTGAGATCCCAGACCATCCAGACTCTCGTGAGCGTCCGGCCAGCGAGACCACGCAGACGATGCCCATGCTCCTGCACGACATGACGACGGCCGTCCAACCATACCGGCTGGTAGCCCGCGATGCCGAAATCGAACATGAGGTCATCTTGCCAGAGGCGCCCCAACTCGGAGCAAAGCAGTCCTGAGCGGCGCCCAACCGCCGACTTCTCAAACGGCCCTGCCGGGATGAAACGCTCTTTAGCCGGCCGGCGGGATGACCATCGCGCGAGGTGCCCGGCCCACTCCGTGCGGCCGGGCACCTCGTCGCGGGTCGGATCAGGCCGCTGTCGCCCGATCCGGATCGTCAAGGAGGGTGTTGACCCTCAGCCACCGGTAGCCGTACGCGTCCAGCGCGACATCGACGACGCCGGCGGCCGCCGACTTGAAGGTGTCACCGGTGAAGACATCGGTGAGCAGCCGGCCGCCCCTCAGCCCCGGGACCTCGACGGAGGCGGTGACGGACCGCTCGGAGAAATTGTGCAGCACGAGCACCGCGCCGCCCTCCAGCGAACTGAGGTGGACCAGCACGCCCGGATCGTCCACGTCGATGACCCGGTAGTCGCCCCAGGCCAGCTCGGGGGTCTCCCGGTAGCGTTCGATCAGCGTCCGCATCCGACCCAGTGGCGAAGCCGGGTCGTGCGCCTGGTCGTGCACGTTGACCTTCGTCGGGCCGAACGCACCCGTCACGACGGGATTGGGCAGTTCCACTCCTTCCCCAGCGGTGAAACCGCCACTCTTGTCGGGCGTCCACTGCATCGGGGTGCGGACGGCCTGCCGGCCCTCGGCGGCGAGGTTCTCGCCCATGCCTATCTCCTCGCCGTAGAACAGCACCGGTGTGCCGGGCAGGGAGAAGAGCAGGCTGTAGGCCAGTTCCACGCGCCGCCGGTCGCCGTCGACCATCGGCGGCAGGCGGCGGCGCAGGCCCCGGTCGTAGAGCTGCATGTCCTTGTCGGGGCCGAAGGCGGCGAACACCTCGGCGCGCTCGTCGTCGTCGAGTTTGTCGAGCGTGAGCTCGTCGTGGTTGCGGACGAACGTCGCCCAGTGCGCGTCGCGGGGCGCCGCGGGGCGCTCCCGGAGAGCCGCCGCCAGAGGGGCCGCCTCGCCCCGCGCCATCGACAGGTACATCTGCTGCATGCCGATGAAGTCGAAGCACATGGTCAGCTCGTCACCGCGGGAGGACTCCGAGTCGCCGAAGAACTTCGCGGTGTCCGGGTAGGGCAGGTTCACCTCGCCCAGCAGCACCGCGTCACCGCTGCGACGTCCGAGGAAGGCTCGCAGGTCGGCGAGGTACTCGTGCGGGTCGGGCAGGTGGTCCGCGTCCTCCTGGCCGTCGGTCTCCAGCAGGAACGGCACCGCGTCGACCCGGAATCCCGACAGTCCGAGCTGCGTCCAGAAGCCCATGATGCGCGCTATCTCGTCACGGACCGCCGGGTTGGCGACGTTGAGGTCGGGCTGCTGCTTGTAGAACCGGTGCAGGTAGTACTGCTCGGTGGTCTCGTCGTACTCCCACACGCTCTTCTCGGCGTCGGGGAAGACCACACCCTCGGGGCCGTCCTCCGGCGGGCTGTCGCACCAGACGTACCAGTCGCGGTACTTCGACGTGCGGCTGGAGCGGGCGTCCTGGAACCACGGATGGTGGTCGGAGGTGTGGTTGACGACCAGGTCGGCGATGACCCGGATGCCCCGGTCGCGGGCGGTGCGCACGAACTCGGTGAAGTCGCCCAGCGTGCCGAGCCGGGGATCGACGGCGTAGAAGTCGGTGATGTCGTAGCCGTCGTCGCGCTCCCGCGTCGGGTAGAACGGCATCAGCCACACGCAGGTGACGCCGAGGCGCACCAAGTGGTCGATGCGCTGTGTCAGGCCCGCGAAGTCGCCGGTGCCGTCGCCGTCGGAGTCCTGGTACGTCTCCACGTCCAGGCAGTAGACGACCGCGTTCTTCCACCACAGGTCGGAGGTGCGGGTCAGCCTCATCGGACACCCTCCGCGACGGCGGCCGGGGGCCGGGTGACATCCAGCTGCGGCAGCACCTTCGCGCCGAACGCGTCGATGAAGGCGCTCTGCTCCTTGCCGACGTGGTGCAGCATGACGGCGTCGAAGCCGAGGTCGGCGTACTCCTGGAGCCAGGCCGCGTGCCGGCCGAGATCGTTGGAGACGTTGACGGACTCCGCGACCCTGTCCGGAGAGACGTGCTCGCTGACGTTGTCGAACAGCTCGGCGGAGTCGAGGTCCCAGCTCGCCGGCGGCCCGTGCACGTTGGTGCGCCACTGGTCGTGGGCGAGTTCCTGGGCGGTTTCCAGGTCGGGGGCCCAGCTGAGGTGCACCTGGAGGTGCAGCCGACCGACGCCACCCGCCGAACGGTACGCGTCCACGATCCGGCGCAGTGTCTCGTGCGGCGCGTTCACCGTGATCAGGCCGTCCGCCCACTCCGCGCACCACCGCGCGGTCGCCTCGCTGCACGCGGCCCCCACCAACGGTGGCACCGTCTCCGGACGGGTCCACAACCTGGCCCGGTCCACGGTCACCAGCCCGTCGTGGCTCACCTCCTCGCCGCGAAGCAGCGCCCGGATGATGTCGACGCACTCGCGCAGCCTCGCGTTCCGGACGTCCTTACGCGGCCAGCGGTCGCCGGTGATGTGCTCGTTGGACGCCTCACCGCTTCCCAGCGCCGCCCAGAAGCGGCCTGGGTACATCGCGGCGAGGCTGCCGATCGCCTGCGCGACGATCGCCGGATGGTAACGCTGGCCCGGGGCGTTCACCACTCCGAAGGGGATTCTGTCGGTGGCCTGGAGCGCCGCGCCGAGCCAGGACCAGGCGAAGCCGGACTCACCCTGCCGGGCGCTCCACGGTGAGAAGTGGTCCGAGCACATCGCGGCGGTGAAGCCCGCGCCTTCCGCGCGCACGACGGCTGCCAGCAGGTCGGCGGGAGGTACTTGTTCATGGGAGGCGTGGAATCCGTAGACGGTCATGGGATCCGCGTACCCGGCACCGGAGGGATCATCGGTCGCCGTCCCCGCCCGCTCGGCTCAGTCGTTGCGCCGGTGCACCCGCGCCTCCCACGGGGCAAGCACCAGGCGGCCGGGCCGCGGGGGGAGCGACGGACCGTTGCCCATGACGAGTTCGGCGCCGTCCCATCCGGCGGGCATCACGGCGGAGGCGGTGTCGCCGGTGAAGTTCCCGACGACCAAGAGCACCGTGCGGCCGTACCGGCGGGTGAACGCGTAGATCCGCTCGTCGTCCGGCAGCAGCATCGTGAAGTCGCCGTGGACGACCGCCGGTTCCTGGTGCCGGAGGGCGATCAGCCGACGGTAGTGGTGGTAGACGGAGTCGGGATCCGCGAGGGCCGCTTCGGCGTTGACCTCGGTGTGGTCCGGGTTGACGGAGATCCACGGGGTGCCCGTGGTGAACCCCGCATGCGCGGACGCGTCCCACTGCATGGGTGTACGGGCGTTGTCGCGGCCCATCGCCCGTAGTCCCGGGAGGACGTCTTCGGGTTCCGCCCCCGTGCGCAGCGCCTCCGCGTAGTGGTTCAGGGACTCGATGTCCCTGAAGTCCTCGATGGCGCGCAAGGGCGCGTTGGCCATGCCGAGTTCCTCGCCCTGGTAGATGTACGGCGTGCCCCGGTACAGGTGGAGTACGGTCGCGAGCATCGTCGCGGACCGGGTCCGGTGGCTTGGTCCGTCGTCACCGAACCGGGAGACCACCCGGGGCTGGTCGTGGTTGTTCCAGTACAGGCTGTTCCACCCGACGTCGGCGAGGCCGGACTGCCAGCGGCCGAGCGAGGCCTTGAGGTCGGTGAGCCGCAGTGGGCGGGGATCGAACTTGCCCCGCCCGTGGTCGAGCCCTACGTGCTCGAACTGGAAGACCATGTCGAGCTCGGCACGCGCCGGGTCGGTGAACAGGCGGGCCTGCTCGACCGTCACCCCGGGCATCTCCCCGACGGTCAGCAGCCGGCCCGGGTACCGGGCGAACACCTCGCGGTGCATCTCCTGGAGGTAGTCGTGTATGCGGGGTCCGCAGACGAAGTAGGGCGAGCCGTCACCGTACGGCCCCTGTTCGTGCACCTCGCCGTCGGGGAGGGCGGGGTCCTTGGAGATGAGGTTGACGACGTCCATCCGGAAGCCGTCCACGCCCCGGTCCAGCCACCAGCGCATCATCGCGTACACGGCCCGACGCATCCGGGGGTTCTCCCAGTTGAGGTCGGGCTGCTTCGGCGAGAAGAGATGGAGGTAGTACGCGTCGCTCGCCGCGTCCAGCTCCCAGGCGGAGCCGGAGAAGAAGGAGCCCCAGTTGTTGGGTTCGCGTCCCTCACGTGGCGGACGCCACCAGTACCAGTCGCGCTTCGGGCTCGCCGGGTCGCGTGACTCCTGGAACCACGGATGCTCGTCGGAGGTGTGGTTGACCACCAGGTCCATGACGAGCTTCATCCCGCGCTCGTGCACGGCGCCCAGCAGCCGGTCGAAGGCCGCCAGGTCACCGAAGACGGGGTCGATGTCCTGGTAGTCGCTGATGTCGTACCCGTTGTCGGCCTGCGGGGACGGGTTGACGGGCGACAGCCACAGCACGTCGACGCCGAGCCCGGACAGATGGTCCAGGCGTCCGGTGAGACCGTTCAGGTCGCCGACGCCGTCACCGTCGGAGTCGGCAAAGCTGCGCGGATAGACCTGGTAGACCACCGCGGACCGCCACCACGCGTCCTGGGCGTGCCCCATGTCGTCGGCTGCCATCGGTGGACTCCTCTCGCCCGGGGTGGGGAACGTGAGTCTCCTTTCCCCGAGGGCCGAGGTCATACCGGCCAGGGCGGCATCGCCGGCCGGGCGCCCCGGCTCCGCCGGGACGAACCGACCCGCTGAGGCCCATCCCTGCGCGCACCGGCCGGCTCCTTCTCGGCGAACTCCCGCGCGAGGTATGGCGGACCTCGCCCCTCAGCGGTCCCGTACCGGAGGGCACAGCGGTCCGCTTCGAATTGGCAGGGGCCCCTTCTCATTCTGTAACGAGCAGTTACAGGTAGCCCGACTCCGCACCCGTGGCCCGATCCAGCCGATCTTCACTCCCGTCCTCGGAGCAGCTGAACCAGTCGATGCATGCAGTCGCAGCCCCGTCCCTGCTGCAATCTGAGGGGAAGGAGCCTGGCTCCTGCTGTCTCGCAGCACCGCGCGACCTGGGTTCTGGATGGATGCGGTGCCACCTGACAGCAAGGGGCGATTGCCTTCAGTCGCTGCACTCCAGTCGCAGCGACTGAAGAGGAGTGACCGTCGCTTCACCCAGTCGCTGACAAAGAACAGCAGGTCAGAGGGACAATGGGCAGGTATGCAGCGACTGAAGCGACCGAAGTTCTTCATATCAGCTACGTAGATCGCGCGTGTGCGTGTCATATATGGGCGTCTACAGTCGCTTCAGTCGCTGTTCTACAGAGTCCACGGCCTCTGACCTCATCTTTTGTCCAGCTACTCGCGGCAGCGACTGAAGCGACTCAGTCGCTGCCGCCGGCTACCGGAACGACTCGCCTGACTCCAGGTCATCGGCTCGAACGGACGTTTTCGCCAGGCTGTCTCCGTTGTTGAGTTGCTTCAGTCGCTACCGGGGGAACGAAACGCCTGCTGACCTGCGGGTTTCCTCCAGCGACGCGATGGGGTGGGGGACGCCGAGCCGCAGGGCGAGAGCCCAGACATTGCCGAAGGGGAAGACGAAGGCCAGGGCCGCGATGACCGCCATGACCACGGTCACGGTGCGCCGGGTGAACCGTTCCTCCGCCATGCCTGCAACCTCTTTTCTGGCGTAGACCTTTCGGGGTCACTTGGTGAGTGGGGACAGGGGTCTTGCCGTCCGACTGGTCGAGCGGAGCAGAGCGTCCAGGCACAGCTCCGGGTCGGCGGTCAGGTGTGAGGTGTCCTCGGGGACGCGGGCGGCGTCGGCGTCGGAGACGTAGGGGTGCGGATGCGGGTGTAGCCGGGGCGGCCCTCCATGGCCATCACCGCGACGCCGACGTAGGCGGCGTCTGCAAGGTGATGTCCAGGGAGCCGTCGGGGTTGGTCCGCATGCCGCTGCGGTCGCCGATCGCGTACCGGTTCAGCGGGTTGTCGGCGAAGAGATGGCGCTCGTTCATGATGGTGAGGGACCAGAAGCCGTCGACGGGCGGGATCTGAGCGGCGTCGGAGTGCAGCACGTAGGAGTGGGCACCGTCGAGAGGCCGGCCGTCGCCGTCGTGGGTGGCGTGCGGGTACAAGGTATCGGCGTCGGGGTTGGTCCCGTACCCGACCAGAGTGATGACCGCGAGCTTGGCGTAATCGGTCCCGTATTCCTGCCGTTGGCAACAACGGGGCGCTCGTCCGTGAGATCTCCCCGCGCCATGGACCACGATCATCCACAGCTCAAGATCCACTTTCCTGCACGGCCTAGTTGTATTGACCCGCAGCGTTGTTGACGCGGGTGATGGGCGGGTGTCCGTCGAGTGCGGTGTGGCAGCGGTGGTGGTTGTAGGTGTGGAGGAAGTCTGCCAGGGCTTCGGTCCGCTCCGTGTTGGAGGTGTAGGGCTTCAGGTAGGCCCATTCGTCGAGCAGGGTGCGGTTGAAGCGTTCGGCTTTGCCGTTCGTCTGCGGCCGGTAGGGCCGGATCTTCTTGTGGCTGATGCCGGCTGCGGTGAGGTTCTGGGTGAACTGCTTCGACTTGTAGCAGGCGCCGTTGTCGGTCAGGACGCGTTCGACGGTGATGTTGTGTGCCTGGAAGAATGCGTTCGCCCGCTGCCAGAAGGCGATGGCGGTGTGCTGGCGCTCGTCGGGCAAGACCTCGCTGTAGGCCAGGCGGGAGTGGTCGTCCACGGCTGAGTGAATGTAGCTGTAGCCGATCACCGGAGTGGAGCTCTTGCGCTGGGTCGTGGTGGCCTGGCGATTGCGGTCACCGGCCGTCCTGCCGACGGTTCGCCATCCGCCGCCGTCGGGGATGTTGCCGAGCTTCTTGATGTCGACGTGGACCAGCTCGCCGGGCGCGGCGCGTTCGTAGCGGCGGATCGGCTCGCCGGTGGGCCGGTCGAGCCAGGCCAGGCGGTTCAGGCCGTGCCGGACCAGGATCCGGTGCACGGTCGAGGCGGGCAGGCCCAGGATCGGGCCGATCCGTGCGGGGCCGAGCTTGCGGTCGGTCCTTAACCGGCAGACCCGCGCCTCGAGCACGGCGGTGGTCCGGCGTGGGGTTGTGCGGGGCCGGCTGGAACGGTCGGCGAGGCCCGCGTCGCCCTCGGCCCGCCAGCGGCGGACCCACTTGTGGGCCGTGGGCCGGGATATGCCCATCTCCGCGGCAACGTGCGCGACCGGGCGGCCCGCCAGGACACGCTCGATCAGTAGCCGCCTGCCGTGAACCGTCAGCCGGGCATTACGGTGGGACACGAAGACCTCCGTGTGTGGTGTGGAGCCTAGACACCTCCACCACACCGGAGGTCTTCGCCATGATCAAGACCACCACTGTTAACAACGTTCGTGATCAATACACCTAGTCACCCAGCAACCGCCACGCTGTCAGGGCCACACGCGCCCTGGTCAGGCCTGTCGGGGTGGTGAGGTCCACGGACAGGGCTCTGCCGATCAGGTCGATGCGGCGGGCCACGCTGCTGTGGTGCAGGTGCAGGATGTCGGCGGCCCGGCGCAGCGACCCCGTCGCGCAGTACGCCTCCAGCGTGTCCAGAGTCTCTCGGCTCTCTCGGCTCTCTCGGCGCTCCCGGCTCTCCCGGGCCTCCTGGGTCTCTTCCTCGGGGTTCCCCGGGTCTCCGGCCACTCGGATGAGTGCCGCGACGTCGGGGTTGTCGCGTAGCACCTCCCTCGGCACCTCCGCGAGCAGCGCCAGCGCGCCCAACTCCGCGTGGTCGATAACTTGTTCGCGCGCGGTGGTGAGACGCAGGGCGGTGCGGGCTTCCCGCCACGCCAGGTCCGGCTTGTCCGCCGCGCCGATGCCCGCGCGCACGCCCGCGGGGAACAGGGTCCGGTCCACGGCCGAGGCCAGGATTACGCCGACTGTGCCGATCCGCGCCGCCTTCACAGGCCGGCCGGGGCAGACGACTCCGCCCACCTGGTCGAGCGGCAGTCGTGGCGACCGTACGGCGGCCACCCGGACCGGCGGCCCGGCGGCGAACCCGAGAAGCCGCAGCGCCCGCGCACGGGCCGCCTCGTCGGTCTCGGCGCTGATGACCAGCTCGACGAGCGCGGGGTCCGCCATGGTCGTACGGGCCGGACCGTACCGTTCGACGGCCCCCGCCACGGCGAGGGCCAGCCGGTCGAGCAGCACCTCGTCGAGCGGTCCGGCCGGGCCGGACCGCTCCAGCCACACCCTGCCGATCTCCTCCTCGTCGAGGACCACCGGGGCAGTGCCGGACGCGGGCCCCGCCGGGCCGGCGGCCTCACGGCCGTCCGGCGCGACGCGGATCGTCCGTCCGGTGCCGTGGAGTCCCACGCCGGTGACGCACTCGGCGAGACCGGCCGAGGCCCGGGCGAGCGCGGGAAGGTCCACGCGCCTGCGCATCAGGGTGTCGTAGAACGCGACGATGCGGAGCGCGCCTTCGACGTGCGGATCGAGTCCGGACAGCCGTACGGCCAAAGCCTCCATGGCAGCAGGATAGGAGGACGGGCGGGCGGAGGGCGGGCGCCGATCGGCGCGCGATCGGCCTCGGATGCCCGACGGACGGCGGACGACCCGCCGCGGGCGGTTCCCCGAGGATGATCGTCATGGACCCCGAACTCGAAGCTTTCGTACCGTTCTTCCCCCGTACCGGCCTCACCGACCCGGTCACCGCGCGGAAGAACTTCAGCCAGCTGGCCGCCGCCGTACCGGTCCCCGACACCACGGGCATAGAGGTCGAGGACCACACGGTTCCCGCCGATTCGCCCGTGCCGGTACGGGTCTACCGCCCGCACCAGGCCCAAGGCGCCGTCATCTGGCTGCACGGTGGCGGATTCCTCATGGGCGACCTGGACACCGAACACCCTTGGGCCGCCCGCATCGCGGCCTCCTCCGGCGCTGTGGTGATCTCGGTGGGCTACCGGCTCGCCCCCGAACACCCCTACCCGGCCGCCCTGGACGACGCGTACGCCGTGCTGGAGTGGGCCACCGCACACGCGGCCGAACTGGGCGTCGAGCCCGACCGCATCGCGATCGGCGGCCACAGCGCGGGCGCCAACCTCGCTGCCGCGGTGACCCTGTGGGCCCGCGACCGGCAGGGGCCGCCGATCCGTTTCCAGCTGCTCAACCAGCCGGGTCTCGACGATCGGCAGGACTCGTGGTCGGCGGTGAACTTCACGGACACGCCGTGGTTCTACCGGGAGAAGCTCACGGCCTCGTGGCGGTACTACCTGGGCGGCGGCCCGGCGACCCCGTACGCCGCCCCGGCCCGCGCCGAGGACCTGACCGGCCTGCCTCCGGCATACCTCGCCACCGCCGAGTTCGACCCGAACCGCGACGAGGGCATCGCGTACGCGCTGCGCCTGCTCCAGGCAGGGGTGTCGGTCGAGATCCACCAGTGGCCCGGCACCTTCCACGGTTCGCAGGCGATCCTCTCCGCCGAGGTCTCGCAGCGGCAGAACGCCGAACTCGGCGCCGTCCTGCGCCGGGCCCTGGCCGGATGAGGCCGACCGGACGAGCTCCCAGCGCCCACCCCCCTCGCGTGCCGTCGCACCACCCGCACCCTCCCGTCGCACCCGACCGAAGGAGTACGTACGCCGTGAAACTCCGATCGAAGATCCGCCTCTCCCTGATCGCCGGCGTGGCCGCGCTCACCGCCTGCGTGGGCACGGTCGCGGCCGCCCCCGCCCCGCAACCGACGACGGCCGGGACGGCGTCCGGGGCGGCGGCGACGCCGAACCGCGTCGAGCCCGCACGGCTGCGCGCCGCCCTGGACGCCGTCCACCGGGCGGGCGTCCCCGGGGTCTTCGGCGAGGTGCGGGACGCCGACCGGACCTGGCGCGGGGCCTCCGGGGTCGCCGACTTCGCCACCGGACGGCCCGTGAGCCCCGACATGCGCCAACGCGTCGGCAGCATCACCAAGACCTTCACCGCTGCGGCCGTCATGCAGCAGGTCGAGCGGGGCCGGATTCGCCTCGACGCGCCCGTCGGCGACTACCTGCCCGACCTCGTGCCGGGGGAGCGGGGCAGGAGGATCACCGTCCGGATGCTCCTCAACAACACGAGCGGCATCCCCGACTACATCCCGTACGCCTTCCCCTCCCTCCAGCGGAACTCACCCACCAGCCTGGACGACAACCGCTTCCGCGAGTTCCGGCCGGCCGAGCTGATCGCGCTGGGACTCGCGGCGCCGCCCGCAGGCGAACCCGGCGGCCCCACGGGCGTCTACTCCAACACCAACTGGCTGCTGCTCGGCCAACTCCTGGAACGGGTCACCGGAACCACCGCCGAGCGCTACATCACCCGACACGTCATCGACCGCGCGGGGCTGCGGCACACCCGGTTCCCGGACGGGCCGACGATCGACGGGCCGCACGCGCGCATGTACGAGTCCCTGTGGGGCCTGCTCGAGCCGCCGCGCGACTACAGCGTCTACAACATGTCGTGGACGGGCACGGGGGCCGCTCTCATCTCCACGATGGATGACCTCAACCGCTTCTACGCGCGGCTGCTCGACGGCAGGATCGTCAGCCGGGCGTCCCTGGCCCAGATGCAGCGCACGGTACCGGTCCGCGCACTCGACGGAACGATGATCGAATACGGCCTCGGGCTGCACAAGGTCGTCATCTCGGACTGCGGCACTTTCTGGGGCCACGACGGCACGGTGTGGGGAGCCGGCACGATCTCCCTGACCCGGGCGGACGGCGGCCGCCAGATGTCGATGGCGGTCAACCTCCAGCGCTGGAACCCCCGGAGCGCGGCGGGAACCCCGCAGCCCCACCCCATCGACACGGCCCTGAAGACGCTGTACGACCGGTCCCTCTGCGACGCGTAGCCCGCGTGCGGCGCGAGGCACCGAGGCGCACCGGGAATTCCGGTGCGCCTCCCCGGGCGCCCGCATAGCCTCCCCGGCATGTCCCTTGAGATGAACGTCGCCGTACGCGGTCTGCTCGACGCCCCGCACATGGCCGTGCTCGCCACGCTCAACCCCGACGGGGCCCCGCAGAGTTCGGTGGTGTGGGGCAGCCGCGACGGCGGAGAGTTGCTGATCTCCACCACACAGCGCCGGCGCAAGGCCCGGAACATGCTCCGGGACCCGCGCGTCGGCCTGACGGTCTTCGACCCCGCCGACCCCCGTCCAAGCGGGAGGGTTGTTCTGTCCGTGAGGGGTTTGTCTCGCTGCGAGACAGTTGTGGTGTCTTCTGGTCCGCGCGCTCCGCGTCGGCACGACTGGCCAGTGCCGCGTCAGCCCGCGTTCGGCTGGGGCGCCGCGGACAGGCTCTGCTTGACGTACCTGCTGGTCTCGTCGGCGAGGATCTCCAGCAGGCCGGTCTCGATGCCGTACAGGGCCTGGGCCGCGACGTCGGCGGCGGCGACCTTCTGATCGGCGGGCACGCCGGCGGCCATGTCGGTGTCCATGTAGCCGACATGCAGCGCCGAGACGGTGATCCCGCGCGGTGCCAGTTCCTCGCGGCTCGCGTCGCTCAGCGCCCAGGCGGCGGCCTTGGAGGCCGCGTAGGAGCCGAGGCCGGCCGGGTGGAACCAGGACAGGGCGGACAGGACGTTGAGTACGGCGCCGCCGCCGTTGCCCTCGATGACGGAAGCGAAGGCCCGTGTGGTGGCGAGCGGGCCGAAGAAGTTGGTCTCCATCTCGCGACGTACCTCGTCCAGGTCGCTGCCGACCAGCGTCGCGCCGGTGGAGATGCCCGCGTTGTTGATCAGAAGCGTCGCGTCGGCGGCGATGCGGGCGGCCTCCCGTATCGACTCCTGGTCCGTCACGTCGAGGCGCAACATCTGGTGCGCACCGCGATGTCCGGCACGACACTCCGTGCGCACCACCTGGCGATGGCTAGCACTGTCGCACACACTCGGTGCACCGCACCTGATGTTCGCCACCGCACCGGTGCGCGCACCCTCGGCCTGACCCCTTGACCAGGTCGGCCTGGTAAGAGCGGCACCGTCACCGGCGAATTTCGCGGGGTGACGCGGACCCCGGGCGACGCTGACCGAACGTGGTGTCCAGGGCGCGGGCGAGGTGACCAGCTGGCGGAGCTGGGATCGGGCGGATGTGCTGCAGGGCATCGAGCCCTACCCGGTACTCCGCGGCCTCGCCCGAGCCCCCCTGGTGAACGAGGTCTGGGGGCAAGGCCTCCAGGAACTCTTGCTCCCGCACCTCAGCGGAGCTGCTCAGCTTGTTCTTTATCTACCAAGATCTTCCGGGCTTGCCGATGGCCTTGAGGGTCTCGGGGCGTTTGACGGTTTTGCCGACGTCGTAGCGGGGTGCCCGGTGTTTGTTCTTGGTGCCGGGTGGCCGTCCGGGGCCGGTTCCTCGGGGTTTGGGAACACGGGTCGGGCAGGCGAGGTGAGCGCGGATGTTCCTGAACCCTCGGCGGACCCGGGCCGGGGTTAGGGCCTGTTGCGAAAGTTGATCTTTGCGTGCGGTGAGGTAGGCGTGATGGTCGGGCTCAGGTATCGTCCGTCTCGGCTGCAATCCCGGTGCTG
>NZ_JBHXSA010000027.1:0-101069 GCF_042716475.1 Streptomyces sp. NPDC058671 | reverse complement strand
CAGCACCGGGATTGCAGCCGAGACGGACGATACCTGAGCCCGACCATCACGCCTACCTCACCGCACGCAAAGATCAACTTTCGCAACAGGCCCTAGGACCTGTCCGGCCGATCAAGGTCGCGTCCCAGCAGGCAGAATGCCCTGGGTGGATGCCCTAAATATTGTGGATGCCCTAAATAAGCATTGAGCATTTTCAGCTTCCACCCGGGCGGGTGGAAGCTCGCCCGAAGTTGACGGCCGACCGATCAGCGGGATCGCGCTTGGTTTCGCTGGCTGCTGCCGCAGCTCTGTCACCCGATCGGTGGCCGTTCTGAAAGAGCTCATTCACTACCAGACCGCATCCACAGGGTGCTCGCCGTGCGTCACGGTCGTCGGCAACGCACTCCAGCCGGCTCTACGATGGTCCTATTATTGCCGTCCGTGACCGTGTGCCAACCGGTCTCCTCGCATTTGTAGGGCTCTGGGTCGCCACCGACAAGCAAGGTAAGTGCTGTAAGAGCCCCAACGGCAGGAAGTAGAATTAGCTGTATGAAATCTTGAGCGCCTAGTGCTGTTGTGATTTTATAAGTGAATTCGCACTGTTCCCTCAATTGCGGCCAGCTATTTTTGATTGCGGCGTCAATCCCGGATTCTTTCCAATCTTCGTCGCGAGAGTCGAAGGTCGTAGTGCCACCCACGTGACCTTCATGGATCTTAACAAGGGCCTGATCCGTTCCTGGAATTTTCACGACTATGCCGTAGGTGAGGTGGGTCCCGAGGAACCCACCGTTATGTACATGGCCATGGAAATGGAACGAACCGGCGGCCGTAAGGGTAATTTCAGCCCATCCGTCGAGCGTATCTTGTGTAATCCGAGGGAACCTAAGGATGCGCCGCTCAGGGAACTCGACGGGGGTATCTGAAATCCACGCGATGGCGCCGAACTCAAAATGGCTGATCCGCCCAGTCTCTTGCGTATCCGGGTCTGTCCAGTCCATTTCGTCGGTTACGGGGAATCCCAAGTAGCTCGATTCTCCGCCGAGTTCCAGCCATCGACGCTTTACGCCGCCATAGATTGCGTGAGCATCCGTCGCCGGGGACCAGTAGATGGAAGTGTACTGATCGGCGCCAGCGTCCGGCTTCCAGAAATCGTTGTAGCACCCTCTTCCATGCTGGGTGGAGGTTTCGTTGGTCACTGGGTAGCCGAACGCTTCCGCGCCTAGAGCTTGCCAGTGCGCACGTATCCCGCCGCGCACCTCAAAAGCCCCGGTAAGCGGGTGCCAGTATATGGATCCGAACTCAAAGTGACTAAAACCACCGGTTCCATCTCCAGTGACGGCCCGACCACTCACGGGAAATCCGAGAGGCCCCTCCGCTCCCCCCAGTGCGAGATACCGTTCGTAAATCTCGTCAAATACCCACCACGCCCCCAAATCTAGGCGCCAATATATGGCTCCGCGCTGGTGCTTTTGCACAAAACCTCCGGCCGGGCCCAAAGGCTCAATGTTGCCGACCCTATCGCCCGGTGCGCCGTTCAGAATTGTATACATCTCGGGTATTTTCCGTTCGGCGGTGACGCGCACATTCTCTACTTGTAGGTCAGGTCGCCATGGTCGAATGGTAGGCATTGTGCACGGCCTCCTCTTAACAACTCCCCGTATCTCAACTATCGTCCCGTTCCGCGACCACTGCAAACTGGACACACGTATGTTATGAGTCAACAATATGCGGACACGGATACAGCAGATAGGCATTCGTTTGCCGGGCACCCCCGGCGGGGGGCAAACCTCAACGGCGGCCGCATCTGTGTCCGCTCCCAGCGGTCATGGCGAGGCCCCTCTCTCAGTGAGCCTCTTTCATCCTGAATAGATGCAGGTCAGCAGTGTGTGGACGGCTTGGACGATGGTGCTGATGCGGCGGGTGGAGCATCTGGCTCGTCGGAGGATTCGCCAGGACTTCAGCTGTGCGAAGGCGCGTTCACCGGGAGCTCTCAGCCGTGCGTGGTCGCGGTTGAGCTGCTGGTAGTGCTCGGGCTGTTCGCGGTGGTGGTAGTACGGGGTGCGGACGGTGGCGCCGGCGCCCTGCTAAAGGTTGTTGCAGAAGGTCCGGTTTCGGCAGGCTGAAGTGGCGCCTGACCTGCTGTTTCACCGTGTCATGGCGAGGTTGTGCATGGTGGCGACGGCCTGGACCGCGTGGTGGAGGCCGTCTCCTTTCTGGCGGCAGTCGCGAAGGATCTTCCAGTTCTTCATCCGGGCGAAGGTGTGCTCGACGCGGGCACGGACGCGTCGGTGTTCGGCGTTGTCTTCCTCCTGACCGCGCAGGAGGGGCCGACCGGCTCTCTTGCGGTGCGGGACGATGAGGCCCGTGCCGAGGTAGGCGCCGTCCGCGATCACCGTCGTCCCGGCCGCCGTGGCCGGCAGGCCCGACTCCCGCCATACGTGGGCGTCGGCCTTGTTGCCCGGCGCGGGCCGGGCCGCGGCGATGACCAGGCGGCTGTCCGCGTCGATGATGACCTGCACGTTCGCCGAGACCGGTAATTGCGGGAGGAGGCTCCCACGGTCCGGTCGCGGACCGGGATCAACGTTCCGTCCACGATCCACAGCCGGTCCACGTCGGCGACCGGCCGCGGGGCCGGCTCCAGGGCCAGCAATGGACGCAGGCGGTGGATGACTCGGCAAACGGTGGCCGGGGAGATCCCGAAGAGTGGGGCGAGCTGCCGCATGGTGAGGTTGGTCCGGTAGTAGACGGCCACCAGCAGCACCCGGTCGGCCAGCGGCAGGCACCACGGCCGGCCACCACCGGGACCGTTCCCGCCCCGCTCCTTCACTACTTTCACCAGCTTCGCGAACCGGTCGATCCGCAAGCCCGTGAACGTCTCGACCCACAGCGGCTCAGCCCGCAACACCCCACCCATACCGGGAAAATGCCCGGAACTGAGCCTTCTGCAACACCCTTTAGGCCGTGTATCGAAAGTGGATCTTGAGCTGTGAATGATCACATTTCATGGGTCGGGGAGATCTCACGGATGAGCAGTGGGCGGCGCTGGAGCCGTTATTGCCAAAAGGTGCCAGGGCGGGACGGCCGCCCGTCTGGCCTCGGCGGTGGTTGATCGACGGCATACGGTTCCGGGTCCGGACCGGTGTTCCGTGGCGGGACGTGCCGGTTGAGTACGGACGGTGGGGTCGGGTGTACGACCTCTTCCGCCGGTGGCAACGGGACGGAACCTGGCAGCGGATCTCCACCCGGCTCCAGTCCCTGGCCGACGCGAAGGGCGCGATCATGTGGGATTTGAGCGTCGACTCCACGGTCTGTCGCGCTCATCAGCATGCGGCCGGTGCCCGCAAGCGGGGCGACCTGCAGAAGGAACCGCCGGGCGGTGTCTTCGCCGAGCCCGGAGACCATGGACTGGGAAGGTCGCGCGGCGGGTTCACCACCAAGCTGCACCTGTCCGTCGAGCAGGGTCAGAAGCCCATGTCGACCGTGATGTCGAACGGCACCACATCACCCAGACGCAACTCCCACGACATGACGTCCTGCGCCATCAGACCGGGAAGCGGCAGCGGCAACGCCGTGGTGATCATCGGAACGGCACCGCGGCTTTCCTCATGGTCGATGATCCATGTCTGCTTCACGGGGAGCAGCTCTGCCCCTGTTCACCAGCCCTCCATGCATGACAGGCCGGCACGCCTCACGTACCTCAAGGTCAGACTGTCGATGAGCCCAAGTCTGAAGAACAGACAGCAGGCGTGGCCCTCCCGCTCCCGGGGATCCCCGCGGGGCGTAACCGGGCGCTGTCCGACTTCGCGACGTCCCAGGATGTCTCTCGGACCGTGGACCGGCAGGACTCCGGTGTCGGCAGGGGACGTTTGCCTGGACGAGATCGGCGCAGACGTTGACCTAACACGGTCTTTATGTGACGAAGGAGAGAGGCACCAGGGGCATCATCCCGTGGATCCTCATCGGTCTGATCGCCGGCGCCATCGCCAAGGCTCTGATGCCGGGCAAGGACCCCGGCGGCATCATCATCACGATGCTCATCGGCATCGCCGGCGGCCTGCTCGGCGGCTGGCTCGGCAAGGCCATCTTCGGCGTCGACTCCGTCGACGGCTTCTTCGAGATTTCTACCTGGATCGCCGCGGTCGTCGGTTCCGTCATCCTCCTCGCGCTCTACCGCCTGGTCACCGGCAACCGACACTCGCACCGCCACGCGTAACCCGCCGAAGGCACCAGCCTCCTGCAGCCCTCGACGGCTCCTCTCCTGTTTCAGCGGGATGGGAGCCGTCGGCATGTACAACCCCGCCCCGGACACCGAGGAACGGTTCGACTTCACGGAAGTTGTGCCAGAACCCGTTCTCGTGGACAAAGCCAGGCTGCGCAAATTACGGGGCGGGGGTGTAGTGGACAACGGTCATCTGGCACGGGCCGCCGGCGTAGACGTTGATGGCGTCGATCTCGCTCTGGTCGGCGGTAAGGCCCTAGCGGAGCTTGGTCGCGGTCCACTCGGCGAGGTGGCGTTCGGGGCCGGCGGCACGAGCGGGATGCCGGTGGCGTCCGTGATCAGGTGGTGCTTGCTGCCGTCCTGCCCCGGTCGACAGGGCTTCGTCCCGTCTTGGGGCCCCCTTTAACGCCCTGATGTGGGAGCCGTCGGCCGCCGCTCGCGCCCACTCCGCGAGCCGGTCGACGGCGTCGGCGCCGTAGGCCCGGATCGCCGACTCCCACCATCGTTCGCGCGCAAGTCCCACATGCTTATCGCGCTGGGCACCGAGGCCGCGATGAAGGGCTACCGCGTCCGCTACACGCTCGCCACGAAGCTGGTCAATGAGCAGGTCGAGGCCGCGGACGAGAAGCAGCTGAACAAGACGATCGCCCGCTACGGCCGTGTCGATCTCCTCTGCATCGACGAACTCGGCTACACGGAACTCAGCCGGCACGGCGCCGAGCTCCTCTTGCAGGTCCTGACCGAACGCGAGGAGAAGAACAGCGTCGCGATCGCCTCCAACGAGTCGTTCGGCGGCTGGACGAAGACGTTCACCGACCCCCGACTCTGCGCGGCCATCGTCGACCGGCTCACCTTCAACGGCACCATCATCGAGACCGGCACCGACTCCTACCGCCTCGCCAGCACCCGAGCCCGAGCCGCAGAACCCGCCAAGGCCGGCTCACATCTGCCGCCGCTGCCTGACTCGACGGCCCGCCGCCCCGACGGGCGGCCGGCCGTCCCGTGTCGGCGTGCGAGTCAACGTGTACCCCCGAGTACAGCTGACGTGCACAGCGTCGTGCGGATTGACGATGAGACGGGCGGAGACAGGTGCGACGCTTCAGACGACCGCGATCCGATCACCGGGCTCGGCGAGACCCATGAGAACGGCCCGCCCGGGCACCGTGATGTTCCGTCCCCAGCACCCTGGCGTGGAGTGTGTGCCGCATCCGCTTCTGCCTGCCGACGCGAATGGGAGCACCTGTCGCCAGGCGGCACTGCACGGATCCGTCCGCAAGGTCAAACGTCGGGTGTGTCAGAGCCGTCTCGTGGTGAACAAGGTGGTCCCGTGTACAGCGTCCACTTCCATCCGATCGGTCTCGGTGAACCCGACCTTGGCCAGCACTCTGCGAGAAGCAGTGTTCCAGTCCCAGACGGTGGCCCACAGCCGTTCGTACCCAGACGATCGCGCCCATTCCAGAACCGCCAACGAGGCCTCGGTCGCGTATCCCTGACGCCAATTTCGGCGTAGCAGCTCGAATGCCAGTTCCGGTTCCCCTACCGATCCTCGCCCGCTGTCGACCAGCCCGCAATAGCCGATGACGTCACGAGACGCCTTCCGTTCGACCGCCAGCAACCCGGTCGACCACACCTTGTTGGTGCGGATCGAATCCTCGAGCTCCGCGACCGTGGGGTGTCCGTCCGCGTCGATTCGGCGGTGCGGCGGCACTCGTGGATCACGTTCGGTCCACAGTTCACGCTGGACGACAGCCTCGTCTACCCGCCAAGATCTGAGCAGCAGCCGACTCGTCTCAAGTAGAACCTCGCTGCCCGGCGCGCCAACAGTCATGACAGCAACCATCTCACGGGCGAACGAGCTGTCGTGCCACGGGGCATGGCGCCGATCGTAGACGCTCGATATGCGGGACAACCGAGATCCATCCCTGAGCGTCGCCTTGGGCCTGTGCACGTTCGGCTGTACCCGGTGGGACACCTTGACCTGTTGCGCCGACATCCCGCTTCGCGGACACGGCAATGCCGTCATTTCTCCTCGACATCTCCGAGCTCGTTGATCACTAACTGCCTGCAGAAGCCGTCGGACGAGGACCGAACCTTCGGCGGCGCACTGGACGAGGGCTGCACCGAGACTCCCCGCAGCAGCAACATCGGGGTACAGCTCGGGATCGGGTTGGAGTGGCTGCCGGGACGGGCCAGGTTGTTGAGTCACCCCGACATGATCACTTTTGTTGAGTCCGCAACCAAGTGGGGAGTGAGAGGCGGGCCTGGAGAAGTTCGAATTCCTCATCAGCCGTACATCCTCCGGCACCACTCCGGTGCGCCTATAGGGGCCTGAATCCGTGTCGGTCAACGATCAGGTGGTGCTTGGAGCCGAGGCGGGCGCAGTCGACGGGCGAGGGGCCGACGCGATCCCCCCTTTGAGGGCCCGGACGTGCGACCCGTCCACCGCGCAGTCGTCCCGGTCCAGCAGGTCGGCGCGGCGCAGCTCGGTCAACAGGGCAGCGTGCAGGCGTGGCCAGACGTCGGCCTCGGTCCAGTCCCGCAGTCGGCGCCAGGCCGTGACCCCGGAGCAGCCCACGGTCTCCGCGGGAACGTCGCGCCAGGCGACACCGGTCCGCCGCACCTACAAGACGCCGGCGAGTGCCGCCCGGTCCGGAACGCGAAGTCAGCCGGGATACCGGCGGCGCCATTCCGGAGCGGGCGGCAGCAGCGGTGCCACCCGCTCCCACAGGTCGGAAAAGATCAGCACGCACCCAGCCGAGGGGAACAGCACCGTGCGCGCCCCGCCTGGACGGGGATGGGGGCGGTGGGGACGCGACAGGCCGGGAGGCGGCCGCCTGGCTAGGACGTGTCCGGGCGATCACGAAATTGTCGGCGGCAGCTTCTTCCTGAGGACGATGCTGTCGTAATTGGTGACGTCCCACCGCCAAGTACCGATCGGCGCGTAGCCTCGCCGGCGATACCAGTCGACGAGGTCTGTTGCCTGCGAGGAGGTGTCGATGACGGCCTGTGTGGATCCGAGGGCAGCAATGCGTGACTCTGCCAGAGCCAGCAGCCGTTGTCCGAGACCGGTTCCTCTCTGCGATGGCTCGACAGCCAGTTGCCAGAACGAGCCCCCACCTGCCGGCGCTGGGTATCCGGCCGGAGTGGTGTGCGGAGCTGACACGGTGACGGTACCGACCAATACCTTTCCGTTCATCGCAACCCAGCACTCGCCCTTGCTCAGGCGATGCTGTGTGTCCTGCGCCGATTGGTAGGAGGCGAAGAAGACCCGTCCGGCAGCAGCGTGGTCCGCGTAGGCGCGATGGAGCAGAGACGTGAGCTGCTCCACCGAGTCGCCGTTGCCGAAACGCCTGACCTGCACGGTCGCAGACGGGCGTGCTTCCGTCGAGTTGATGTTCATCCTGGCAGTCAAGCGCACTTCTGGGATCTGTCGAGCTCAGTCACGTGAGTGGTTGATCAGGACGTAGTTCCCAGGCGCCGTCACGGCCCTTGCCACCGGTCTCGACTGCCGGCGGCCAGGCCGACGCCAGAACTTTCAGCAGGGGGCAGTTCTCAACCCTGCACTTTCCCGACAGCCGTCAGGCAGTGGTTCGTAGGGACGGGAAAGTTGCTGGTCAGCCGGGGTAAGGCATAGGGAAGGTCAGGCTGATGCTCTCCGCCTCCGGGCCCTGGGCGACGTCGAACGTCACGGCCTGGCTCTCCTGGAGTGGGCGACCAGCTCGGGCAGGTCCATGCGTTTCGTCGGGGCGTCATGGGTGACTGCCACGCCCGGGCGGTAGCCCCGCCGATCGGCGCCCGGCGACGTGCTGGACCTTGTCAGTAAGTCTGCCCGTCTGAACACCTCGTCGCGAGCGTTGCTCTCAGGTCCGCGTTGAGTGCCTTCAGGAGCCAGTCGTGCGCGGACCCCGGGGTCGGCTCGGGGTGGCTGTCGGGAGCGTTGATCACCTCGGCTGTCAGGTCCCAGTACCGGTCGATGCGCGGATCGGCCGCGAGCTGGCCGACCAACATTCGGCGGAAGGCCGGTGTGTCGTGGGTGCCGTACGTGCTCGCGTACGCGTCTATGAACCCGTCCAGCGCCTCACCGGAGCAGGGCTGCGCACCCTTGCGTATCTCCGCGCTCGCCAGGTCGTACGCGTGGGCCAGCCCCGTGTACAGTGCAGACGCTTCGCGTGCCCCCGCAGCGCTGTGGGCTCTGGGCTGGCATGGGTTGCTCTTGCCGCACGGCTGGGTCACGAAGGCGTGTAGCCGGGCGAAGGCGAGGACCTGGCCCGGCCGTGGGTCGTCGGGCGGATGCGGTATCGCCCTCTCCAGGAATGCGGTGACGGACCGGGCGGGCATCCGGGGCGGCAGCCACGCACGCCAGAAGCGGGCCAGTGAGGCGGTGCTGGGTGGGGTGGTGAGCGACCCGACCAGGCGCAGTATGTCGGGGCGTTCGGTTGGCGGGCATTCGTGTACCAGTCGGAGCGCGGCCTCGCGCCAGCGCAGAGCTGCGAGCTCGGTGCCTAGCACGTTCAGTCGGTCGGTGACGGCGGCCTCCAGCACGTCGGGCGCGCCTCCAGCGTCCTGTTCGTCGAGGATGCGGCGCACGTCGGGAAGCGGCAGGTCGAGGCCCCGCAGGGAGCGGATCAGGCTCAGGCGCTCTGCGGCGTCCGGAGCGTATCGGCGGTGTCCCCCGGTGCTGCGGGACGCCTCCGGCAGCAGTCCGCGGTCCGAGTAGAAGCGGACGGTCTCGACGCTGACGCCCGCGTGTTCGGCCAGTTCACCGATGGTGCACAGGCCGTCGTGCGACGAGAACACTTGAACCTCCCTCAGGGGGAGTTCTTACGGTACCGGCGAGCGCTGCCGGGGAATCAGGGCCGGCGTGCGGAGGACAGCGTGACGAGGAGGGACCATGACTGTATTCGTTTTGGTGGCTGGGGCGTTCACCGGCCCGCACGTGTGGCGGGACACGGTGGCGCGACTGACCGTGGAAGGCACCGAGGTGCACACCGTGGCACTCACCGGGCTCGGTAAGCGCCCGGAAGTTCCCGGTAAGGCCATCGACCTGGAGACCCACATCGCGGACGTACTCGCGGTGATCGACTCGGTGAGGGAGCAGGCCGGCAGGGAGATCGTGCTCGTCGGCCACGACTACGGTATCCACCCGGTGCTCGGCGCGGCTGACAGGCGGGCGGAGTCGATCGCCCGGATCGTCTACCTGGACGCCGGTATGCCGCGGGACGGCGTTCCCGCCCTGGCTGCCGTGCCCGACCGGCGCCTGCGCAAGGAGTTGTCTGAGCGCGCTGCCGGAAGCGGGGAGCGGGTTGCGGCCGGTGAGCTGCCGCCCCCGGCCCGGGATGAGTGGTCCCTCTGGGGAAGCACCGCGGGCCTCTCCGAGGCGGCGCTCGCCGCGCCCCAGCCGCTGGGCACGCTGCTCCAGCCGCTGCGCCTAACTGACGCCGTGGCCGCCGTGCCCGTGACCGGGGTGCTGTGCACCGGCAACGGGCCGGGCATGGAGATGCTTCAGATGATGGTGGACGTGGGTGATCCCGCCCTGCGTGCCCTGGCCGAGGCGCGGGTGCCCTTCCTCGAACTGCCGACTGGGCTCTGGCCGATGCAGTCCTGCCCCGACATGCTGGCCGATGTCTTGATCGAAGCCGCGTCCGGCGGGGGCCGAAGGCTGACCTTCGGCGGGACTGACCGACCGCCCGCCCATCTGCGGCCGTTCCTCCTCGATGTACCAGAACGGCCACGCGAGCGGACCGGGAACACCGATCTGTACCTGCCGGACGGCCCGGGCCCGCACCCAGCGGTCGTGTTCGTGCACGGCGGTCCGGTGCCCGCCGGGGCACGGCCCACGCCCCGGGACTGGCCGACCCTGACGGGATACGCGCGCCACGTTGCCGAGCTGGGAGTCGTTGGCGTGACGCTGGACCACCGCCTGCATGCCGTGACCGATTACGAGACGGCCGCCGCGGACCTGGCCTACGCGGTGGAGCGGGTGCGCGCCGATCCGCGGGTGGACGCGGGCCGGATCGCTCTGTGGTTCTTCTCGGGCGGGGGCCCGCTCACCGCGGACTGGCTGGCGGCGCCGCCGACGTGGCTGCACTGTGTGGCGGCGAACTACCCGATCCTGTCGCCGCTGCCTGGTTGGGGAATGGTCGACACCCGCTTCCACCCGGTCCGGGCGCTCGCCCACGCCGGCCAACTGCCGGTGGTGCTGGTCCGGGCGGGGCGCGAGAGCGGCGAGATCGCCGCTACGGTCGAGGAGTTCCTGACCGAGGCCCGGCGATGCGGGGCGAACGTCGAGATCATCGACGTACCGGACGGACGTCACGGCTTCGAGACGCTCGACCCGACCGACGAAGCGCGCGAGGCCGTGCACCGCGCGGTGGGCTCAGTACTGGCCCGCCTCAAGGCCAAGGGGCCCTGACCGTCTCGGGGGCTTTGGTCTACGGCCACCAAGATGACCGAAGGATCGGACCTGCGCACGAATTCGCCACTGGTCACCCATGCCGAACCACGGGCGCGGCATCGCCGCGGAGGCGAAGGAGAAACCGGCTGCTCAGTCCGGTCGGTGATCACCCGCTGGCGGCCGGTGCCCGCAAAAGGGGGATCTGCAGGTCGAGCCGCCCGGCGGCGTCCTCGCTGAGCCCGAAGACCACGGGCTCGGACGCTCGCGAGGTGGACTGACTACCAAGGTCCACCTCGCGGTTGAGCAGGCCCAGAAGCCGATGTCGCTGGTGATCACGGCTGGGCAGCGCGGGGATTCCCCGCAGTTCCAGGTCGTCCTGGGCCGCATGCGGGTGCCCCGGCTCGGCCCGGGACGGCCGCGCACCCGGCCGGACAGGGTCCGCGCCGACAAGGCGTACGGCTCCCGCGCGAACCGCTTCTACCTGCGCAAACGCAAGATCTTCTGCACGATTCCGGAGAAGCGCGACCAGATCGCCAACCGCAAGAAGCGCGGCTCCCACGGGGCCGGCCGCCGAAGTTCGACCAGGATGACTACAAGGAGCGACACGCGGTGGAGTGTGGGATCAACCGCCTCAAGCGCCACCGCGCGGTCGCCACGAGATACGACAAGCTCGCCGTCCGCTATGAGGCGACCGTACTGGTCGCGGCCATCAACGAGTGGCTCTGATAGGGCCGTCGGTCCTCATGCCGGACCGGCGCCGGGCATGATGAACCCCATGACCACGCCGAGCGCCGACTGGATCACTGTCACCGCCTACGAGAACCTGCCGGGCTGCCTCCGGCCCATGGCGGCTGTCCGCGCTTGACTGCGCGAACGGGGCATCGACTGGATACCCTTCGACCAGACCGAGGTCCGTTGGGATCTGGCCTGTGGTGTCGGTGCCGACGGTCGGTGGCACGGCTGGTTCGACATCCACATCAACGCCGACGCTCTGCGACGCCATGGACTCCACCCCGACCAGCCGACCGCCCGGGTCGCAGCCCCCTGCCCGCCCGGCTGGTGGCACGCTGCAGCCGAACGTCACGCTCGTTGGTGATCCACTTCTGAAACAGGCCCTAAAAGAGCGTTTTGTCCCGGCGAGGGTGCTACATCGCAGTTCAGGTGACGGACTGCTTCGTGTCGGCTGGGGCATTAGAGGCCTCTTGTGGCAGGTGAGGCAGATGACGGCCTTCGAGAGCCCGTTTCGGTCCCTTCGCTCCTGTCTGATCCCAGCACGCCCCCGGTCACGCCGCTTTGCGCCCTGTGGCGGGACGGCGGCCATCGGTACTACAGAAACATGCCTCGTAAGGAGCGGCCCTATCCGAGTGACCTGTCCGATGCCCGTTGGAAACTGCTGGAACCACCTCTGACGGCCTGGCGGGCCGAGCGAAGAGGAAAGGGCCTGGACATCGGTCGGCCGCACGAGCACGATCTGCGCCGGATCATGGACGCCATCCTCTATGTCGACCGGACCGGGATCCCGTGGCGGTACCTGCCGCAAGACTTCCCTCCATGGGAAACCGTCTACGGGTACTTCGCCGCATGGCAGAAGGATGAGGTCTTCGACCAGCTCAGCGGTCTCCTGCGACGCCTGGTCCGGAAGGCCGAAGGCCGGGATGCCGAGCCCAGCGCCTGTGTCCTCGACGCCCAGAGCACCTGACCTGCCCAGACACGACCTTCTGCAACACGCTTTAAAGAGTCTGGACTGATTGCCATCGAAGTTGGACCGCTGCGAAGGCAGCAAACGGCTCTGACAGCTCAAGGTTTCATGAATTCAGCCATCCGTGTACTATCGTGGTGTGCTGACTCTCGCTGCTGACATCGAGGTGCTGGCGCGGTTCGGCCGCGCCCTCGCCGACCCGATCCGCTGCCGGATCCTCCTTGCCCTGAGCGAGGCCCCGGCACACCCCGCCGACCTCGCTGACAGCCTGGAGATCTCCCGGACCCGACTGTCGAACCACCTCGCGTGCCTACGCGATTGCGGATTGGTCGTCGCAGTCCCGGTGGGCCGGCGCACTCGCTACGAGCTCGCCGACGAACGCCTCGGGCACGCGCTGGACGACCTGCGCACCGCCGTGGTCTCCGTTGAAGCCGATAAGACGTGCGTCGACGCGGGCGAGATGGGCTGCTGCTGATGACCGCGGAGATATCCATCGGCATAGGCCCCTCCCCGGCCCGCCGCGACGTCCTCGCCAAGCGGATACGGCTGCTGGTCGCGGCCACCATCACCTACAACGTGATCGAGGCGATCGTCGCCCTCACCGCCGGGACGATCGCCTCCTCCACCGCGCTGATCAGCTTCGGGCTCGACTCGGTCATCGAGGTCTCCTCTGCCGCCGCGGTCGCCTGGCAGTTCTCCGCCCCCGACCATGCCGTACGCGAGGCGCGCGAGCAGCGCACCCTGCGGATCATCGCGGTGTCGTTCTTCGCGCTCGCCACGTACGTCACCGTCGACGCCGTCCGCGCGCTGGCCGGAACCGGGGAGGCGGAGCGGTCGTTCCCGGGCGTCATCATCGCCACCCTCTCGCTGGCGGTCATGCCGTTCCTGTCCGCCGCCCAGCGCCGCGCCGGACGCGAGCTCGGCTCCGCCAGCGCGGTCGCCGATTCCAGGCAGACGCCCTGTGCACATACCTGTCCGCCGTGCTCCTGGTCGGCCTGATCCTCAACGCCACCCTCGGCTGGTCCTGGGCCGACCCGACCGCAGCCCTCGTCATCGCCGCCATCGCCCTCAAGGAAGGCCGCGACGCCTGGCAGGGCAAGGGCTGCTGCGCACCCACCGCCGCCGCGGTCCCGGTCGCCGATGCCGAGGCGGACGCCTGCGGCTGCCGCCCCGGTTGCGACCGCTACAGCTGAACCGCCTGCACCGAACACAGCAAGCCCCCGACGAGTGCCTGGCCGGGGCCCGCCGCCCCCTGGGAGTCCCGGCACGAACCGGCCGGTGATCACTTTGATGGCAATCGGTCCAAGCCCCCTGTCACCGGGCATCCGCGACGCGGAGGCCGGCCAGCTCCGCGAAGCTGGCGGCGCCGATGACCATCGTCATGCCGACGAGGGCAGACAGCCGCTTCGGGGGTGCGGGCCCGCCTCGAAGCTTTGCACCCCAAGGACGGCTCACCTAGGCGATGTTTCTCGGATCTCCTGACGTGCGTGGGGTGTTGGGGTCAGGCTGTCTGTATGGGCCGTGGGGATCTGACGAATGCGGAGTGGGACCGGCTGGAGTCGTTCTTGCCTCCTGGTGGGGCCCGCGGGGGCCGGTGGAGTGACCACCGCCGGGTGATCAACGGGGTGCTCTACCGGGTCCGGACGGGCGTGCAGTGGAGAGATCCTCCGGAGCGGTTCGGGCCGTGGGAGACCGTTTACAAACGCCATCGCCGCTGGTCAGCGGATGGAACATGGACGATGCTGCTGTCGCGGATCCAGGCGGCCGAGGACGCCGCGGGCCAGATCGACTGGGACGTCTCGGTGGACTCGACTGCTGTGCGGGCCCACCAGCACGCCGCCGGCGCGAGGAAGGCGCCGGCGGCCGCGGTCCCTCAAAAGGGGCTCACTGGGGGGACAAACCAGGTCGATCCGGTGTTGAGGAAACTGACGGTCCGGCTGGAGGAAGTGGTCAGATCGGCGAGTGTCTGGGACGTTCCCGCGGCGGATTCACCACCAAAATCCACCTTGCCGCCGACGGGCGATGCCGGCCCCTCGCCCTCGTCCTGACACCCGGACACTACGGTGACGGCCCCCAGTTCGAGCGAGTGCTGGAGCAGGTCTCCGTGCCCCGTATCGGAGTCGGCCGGCCCCGGACCCGGCCCGACCATGTCCTGGCGGACAAGGCCTACACCTCTCGGAAGAACCGTCGTTACCTGCGACGACGCGGCATCCGGCACACCATCCCAGAACGCCTCGACCAGCAGAGACACCGCAAGAATCGCGGTTCCCGAGGCGGCCGTCCCACTGGCTTCGACAGCAATACAAGAAGCGCAACACCGTCGAACGCGCAATCAACCGCCTGAAAGGCTTCCGCGCCGTCGCCACCCGCTACGAGAAACGCGCCTACATCTACCTCGGCACGGTCACCCTCGCAGCCCTCGTCATCTGGCTCCGAACATGATCCGAGAAACAGTGCCTAAGGCAAGATGGGTCGCGTGCTCGGCGTACGCCGTGAAGCGCGCTTACGGCGTACCCTCGCTCGCGCGCCTTGTGTTCATGCGGTTCTCAGCGGCGAGGCCACGCTCCGAGCAACGTCACGCCGTCGGTTGATGCGGCTCGGCCGGACGAGTGACAGCAGCCATCGCGAGCTGCTATCGGAGGGGGTCGGTGTTCCAAGATCAGTACTTTCGCCGTCTCCGGCGAAATGTGCATCGACCACGTCTGTGCCGTGCGATCGAATCGACCACGGCTGTTCGAGGAGTTCCACCCCATGCGTTCACGTGTCATCGCTGTCATGGCCGCCGCGCTTGCGGCCACTGCGGCTTTCGCGCAACCCGCCCACGCCGCCCCACTGGGGAACGGGGTCTATCGGTTCGCGGCTCTCCAGGACGGCAAGTGCTTGGTCTGGCCCAAGACACACGGGAGCATCGGCATGGTGTCGCTGGGCGACTGCACGGACACCGCGTCCACCTCGGCGAACTGGCAGGTACAGCACCTCCCCAGCGGGATGATGGAGATCTCCCCGCAGGGCTCGAACCCACGCACGTGCATGAAGGTGACATCGGAGCACCGTGTGGCGGTCGCCAGCTGCGGTGAGACGTACGCCGAGTGGACCGTCTCCTACGGCTCCGCCGGTCCCGGCAGCGTGGTGTGGGCCGACATCGAGCACACCCCCAACGATCATTCCGGCTCATACGGAAAGCTGGTGGACAGTCCCGACGCGATCGCTCGAATCATCGTCAAGCGGGCCCCCATCGAGCCGCACTACTGGGGATTGCAGCCGCCCAGCTAAGAGCGCGCGGGGATCACCCGCCCCGGCTGACCGGCCGGGCCTGCCCGGCACTACCGAGCGCCACGGAACAAACACCACCAACGAGTACTGCCTACATCAGCCCCTAGCATTCGCCGACCAGGCCCGCCGTGAGCTGCTCGCTCGGCGTCTCTGTTGTCCGGGCCAGGGCGTGAGGGCTGACGGTAGTAACTATGTGCGGGTTGTGGATCTCCTCCCTCTGAGAGAGATGCTCTCGGCGCACATCCCGCAGACAACCCGGGCCCGTACGAACCCAGGTCCGACGAACCTCCGATTCCGGAGCAGCGCCCGGGATGGGTGCAGGGCCAGGCCAAAGACTCTGAGCGAGGCTTTCGCAGTACAGGAGGAATGTCGCCGCCACCCCGAGATCGCCATTGGTGGCGGCCCTCCGGGCCACGTCCATCATCGCCAGCCCGTTCTACAGCGGGCCGCCCTCGGTTAGTGGCAGTGGCCACATCGCCCTCGCCTCCCTGGGCGCGGTGACCGTCACCGCGACTCCCGCAGCCACCTCCTGCGGCTTCTACGAGACCAGCCTCCTGCCCCGGCACGCCGCAGCGCGGGCCGCCTCTGGGCGGCCCGCGCTGAGCAGTGGCTCTACGAGTCGCGGGCGGAACCGTCCCGCAGTCGGGCGACTTCGGTCTGCAACTGGCGTACTTGGCGGTGCAGGGCCTGGATGGCTACCAGCAGGACGCCGGTGGCGTCGACGCCGGGGATGCTGCGGCCGTCGGCGCTGAGGCCGAAGGTTGCTTGCCAGTCCTGGGCCATCGGGCCGAGGTGCCGGACGTCGTCCGGTTCCCAGTGGTAGCGCCAGGTGCTGACCGGCAGCGCTGCCACCTTGTCCAGGATGTCGAAGCCGTTGACCGTGACCGGATCGGCCACCACCCCTTCAGTGGCCTGCCCTTGTCCGGACTGGTCCAGGCGTGGAGCAGTTGTCACCGGGTCCAGTCCACCGCGAGTACGTCCCGCTTGAGGTTGCGGTCGCTGAGACCGCCCAGGAGGCCGCCGCCGAGGCCGCCGACGAGGCTGGCGGTGTCAGGGCAGTCGGCCACCTGCTCGGCAGGAGCGGCGAGTTCCACCCGGCTGGCGTCGATCCGCTCGGTGAGCGAGGTGGTGGGGTCGGTGGGCTGGTCAGCGGCGGGCGTGTTCTGCATGTCGCAGGATTCCTTCCATGAGACTGATCTTGCTGGTTCGGCAGTAGGTGGTCTCGGTGGCATCCAGCCGTCCGGTCTCGAAGTACTTGTTGGCCGCCTGACCGCCGCGGCAGTAGGCGAAGTACTCACAGCTCGAGCGGCAGGCGGAGACACCGTTGAGTGCTTCGGCCACCCACGGCACGTCTGAGGCCTCGGCCATGAGGCGGGCCAGCGGTGTGCGCAGCACGTTGCCGGCGGTGAAGGGGCCGTGGCGGGGTGAGGAGAATCCGGCGAGGTCGGGGGCCATGGGGACGAGTTCGCCGTCGAAGGTCACCATCGGCAGTGCGTTGACCGGTCGGGCGGCCCGCTCGTGGGCGCTGCCGGCCAGTTCGGCGCGGATGTAGCTGTAGGCCTGTTCGAACTCGCGGATGCGGATCACGGGATCGGCCTGCCAGCAGGCGGCCAGCGTCTGCCAGAAGGCGACCACTGCCTGCCCCGGCTGTTGGCCGGCCATGTCGTTGACGCCCTTGTGCTCGGCGAGGTTCACCCCCAGGCTCGCGGCCCCGGTCTCGCGGGCGAACCGGTACAGGGCTACTGCGCTGTCCGGCGTCGGATCGGCGACGACGCAGATGAGGCCGAACTCGATGCCCGCCCGGCGCAGCATGTCCACACCGCGCAGTGCCTTGTCCGTGCTGGCCCGCCCGCCGCGGTCGACACGCGCCGCGTTGGCCTGGCCGGGACCGTCGATGCTCACGCCCACCTGCATGCGGGCCTCGGTGAACAGCGCGCACCAATCGGCGTCGATCAGTGTCGCGTTGGTCTGCACCGCGTGGGTGACCGGATACTCACCGCCCGGGCCGAACCGCTCCATCAACGCCCGCAGGTGCGCCTGCCCGGCTGCCAGCGGCTCACCCCCGTGCCACACCACCGTCACCGGATGCCGCCGGCTCCACTCGCGTACGGCGACGGCGACCGCGTCGGCGACCTCCACCGGCATCAGCCTCGCCACCGCGCGATCGGGCAGGTAGCAGTAGGTGCAGTCCA
Source organism: Streptomyces sp. NPDC058671 (assembly GCF_042716475.1). Lineage (NCBI taxonomy): Bacteria > Bacillati > Actinomycetota > Actinomycetes > Kitasatosporales > Streptomycetaceae > Streptomyces > Streptomyces sp. NPDC058671. The sequence goes on along the minus strand of NZ_JBHXSA010000027.1, from coordinate 83,313 downwards.
AGTTGCACAAGGTGGTGGGCTGCATCAGGAGCGCCGGAGCCGTCCGCGCCAGCCGAACCGGACCCCCAGCACCTCCAGCCTGCGGGATACCCGGCACCTCGCCCACAACAGTCATGGCCGACACTGTGACCCAGTACTGCGCGACCCGCACACGTCAGACACCCGTTCACCGCACTCACTCACCCCATCGAGTGGCCCACCAGAACCAACAAAAGGAGATGCGGGCAGGACGGTGGGCTGGAGAAAACCGACCGCCCAACCCAGGCGCGGAAGCGAGATGGCAACGCCGCCCGCCACTTCGCCGGATCCCTCGCGGTGCGGAACTGACCAGGCCACCTGACGGCAGCAGTCCCGCTCTCGGCCCACGTCCACAGCGGAAGCGGGGCCGGCGGGCGGTCCGCAGCAGGCGCGAACGCGGCGGGCCGAGGCGGAGCGTCAGGGGCGGGCGCGTGAGGGACTGCCACGCATTCGCTGGTGAGGAGCGCGGCGAGGGCGGCGAGGAGGATGCGGCGGGGGTGCATGGGGTTCACGCTGCCGCAGCGCGGGGCACGGTCTGGGGACGTCGCGGCTTGGTCCACCGTGACGAGAGAGCGGGGGTGGACTTCCTACGTCAGGACAACGTCGGCTGAGCCAGCCCTTCCCGACGGTCCCTCCGCGGGCACCGCCCTGTACGCCGTGACCATCACCGTGCTCGGCAGCGTCCTGCTCCACGGCCTCGGCTCGACGCCCCACGCCCGCCTGCTCACCGCCCCTGTCTCCGCCTCCCCGGTCAGCCCGGAGAAGGTCCGCTGAGCGACCAGGTGACGCCTCGGCTGCCTGGAGGAGGCCGGCGAAGGTGTTGCGCGCCACCGGCTCGCCGAGGGCCGTCATCGTCCAGGCGCCGCCGGCGCGGGTCACCTCCGCCATGACCAGCGCCGTGTGGGGCCCATGGTCGTCCGCCCTGTTCAGCGGGACCCGCTGGTCCTTGGCCATGGGTATGGGCATGGGGACTCCAGGTGAGGTGGCGTACAGAGCGTGCAGGAGCGAACCGCCTCGTGACGCGGGCGCCGTCCTCAGCCTCACCCGCCCTCTGGTGCGCGCCGGTACCCGACGGCTGTCCGGCGCCACTTCGCCACTCAGCAGGACTGCCCCCGGCGCATGGCGGGGGCAGCCCTGCTGAGCACTCCACTCACACGGCGGGGCGCTCGGCCGGGACCAGGGTGCTGGGTCGCTGCCAGCTGTGCGTACACCTCGTCCCTATCCACCAGTTCCCTATGGGTGCCGATCGCACGGACCGCGCCGGCGTCCATGACGACGATGCGGTCCGCGTCCGTCACCGTGGACAAGCGGTGCGCCACCACCAGGACGGTGGTCTCGCGTGCCGTCTCGGCGATGACGTCCCGCAGCGCCAGCTCGTTGACCGCGTCGAGCTGTGAGGTCGCCTCGTCCAGGAGCAGCAGCCGGGGCCTGCGCGGCAGCGCGCGGGTGATCGCGACGCGCTGGCGCTCACCGCCGGACAGCTTCGAGCCGCCCTCCGTAGTCAGCCGCGTACCTCGCCGGCGACGTGCGGCATCGGCCCGCACGAGGGCCGACGGGCGGGGTTGGGCTCCTTCTCGTGCGTGCGGTGTGTCATGCCACCGGCCTGGAAGTCTGAGCGCTCCGTCGACCATCCGGCGATCGTCGGGTACACCCCCGCCAAGTGGCTGAAGCCGCCTGCACCCCATGTGACCAGAGCGACCAAAACCGGTGAAGAAGGTGGCGAGGATGACTGGACGGACGCCGGGGCCTTGCGCAGCGGAGGCCGCACGCCAGCACTGAGAAGACAGCAGAAAACCGCCCTCCGACCGAGATGTGGCACCGGTCAGGAGAGCGGTTTGCCGATATTGACAGAGCGTCAGCTCGTGCGTCGGACGCGCGTCTGCTCCGGTGTCGGGGTCAGGACGGGTCGCCGTACTGGAGTCCGCGTCCGTTGGTACCGACATACACGCGGCCGAAAGTGTCCGGGTCGCCGGTGACGACGCCGACGCCTCCGATGGCGCCCCACTGGTGGGCGTCATCGTTGACACGGAGCCAGGTGGCGCCCTTGTCGGTGGAGCGGAAGACGCCAGTGACGTCCTTGACGGTGCCGATCAGGTAGAGGGCCTGGTACGAGGCGCCGGGTGCGGCCTTGCCGAAGCCGAGGGCGGAGGCGGACTGCACCGTGGTGAGCGTGGTGAAGGTGCGGCCGCCGTCGGTGGAGTGCAGCAGCCCCTGGCCGCCGCCGGCGATCCACAGGTCTCCGGCGATGCCGGGGACGGCAGTGAGCGGGCCGGCGGGCAGGCCGGTCGCCCGGGCGGTGAAGGTCGCCCCGCCGTCGGTGCTGGCGTGCAGCGTGCCGCGCGACAGGGAGTAGAAGGTCCTGGCCGAGAAGCGGTCGGCGATGACGACGGCGTCGGTGCCCAGTCCGCCGACCCTCGACCAGTTCGCTCCCTTGTCGGTCGATCGGTACGGGACCTGGCCGGCCTGGGTCCAGACGATGGTGGAGCCGTCGGCCGCGAGCGCGACGCGGCCGTCCTGGGCGCCTGTCACCGGCTCGGCCTTGAAGCCGTTCCAGCTGCTGCCGCCGTCGGTGGAGTAGGCGCCGTCCTGCGCGCCGCCGCAGCCGACGCGGACCATCATCGAGGGCGTGGACTGGGCGAAGTCGATATCCGTGCTGTTGGTCATCATCGGATTGCTCAGCCGCCCGGCCGGGACCTTGGTCAGGTCGTCGTGGCGGAAACCGCCTTGGTCGCCCATGGCGGTGACGACAGCGGCACCCCCGGGCGGGGCGATCGCGTCCATCAGCGCGGTCTCCTCAAGGCCCCGAGCCCCCGCGGTCCAGTGGCTGGTGCCGCCGTTGTCGATGGCGTTGGCGTCCTTGCTGCGCCAGATGCCGTTGCCAGTGCCGTACAGCACGTGCCCGGAGTCGAAGGGGTCGATGGCCAGGGCGGTCATCCAGTGCCCGGTGTGGGTACCGACGTACGGAGCGGCGGAGGCGTTCCGCACCGACTTGTCCGCCAGTGCCTTCCAGGTCGTGCCGCCGTCGGTGGTGCGGTAGATCTCGTCCTCGGGCCACCAGCGGTCGAGGGTGGTGACCATCACCGTGGACGGCTGGCGCGGGTCGACGGCCAGGCCGGAGAACCCGTATGAGCCGCGGGACGGAGTGATGTCCTTCCAAGTCCCACCGGACGGCGTGTGCTTCCAGACCGAGCCCGCCGTCACGCCGTTAGGCCCGAGAGCGTTGGTGTACGTCAGGTACAGCGAGCCGTCACCGGAGAGCACGCCGTGCTGCGGCAACTGGCCCGTGGGCTGGCCGGGGACGGCCTGCCAGGTGCTGCCGCCGTCGGTGGAGCGGTACAGGGAGGTGGACCTGTCGGCGACGCCGATGTAGATCGTCCTGCTGCCGCCCGGGCCGTACGTCACGAAGGAGATGCCCGCACCGTCCTTGACGGGGAACGAGGAGACCTGCCGCCACGTCGCACCGCTGTCGGTGCTACGCCACAGTCCGTTCCTACGGGTGCCAAGGAGCAGGGTGCGGTTGTCCGAGGGGTCGATCACGAGCCGTTCGCCCGCCCCGCGGCCGTCCTCGTTGCCGCCCAGCTTGAACGGCAGGTCGGTGCGCTGGAAGGTGCGACCACGGTCGGTGCTGCGCAGGATCGCGCCGTTGCCGGCCCACTCGCTGGTGTAGGTTCCGGCCGCGAGGTAGAGCCGGTCGGGGTCGACGGGGTCGGTGGCCACCGAATCGATGCCCAGCAGGTTCCAGTCCTTCTCGCCGAGCCAGTCGGTCAGCGGGATCCACTGCTCGGCCGCGGCGTCCCAGCGGTAGGCGCCGCCCATGTCGGTACGCGCGTACAGCAGACCCTTCTCCCGGGGATTGAACACCACCCCGGTGACGTAACCGCCGCCGACCACCTGGGCGTTCTTCCACGCGTACGGTCCGGTCCCGTTGACCGGGGCCTCGGACGTCTTCACCAGCTTCCACTGCTGGTTGGTGCTGCCCTTGCCGTGGTACTGGATGACTGCCGCGCCGTCGGCCGGGGAGCCTCCGGAGACGTCCAGGACCTGGCCGCTCCTGCGGGAGGTGAAGGTGACGGCGTCGGAACCGCTCCCCTCGTCGATCCGCCACTCCTGGGAGGTGGAGGAGCTGTCGGTCTGCTGCTCGGCGACAGCCGCCTGGGCGGTCGAGCCGCCCGCTATGCCCAGCACCTTGCCGCTGTTGCGATTCACCAGCTCGTAGTAGCCGTCTCCGGTGGGGCGCAGTCTCCACTGCTGGTTGGCGGTGTTCTGGTCGGTCCACTGTTGGATGCGGGTGCCGTCGGCGGTCGAGAAAGCGTTGACGTCCAGCACCTTGCCGCTGCGCACGGAGACCAGCTTGTAGTGGGCATTGCTGTCGACCGTCGCGGCCTGCGAGTCGTCCTGCACGAACAGGAGGTACGGCACGACGGTGGCGGGCACACCGAGCAGCAGAGCGGTGGCGGTCCTGCGACGGCGGTGACGTCCGCGGCGCCCGCCGTTCGTGAGGTTGTTCATGGGGGGTGTTTCTCCTTGTGCAACCGTGGGTCGGGCAGGTCAGCGCTGCAGGGTCAGGACACCCGGCCGGTACGGCAGCTGGTCGTAGGGTCCGCCCGCGGTGGGGGCCTTGCCCTGGTACAGGAACTGCAGGTTGCAGGGGTCGATGGTCATGGTCTGGTCGGGATCGCTGCGGACCAGGTCTCCGTGGCTGATGTCGTCGGTCCAGGTGGCACCACTGTTGGCCTTGCCCGCGAAGGGGTTGCTTTCGCTGCCGGCCTGCGGGGTCCACGCACCACTCAGGCTGGAGGCGCTGAACGAGCGGAAATAGCGCCGCTCGTTCGCGCCCCGGGCCTCGACGATCATGAGGTACTGGTTCTGGCCCTTGACCTTGTAGACCTGCGGCGCCTCGAAGAGGTTCTTCGCCGTGTCGCTCATGACCGTCGTGTACGACGAGCCGAAGTTGCCGGGGAAGTTCCCGATCGGCATGCTCGCCCGGTAGATCTTGCCGTTGTCACCGGCGAAGAACAGGTACATGTTCTTCTCGTCGCCGATCAGGGTCTGGTCGATGGGGCCGGTCCCGGATTCAGTGCGGGAAATGCTGCCGGTGAACAGTGGCTGCGGCGCGGACCAGCCGTTGGGGTTGGCGGGGTCGCTGGACGTGCGGTAGCTGAAGGGCGAGGCACCCCACTGGTACGCAAGGACCCAGATCTTCTTGGGTGCGAAGTAGAACAGTGTGGGCGCGACCGCGTTCTGGCTCATCCTGGTCTGGCCGGCCGATGCCATGTCGGACCAGTTCGTGAAGGGGCTGAACCCCATCGAGCCGTACGCGGTACCCGACGCGCTCGACGCGTAGACCAGGTGCTTGCCGTTGTGCATCACGTGGGTGAAGTCCTTCACCGCGGCCCACCCGTTCGACGGCTGTGCGAGAGGCCCCGTCGAGCTCCACTTGTACGTCGATGGAAGAGCACACGTGCCGGCTCCCGTCCCGGTCGGGCCGGTCCACTTCTGGTTGCCGACGGACGCGCAGGTGTACAGCTGGATCGTGGTGCCGTTCGCGGTGGCGGCGCCGACGGCGTCGAGGCACAGCCCGGACTGGACGCCGGTGATCGAACCGTCGGTATTGATGTTCCATTGCTGGTTGGCGCCGCCGTTGCAATCCCAGACGATCACCGAGGTGCCGTTGGCGGTGCCCTTGCTCTTGGCGTCCAGGCACTTGTCGCCGTGCACCTTCAGCTGCTTGGCCGCGGTGTAGGTCCAGCGCTGGCCCGCCTGTCCACTGCAGTCCCACAGGCGCGCCCGGGTGCCGTTGGCGGTGGCTGAGCCGGGGATGTCGACACAGCGGCCAGAGGCAACGCCCTTGATCTCCCCCGTACCGTCGGTCGGCTTGCCTGGGGTGGTACCGGAGCCGGACTGGAGAGCGTTCACGACGGCGGTGTACGCCGGCTTGGGCTTGCCGCCGCTGTCGAACAGCAGCGGGCTCTCGCCGCTGCGCCAGGAGTCGCTGTCACGGACGCCCCACACCGTGATGCCGGTGCATCGGGGCACGGACAGGCAGGTGTTGACCGTGTTCGCGTACTGGGTGGGTGATGCCAGGGCGATGTCCAGCTCGGTGATCTGGACGTCGACGCCCAGGGCGGCGAAGCTGGCCAAGGTGGTCTTGAAGCTCGCCGGCGGGCCGCCCGGCCCGAAGTGGCTCTGGAACCCGACGCAGTCGATGGGCACGCCGCGGGACTTGAAGTCCTTGACCATGCGGTAGACGCCCTGGGTCTTGGCGTCCGACCAGTTCTCGATGTTGTAGTCGTTGTAGCAGAGCTTGGCCGAGGAATCGGCCGCCCGGGCGGTGCGGAACGCTTCCTCGATGAAGCCGTTGCCCAGCACCTGCTGGAAGACCGAGTCGCGGAGCCGGCCGCTGCCGCCGTCGGCGAACGCCTCGTTGACTACGTCCCAGGCGTAGATCTTGCCCTTGTAGTGGGTCATCTGGGTGGTTATGTGGTGGTTCATCACACTGCGCAGTGTGCTTGCGTCGCGGATGGAGCCGACCCAGGAGGGGAGCTGCGAGTGCCAGACCGTGGTGTGGCCACGCAGCCGCTGACCGCGTGCCAGGGCACGATCGACGATCCGGTCTGCGGGGCCGAAGTTGAAGCGGCCGCGGGACGGCTCGATGGCGTCCCACTTCATCTCGTTCTCCGGGGTAATCATGTTGAACTCCCGGTCCGCGATCGCGGTGTACGCGGAGTCGCCGAGCCTGCCGGCGGCCACGGCCGTGCCGAAGTACCTGCCCGAGGGGGCAGCCTGGGTGCCCAGGCCAGCGGCTCCGGCAGAGCTGGGGAGGAGCGTCACGACGCCGGCCACCAGCGCCGTGGCCGACAGTCCTATCGCCCATGTCCGGCGTCGCCGGCGGAGCCGGTGCAAGCCCTTCATGATTCTCCTCGGGGGCCCTGCGTCCCGGTCGCCCGGAGTTCGTGGATGTGCTGCGTCATGGGAGGAACTTTCTTCAGGGGATACGTCAGTGGGGGACGTCGGGACCCAGCCGCGCCGGCATGTCATGACAGGCGGTGGGAAGGACACCCCTGAAGTGGAGGCTTCCGAGCTCGCGGTCTCGTAACAGAAAAGTCGCGCCGTCCGCAGGATTGCCCAGTGATGCATCTCGCAGGCAGAAAGCGTTATGCCGGACGCCGTGACCTGGTCGCGCCCGTGGAAGAGGGGCGCCGCACCGATCTGCAGTGAACGCCGGTCATGGCGTGGGGCAGGAACCGTGGGGGATCCGGCTGGAGGAGCACCAGCTGTGACTGTGCGACTCGGTCGGGATCGCCCGAGGAGTGGTGCTCAGGCCCCGGGGCTGCGCACGATGTAGGAAGCCTGGCCGGCGAAGGCCCGCGTGCCGTCGGAGCCGTCGAGCCAGATGCCGCCGTCGCGGTGGCGGAGAACCGATCCCGGATAGTTGCGCGCGTGCAGGGTCACGGACCCGGCGACCGCCCCGGGACGGGGACAGAAGGTGGCGTCTTCACGGAACAGTGCGCTGCCGTCGTCGGTGCTCAGCCGCAGCCGCAGGTAGTAGTGGCGAAGATACCGGCCGTCTGCGGCGCGGAAGGTGACGCACCGCGTGTCGGCCAGTCCCCCGACGACCGTGAAGGTGACCCGCTGACGTGCCTGCGCGCTGCTGGACGCGGCGACGCTGCCGAGCGTCGCGAAGTCGCCCGTGTACGTGACGAACAGGCCAGGACTGTCCGCGGACTCCAGCGACTGTGCGCCCAGCGGAACGGTGCCCGCGACGGCGGACGGGCCGACCGAGGGCGGGCTCACCGGGGACGGACTTGTCGGGGACGGTCCCGCCGAGGTAGTGGTGCGCGACGGAAGGGGCGTGGGAGTGCCGACCGTGGGAGCGGCAGTGGCGCCGGGCAGACGAGGCGCCGGATCAGGCCAGGTCGCATAGGTGGCGGTCCCGGCGATGAGCACCGCGCCGGTCGCGAGGCTTACCAGCGGATGAGCGGTCACCGTCTGGAGTTTGCCGATCAGAGCGCCGTGTAGACCGCCTCCCCCCGTCGCCGTGCCGACGGCGACGGGGGCCGCGGCCAGCCCGGCGGCGCTCGCTGCCGTACCCGACAGCAAGCCCTTGGCGGCCAGCGCGGTGATCAGTGCGGCCGGGACGGCCAGCGTCGTGAGGCTGAGGGGGAGGAGTTCGGCCGGAATCCGTTCCGCCGACGCCGCCGTGCAGACCGGGCAGTCACGTGTGTGCCGCGCGATCCGCTTGCGCCACACCGATGCACGGTGACCGTCCCAGCCGACGACGGTCTCCCCCAGCTGCGGACAGCGCGGGTCGGCCTCCAGCGCGGCGACGATCGTTCTGCACAGTTCCAGCTGCTCCCGCATGCGTTGGAGACGCACTCCGACGTGAGCGACCGTGAGCCCCGTCGCGGCGGCCATGTCCTCCCGGCTGAGCAGGCCGGCGCATTCCTGCCACCACAGTGACAGCAGCACCCGATGGTCCGGGTCGAGCCACCGGCCGGCTTCGACGACGCGACGGCGCTCGTCCGAGACATGCAGCCGCAGGATCGCCGTGTCCACAGGCTCGGCGCCGGCGTGCGGTATCCGGCGTGCCTCGTCGATGACCGTGGTCCGGTCGGCGGACACGTGTTGCCGGTGCCAGTGGGTATTGATCTGGCGGAGCGTGATCGACACCAGCCAGGACCGGAAGCTCTCCGGAGCGCGCAGGTCAGGCAGGTCGCGCACCACGCGCAGCAGGGTTTCCTGAACGACGTCGTCGACGTCCGCATGGCCGCTCAGCGCCCGCCCGACGATGTTGTAGACCAACGGCAGGTACGCGGCGATGAGCTCCTCGCACGCTCGATCGTCACCGGCCTGCGCCGCGACGACCAGCCCCGCGTGGTCTGCGTCCTTGAGCCCCATTCCCACCTTCTCCAGGGGAGCGATCCGCCAGTACGGCGGCACACCCTAGCCGCGACGAAGGCATACGGCCAAAGCCTGCGCCTCGGGCGGACGGTCTGGCCCGTGCCGACATGGAAGGCCCGGTGCCCGGGGGTGTGTCCGGCCACTCGGCCAACTCGCTGACGACCCATTAACTGATCGTTTCAAAATAGCGACATCCGACCCTGCTGAATGACGTCGGATCGGGGCTGCACCCACGCTGCTTACCGGGATCGAGTCGAGTCCTTGCGGAGGAGCTCATCTGCAGTGCAGGACTGGTCAAGATCCAGGACAAGGCAGATGCTGAAGCCTTGGTCATCACGCTGGACCTGGCCTTGGAGGTCGCACCAGCTGGCCGAACTGTCAGCGTTCACCAACACGACGAACGACTCTCCTTCGGTCGCCGAGTCCGAGGCTCCGAAGCTCGTCGGCGGGCCGTGCTGCGCCCAGAACTGCCACGTACCAGCTATTTCCGTAGGGCACTCGTAGTCGGGGACGGCATGCTTGATTCCGCTTGCCGAGAAGCTATGTCCAGCTGACACGTGCACTGTGGCGCCGTTGGCATTGCTCCAGTCCCCGACGAGATCGGCCTGCTGGATCACGGCAGCATCGCCGCCGGCTCCAGCGCATGATGTGCACGCAAGAAGCAGAAATCCGAGGACCGTGGCCAACTGTCCGAAGGACCTGATGAGAGGGCGACGCATCCGGCCATCTGACATCAGCGTGGACCGGCCGCCTCGGCCTTTTCCGGTTGGGGCCAGAGCCCCGTGTGCTGAGTCCATGCCACCCTGCCCGTTCGAGACCGCTCACTTCGTGCGCCCGGTAGTCGCTTCTGAAGGAAGCCGAGCACGGCCGGAGCCACCCTTCCACACGTTTTGAATATGTTCAATTAGCGATTCCCGCTGAACCCGCTCAGGGCTGCAGTCAAAGTTTCCGCAGGCAGATGATGCTGCAAGCAAGCTCGAGCAGGCCGTGGTGGAGGTCAGCTCGGCGCTCGTAGCGGATGCCAAGCCGTTTCAACTGGTGCAGCCAGGAGAAGGTGCGCTCGACCACCCAGCGGCCTGGCCCAGTCCGGAGCCGTGGGCGACGCCGCGCCGGGCTATCAGCGGTTTGATGCCTCGCTGCCACAGCAGGCGGCGGTACTTGTCGAAGTCGTAGCCCCGGTCGGCGTACAGCCGCCGGGGTTTGCGGCGGGGGCGTCCTCGCAGGCCCCGGATCGGCGGGACGGCGTCGAGCAGCGGCAGGAGCTGGGTGATGTCGTGCCGGTTGCCGCCGGTGAGGGTGACGGCGAGGGGGTTCCGTGTCGGTCGACGATCAGGTGGTGCTTGGAGCCGGGGCGGGCGCGGTCGACGGGCGAGGGGCCGACGCGATCCCCCCTAATCCAGTGCTTAACTGATCGTTTCATAGTGAGTTCACTGCAGGGGGTTGGCGGCTTGGCTTGGTGGCGGCAGAGTGTTGCGGGTGTCGGATGATCTTGTGCCTGATGACCTGTGGGAACGCATCGCTCCGCTGCTGCCGCCCCGACCACCGCGGCGCCATCGGTATCCGGGGCGGCTGCCGGCGGACGACCGTGCGGCCCTGCGGGGCATCGTTTACGTGCTGCGCAAGAACGTGAGCTGGAGAGACGTACCTGCCGAGCGGACAGGGTGCAGTGGAGTGACCGCCTGGCGGCGCCTGCGGGACTGGACCGAAGCCGGCGTCTGGCCCCGCCTGCACGAGGTCCTCCTGGCCGAACTACGCAAAGCCGGTCTGCTCGACATGGACGATGCCGCGATCGACGGCTCGCACGTCAGAGCGCTGAAAGGGGGGCTCACACCGGACCTTCGCCGGTCGACCGCGCGAGGCCGGGCAGCAAGCACCATCTGATCGTTGACCGGCATGGCACACCCCTCGCCGTAACCCTGACCGGCGGAAACCGCCACGACGTCACCCAGCTGACACCGCTGCTGGACGCGATCCCCCGCATCCGAGGGCTCCGCGGGCGCCCCAGGCATCGACCGGGCCGGCTGTTCGCCGACCGCGGATACGACTACGACAAGTACCGCCGCGTCCTGCGGACCGCGGCATCACACCCAAGATCGCCCGACGTGGCGTCCCGCACGGCTCCGGCCTGGGCAAGACCCGCTGGGTCGTCGAGCGGACCTTCGCCTGGCTCCACCAGTTCAAACGCCTCCGGATCCGCTACGAGATACGCGCCGACCTCCGCCTCGGCCTGCTCCAACTCGCCTGCAGCATCATCTGCTTGAGGCGCCTGCGAACCTCATTCTGAAACGATCAGTTAGTAACTGGGTGGGCGCCGAGACGGAGCCCATTCGCCCAGCTCACGTTGCTGCCAGCATTCGAGAGGCACGGGATCAAGGCTGGGATCCAACCCGGGTCGGTTCTCCGTTTCAGCTCGACCGATCTACAGGATTCATCGCTCAGCCATGAGACAACGCGGCGTAGGCGTCACATCTGGCCCGGCATCATGGCCTGGTGACCACATGGATGCGCTGCTACTGGGACGAGGAAGACACCTGGTTCTACTTCGAGGTCGACGCCGAAGGCTGGGCAATCCGGCAGGTCGAACTTCAAGGGCCTGAGCTGACCCCGATCACAGCTGCCTCCCTCGCCGAGTGGCAGCGGGCCCGCGACGCAGGCCGCCTCGACGAGTACGACAGCAGGTTCGGGATCACAGCCGAGCTGCCCGTCTCGGAATGGGAAGGCCACGACCCCGAACAACTCACCTCCGAGGAGTTCGAGGAAGTCTGGGGGTCTGCCCGTCGCCAGATCGCATCCCGGCCCAGCTGACCTCTCGGCCCTTCGGAGACTTCTTGCCATCATCGCGACATGACCCCGACCCTTCCTCGCACTGTCCGAGCCATCGACACAGCTCATCTCCTGGACCTGGCCCAGGAGGCCGCCATGCACAGCTTCAGCCAGCGGCTCCCGGTCGACTGGCTGCGAGAGCACCTTGCTGCGGAGGCGACGCACTACCTGATCCCGACGCTCGTGCAACGGCTCACGCACCGTCCCGAGATGCCGGTGCAGTGGAGGTGCCGGCACTGCTGACCGTCAACACCGGCGAACAGATCTGGAGTCTGCTCGACGTCCTTCCCGACACCTTCGACGAGATCCCGGAGACCCTGGCCACGGCCTCCAGGAAGGACATCGTCAGCCGCCTCAAGCGAGCAGTAACCGTGCTCGAGTGGATGGAACGGATGGGTGCCGAAGCAGGTTCGTGACGCCCCTCGGCAGCAGTGCAGCCTGCTGGACAGTCTGAGGAAATGACACGACTCTGAGACAGCCGCCGGCCGGCACGTCGTGAGACTGAACAGGGATGTCCAGGTCACAACCTTGGCGTATGCAGCGAAGCGCGAGATCTTGCAGGTCTTTCTACTGTGGGATCTCATTTCCCGTGTCGGAATCTCATGGCCGATGTCGGATCCGACATCTAGGTGAGACGCCGCAGGTCATGGGGGCATGTCCTGTCGCATTGAAGCTGTCGGATTCTCAGGGCTTCTCGTTCGTGTTGTCGGATTCTCATTGCGTCGCACGCCGAGCGACGACGTTTGCCCCGTACGTGGGGTTTGATCTCAGTTTTCTGGTCCGGTTCTCGCAGTACCTGTCACGGTCGTTTCGGCAGGTACGCGGAGCCGGGGGTGGCGATGGATCTGGGTCTGGTCGATGTCGAGTGGGCTGATGCTGAGGGTGGCGGGCTGCGGAAGTCCGTGCTGGAGGCGGTGTCCCGGGTTCGGTTCGAGTCGGTGCTCCCAGTGCGACGGTTCACGTCGTACCACGGGCAGCGGCACTTCACGGGCTGGTACTGGGCGACGACGACGCAGTCGCTGGTGGGGTTCGAGTCGTGGCTGGAGCGGGACCGGGCCATGCTCCTTGACCATGACCGGCGGGTGGTGGGGCTGGCCTCGCAGCCGTTCCGGGTGACATGGCAGGGGGAGAAGCGCCGGATCTCGCATACGCCGGACTACTTCGCACGGCTGGAGGACGGCTCGGGCCTGGTCGTCGATGTCCGGCCGGCGGACCGGGTCGGCCCGGCGGACGCGGTGAAGTTCTCGGCGACCGAGGCGATGTGCCAGGAGATGGGCTGCTGGTCCTTCGCCCTGGTGCACGAGCCTGATCCGGTGGAGATGGCCAACGTCCGCTGGCTGTCGGGATATCGGCATCCACGTAATCGGGTCGGCGACGTCGCGAAGCGGCTCATGGACACGTTCGAGGACCCACAGTTGCTCATGGACGGTGTCGAAGCGGTGGGGGACCCGTTGTCCGTCCTGCCGACGCTTTACCACCTGCTGTGGTGCGGTGACCTGCATCTTGACCTGTCGGTGCCGTTGGGAGACGGCGCCTTGATCGGCCATGCGGCGGTGAGTCATGGCTGAACTGGCGCCACGCGGGGTTCTTCGGGTCGGGGACCGAATTCGGTTCGAGGGCCACGACCAGCAGATCATCGGCCTGGATGGAACGATCTTGCGGCTGCTCAGCGACGAGGGCGACACCCGTGTCATGGCTGCCGGCTACGTGATGGCCGCCGCCGATTTCGAGGTACTGGACCGTGGGCCGGAGGCGGTCCCGGAACGAGTCCTGCCGCCGTTCGCGTTGGTGGACGCGTTGCCGCCGGCGGCCGTCGAGCAGGCCCGGTTCTGGGAACAGCACGTGGTGGAAGTACTCACCGGGCTGCCCCCGGATGTTCCGGAGGGCACGTCTCCTCGGCCCGAGTACGACCCGGCCTGGCGGACGCTGATGGAGCGAGAAGCTGCGAAGGTCGCCGAGCTGGCGGCCGGCGGGCAGCAGATCAGCAAGCGGACCTTTCTGCGGATGCGGCAGCGCTACGAGGCCGAGGGGTTGTGGGGGCTGGTGGACGGCCGGTCCCGGAAACCGCCGGTGCCGGTCCCCGGCACGGGAAGGACGGACGAGCGCGTCGTCGAGGCGGTCACCGAGGCCCTGGCCGGGCAGACGGACCTTTCGACGGGGGATCGCAAGCGGCTCATGCTGCGGGCCGAGCAGATCCTCGCCGCGAAGCACGGCGAGGAAGCGGTGAAGCTCCTACCGACGAGGGCGACCTTCTATCGGCTGGTGAACAGCCTCGCCAGGAACAACGCGTCCTTCGGTTCGGCCACGGTACGCCGCCAGCGAGCGCTTCGGCCCGTGGGGCCGTTCACCCCCTCCATGGCCGCCCGCCCCGGGGAGATCGTGCAGATCGACTCCACGCGGCTGGACGTGATGGCGGTGCTGGACGACGGAGTCGTGGCCCGCCCCGATCTGACGATCGCGGTCGATGTCACGACGCGCACGATCTGCGCGGCCCTGCTCAGGCCCGCGGGCACGAAAGGCGTGGACGCCGCGGTGCTGCTGGCGAGGATGCTGGTTCCCGAGCCGATGCGGCCGGGCTGGAGCCAGACCCTTGCGATGTCGGACTCGATCCTGCCGCACCAGCGGCTCATGGCGGTGGACGCGCGGTTGGAGAAGGCCGCGGCCAAGCCGGTCATCGTCCCGGACACCATCGTGATCGACCACGGCAAGGTGTTCGTCTCCGACACGTTCTCCTCCGCCTGCTCACTGCTGGGGATCTCCTTGCAACTCGCCCGGCCCAGGACCCCGACGGACAAGGCGATCGTGGAGAGGACGTTCGCATCGATCAACTCGCTGTTCTGCCAGTACGTCGCGGGCTACACCGGCTTCGATGTCACCCGTCGCGGCAGTGATCCGGCCTCCGAGGCAGTCTGGACCTCGCTCAGCTCCAGGACCTCCTGGACGAGTGGATCATCTGCTGGCAGCAGCGTCCGCACGAGGGCCTGCGCAATCCCTATATGGCGGGGCGGACGCTGTCGCCGAACGAGTCGTACGCCATCGCTGTCGCCCGCGCCGGGTATTTGCCCGTTGCTCTGTCGGCAGAGGATTACATCGAACTGCTGCCCGCGGTCTGGAGGGCCGTCAACGACTACGGCATCAAGGTCAACTACCGCACCTACGACAGCCCCGAGCTCAACCGGCTACGGAGGCAGCCGTCCGGGGTGACGGGCAAGCAGGATCTGTGGGAGGTCCACTACGACCCCTACGACGCCTCCCGCGTCTGGGTACGGCGAAGCGACAGCCGCCGATGGATCGAAGCCCCGTGGACCCATCTGCCCATGGTCCGGGCCCCATTCGCCGACTTCACCTGGCGCCACGCACGCCAACTCCTCGCCGACCAGGGCCGCGACGACACCAGCGAGACCGCCATCGCCCAAGTCCTGGCCAAGCTGCTGCGCAGGTCGGGGAAACCGCCGGCCGGATCGGAGCAGGTCATGGCCCGCACCCGGGCAGCCCTTGAGGCCCCCACACGGCCCGCACTCCCACCGGCCCGGCCCGCCGATGCGGACGATAGCGAGAACGAGGGTCCGGAGGATGCGCCGGTCACCCCCTTCGGCGTCTTCAACCCCCTGGAAGAGGAAGGTAAGCCTCTGTGGTGACTCCGCCCAACGCCCATGATGACGAGCACAACCCTCTGACCACCAAGGACGGCTGGAAGCAGTTCGTCGATGATGCCCCGGTTTCCCCGACCATGCTCTCGCTGCGGGCCTTCATGGCCCTGACCGAGGAGAAACGGCTCGCTTACAACGAGCCCAGGCTGGACTACCACTCCCGGCTCGTGATCGTGGGCACCCCCACCGTCCGCAACGTGTTCACCACCGGGCGACGCCTGGTCCTGCTCAACCGGCACCAGATCTCCGGCCGTCGCGGGCTGATCGTCACCGGCCAGGCCGGGACCGGCAAGACGACCGCCATCGCCCAGCTCGGCCGCAACCATGAACTCCTGGTCCGGAAACGACTCGGCTCGGCCGCGGCAGGAAGACTGCCGGTCGTCTACGTCACCGTCCCGCCCCGGGCCACCCCGAAGATGCTCGCCATCGAGTTCGCCCGGTTCCTCGGCCTTCCCGTCGTCCGACAGGAGACCCAGACCTCCATCACCAACGCCGTCTGCGATCTGCTGATCAAAATGCGCGTCGAACTCGCGCTCGTCGACGAGATCCACAACCTCAACCTCGCCACCCAAGCCGGGGCAGAAGCCTCCGACCAGCTGAAATACCTGTCCGAGCGGATCCCCGCCACCTTCGTACTCGCCGGCATCGAAGTCGCCGCGAGCGGCCTGTTCAGCGGGGTCCGGGGCCAGCAGATCTCCGGCCGATACACCGTCACCGACACCGAACCGTTCGCCTACGGCACCACCGCACAGCGGCAGAACTGGCGGAACCTGATCGCCTCACTCGAAGACGCCCTACGACTGCACCGGCACAAGCCCGGCAGCCTGGTCAAACTCGACGGCTACCTCCACGAACGCACCGACGGCGCGATCGGCAGCCTCTCCCAACTCGTCTGCGGCGCCGCCCTTGAGGCCATCATCAACG
Organism: Streptomyces sp. NPDC058671; assembly: GCF_042716475.1. Taxonomy (NCBI): domain Bacteria; kingdom Bacillati; phylum Actinomycetota; class Actinomycetes; order Kitasatosporales; family Streptomycetaceae; genus Streptomyces; species Streptomyces sp. NPDC058671. Next base: position 66,997 of record NZ_JBHXSA010000027.1, on the reverse strand, counting down.
GCAGCGAGGCCATCACCCGCAAGACCCTGGAGACCATCGAGGTCGACCAGACCGCCGAGGACGCCCGCCAGGAACACCGCCGCAACCGACGCCCCCGCCGCCGGAGGCCGGATGCCGACGCAGCCTGAACAACTCCACCGGCTGCCCATCGCCCTCGGCCCCGTCCACGACGAGACCCTCGGTTCCTATCTCCACCGCCTGGCCGTCGCCAACAACCGTCCCGCGAGCTTCCTCGCCCGCCTCCTGGGCCCGCTGCCGCCGGAGTTCTCCCCGCTCAGCAACACCACCGCCGGCTGGAATCCTCACTCACCCGACCGTCTGGCCACACTCTCCGGGCGTCCGACGCCCCACCTCGCCAGGGCCCTGCCCGCGCTCGCCGACTTCCTCAGCCCACACGGTCCCGGGCAGCGAACGGAACGGCTGATCAGCCGCCCCTGCCGCTGCTGCACAGCCCGCCGCAGCCCCACCGCTTCCGTGGTCATCACCCTCTCGCCCGCCCACGTCCACCTCTGCCCGCGGCATCAGCTCTGGACCCGCTCCACTCACGACATCCCGCTCGTCGCCCTGCCCGAAGTCATCGAGGCCCAGCGACGCCTCGACCAACTCGCCCGCCGTCACCGGCAGACCAGACGAGCCCTCGACATGGCGCGGAAAATCGTCGAGGACTGGTCCGCCTCCGGAATGCCGATCGACCTCGGAAATGAGTGGACCGATCGCCTTGACCGCGTCGAAGCTCTCGCCGTCAGCAAGAAGATCTCGGCTGAGGACCGCAGTCACCTCGCGGCGTTCCCCGAGATCGTGGTGTTGACGCACCTGATCCTCGACCCGCCCACAACCGCGTTCGACCCCAAAGATCTCTACCTGGCGACAACCGCCGAGCTGAGTCGACGATTCGCGCGGATCTACACCACCCTCGGAACCCATGACCCCCTCTACCGGCGCTTCTGTCTCTTCCGCGAACGAGACCTCCGTGAGGCTCCGAACTAAGCCTTGATTGGTGCGGCCGACCTGGCGGCCTGCTCGATCTTCGCGCAGTAGGCTGCACGGGCTTCCTCGTCGATCTGCTTCTCGTGTTCGGCGCGCAACCCGGTCCGGCCGTCGAGGCCCTCGCGCAGGATATCGGCGTGCCCGGCATGCCGGATGGACTCGCCGAGGACATGGACCATGATGGCGAACAGGTTCGTGTCGGCATAAGGCTCCGGCCACCATGGCACGTGGCCGAGGGCGTCGAGGGGAAGCTCGTTGATCGTCGCGTCCGAGTGTTCCCACGTGCGCCGGTAGAACCCGATGATCTGATCGCGGGTCTCGTCCTCGGTCGCCCACAGATCGCTTCCGTTGGAGTCCTGCCACCGGGGCAGCGGTTCCGGGGAAGGGCGGTCGAAGACCTCTCCGAAGTACCTGGCCTCGACGCTGGCCACGTGTTTGACCAGGCCGAGGAGGTTGGTCCCGGTCGCGGTCAAAGGCCGGCGGGCGTCGTATTCGGACAAGCCGTCGAGTTTCCAGAGCAGCGCCTTGCGGTCCCGCCGCAGTCGCCCGTGCAGGTTGTCTTTCGCGAATTCATCGATCATGCGGCATGAGCCTGCCATGGGCTGCTCATGGTCTCAAGATCCCGTACGTGGTCCGCAACGACTGGCAGCGCCGAGGCCTGGCCATGGCCGCCGCCCTGACCTGCTGCCAAGAAGCTCGCAAAACTTGCCGCGTGGGCCCCGATCCACAAGCTCGCGGGGATGCAGTACAAGGTACTTCCCGGGATCTTCGCTGCTGACTACGCGGAACGTCTGGATGCAGCACGGCGCCGCCTGAGGGAGACCATGGACAGCTTCGCTGAAGTGCATGACGGCTGAGTCACCTATCCCATCCGTCAGCACGATTCCGCGAAAGCCATGTCAGTCGAGAACGCTGAGGGCCAGCGTTCTCAATCGACGTGGCACCCCACCTGGTCAGCGGCTCGCCATCTGACAGATGCACTTCGACAGGACAGGGCAGGACAGGAGAGCCGCCCTATCCACTGCACCCGGGGGCGGCCTTGTCGAGGACTGCCAAATCGCTGGCCGACTCGGGCGTCAGACGGTAGAACCCCTGGAGGCTGACCGCGCGCTCCAGGCGGCCGTCCACCACGTACTTCAGGCCACGGGTCTGTCCTCGGCGGTTGCGCCAGGTGAGTCGTCCCAGGAGGTCACCAGGTATCGGCATGTCGAAGCGCACCGGCGTGGCTTCCACGTGCACTGCTTCCGCGCCACAGCCGTTGGCACCGAGCGCCGACCAGTCGCCGTGCCCGGGAAACCCAGGGTCCTGCCACGTCGCGGGAGCGGTGCCACAACAGTCGCGTCGTCCCACGCCGACCACTCGCATGCAGCTCACCATCAACACCTCGCCCCGGTTCACATGCAGCGCGTACACCTCATCCCCGGCGCGCGCGCCCGACCAAGCGGGAAGAGAGGAGTGGGCGCCGCTGAAGGCGATGGGTGGCCGCTCGCCCACACGACCTGCCTTGCGCAGGGCACGGCACGTGTCGTGGGTCCACAGGACGGTGAAGGCATCAGACATGCCAGGATCCTACGAACGGGCACCGACAGACTTGCTGGGGGACGGCTTCTCGGTCATCCGACGTTACCCGGCTCATCGCTCGGCCGCGCGTGAAAGGTGATTCAGCGACACGAAGTTGTGACTCCGGTGCCCGATACCGGGTGTGACAACTCGCGAATTCGCTGGTTACGGGGACGCCGTCCGACCTGGACCGCGAGACCCTATCGGACCGTCCCCGCGGGTGCGGGGAGCAGGGCGCCGGGACCATCCCGGCGGGTGCGGGGAGCAGTGCATCACCGTGCGCTTGAACACCTCGAAGTCGGGATCATCCCCGAGGATGCGGGGAGCAGTTCCACCTCTCCCGTCCTCACCGACGCCGCGCTCACGCGGCGGCGCCGCAGTCCTGCTGGGCGGCGGGGGGCTTCGAGTCGAGGTGTGCTTCGAGGTCGTCGAGGAAGTCGCCGTGGGTGTCGATCAGGGCTTGGGCGGCGGTCATGCCGGCGGCTCGGGCGCCGGTGGTGTCCTCGGCGATGAGGCGCTCGACGTATCGGTTGAAGTCCAGTCCGCGGGCGGCCGCGGCGTCCTTGCCGGCGGCGAGCGTGTCGGGTGTCAGGCGGAGCTGGGTGTCGTCGCCCAGGTTGCTGTCTCCGCCGAGGGTGAGGGCCGCGTAGGCGACGAGGCCGCCCATGGAGTGGGCGATGAAGACGAGTCGGGCTTCTCGTTCGCCGACGGCGTTGCGTCGGGCCGCGGCGTGATCCGGGTGGCTCCGCCATCGGGTGAGATGTTCGCGGGCGGTGGTGGCGAGGTTCTTGGCGTGCGCGCCGACGGGCAGGCGCCAGTCGTAGGGGAAGGTCAGGATGGCGTCGGGGTGGGCGACGTTGTTCTCGATGGCCTGTAGGAGGTGGTGGTACGGCTCGGGCGGGCCCTGCTCGCAGCAGAGCCCGACCTGGCCGCGAGGATCACGGCGGGGAGGCTGGCGATCATCGGCGCCGGGTACGAACTGACCAACCAACTCGTCCCCGAGATCACCTGAACGCGACCTCGCCCGTGGACGGGACGTGTCGCCGGGATCCTGCCAGGTGCCTCTTTCGGCCCAGTCCACGGTCGCGTTCACACTCTTTCGGCCGGTAGCAAGGGAGCGTGGGGAGCGGAGTTCGCCCGGGAGTCTTTCGCACGTCGACCGGGCGAACCTCTTCAGGTCTGGGCCGGCTCCCTCCTCCCTCAGACCTGGTCCTGCCCGACCGTCCGTCACGGAGGCGGCGGGCCGCACCCTCGTGTCAGAGCTGGTCGGCCGCCCGGACCCGGTGGAGGTGGATGAGGGCGTCGTAGGCCCGGCCGAGGGCGAGGACGGGCAGAGGGTCGGGGGTGAAGGTCGAGCCGGCGTCGTAGACCGGACGGGCCCGGTCGAGCCAGGCCCCGGCAGGTGTGGGCGCGGTCCGCAGATCGAGGTAGAAGTCCCGGTACCGGACCCAATCCAGGACGTGCTCGTTCATGCCCGGGCGCGCCGCCGGGACGGTCACCGCTTTCCAGTCTCCGTCGAGGGATGCGTCCTTGGTGAGGAAGGAGCCGCCGGCGAAGCTGAAGCCGATCGCGACATAGCCATGGCCCAGACGATCGCTCAGCACAGCGCCCTGGGTCCGCGGGTACATGTCCGGATGGGTGGAGAGGTACCCGATGTGGCCGTTGTGGGCTGAGAGAAGCATCTTGTGTCCTGTGTGGCGCTGCCACCACAGCACGTTGTCGGCCATGGCCTGATCACGCAGGCTCTCGGCGGCGGTTACCGAGGCCGGGTCTGTGAGGTCGACGGTGGCGAAGGCGAAGGTCTGGGCGATGTTCCGGGCGTGCTGCACCGTCCACGCGTAGTCGCCGCCGTCGGCCTCCTGGTGCTCCGCGACCAGGTCGAGTGCCTCCTTGGCGCGTGCGGCGTTCTCCTCTCGTTCCGCGACCGGTTTGCGGAGGTAGCCGAAGATGTCGTCGAAGGGGCGCAGCCCGCCGTACAACTCGGTGAGCCGGGGAAGCACCTCGGGGCGTGTCTTGCCGACGGACGACACCACGCGCTCGAAGATGTGGTCGCCGAGTTCGGGCGCCCCGATGTCGTCCCCCATGAAGTGGACCCGGTGGTCGGGATGGCGGCGGTTGTGCTCACGCAACCAGGCGATCAAGCTGACGAACTCCGCACGCTCCCAGGGGGATCCGGCCAGCGTCTCCTTCGCGATCGTCCGCGGGTCGCCGGGGCCACCCTGGACGTACTCGTCGATCCTCAGGCCCGCCGACCAACTCATCTCCAGAGCGAAGGTGGTGAAATCGCGTTCCTCGACAAGGTGACGGAAGACGCGTTCCTTCATGGTGAAGAACTCGTGCGAACCATGAGTGGCTTCGCCGAGCCCCACTACTTTCGCGTCACCGACCATGGCGCCCAGCGCCCGCAGGTCCTCGGTCCGGCCACCTGCCTCCGTGGAACGCAGTGGGTGAGCAGACCGCTCCAGGGATCGTATAAGGGACGATTCCCGACCCTTCGCGCCGGAGTCGGCTGATACGGCCGATGCGTCGGACGCGGCCGGTGCTGTAGATGCGGTAGCGGTCGATGCCGCTCGCGCGGCCGACGGCGCGGCAACGGCGGGGGCCGCGGACGTCGTTGCGGCGAGCACCCCCAGGGACGAGATCAACCCTCGTCCGCCGATCGACATTCTGAATCCGTGCATGCTGTTCGCTCCTTGCGTGTGCGGACCTTCCGAACCATTCCAACGATCTTGGTGTCCCATGGCGCGGGAACGCGCTGGGGTGCCCCACCGACTTCCTCCGGGGGGCACCCCCACCACATGGGGACCGCTACCCGGATGGCCCGGTGGATCTTGAACCAAGCAGGGTGGACGACCGCACTCCGATTCACGAGAGAAGGAACCCCTGTGTCCAACTTGAAGTCGGTGGTCCGCCGCATGGCACGCATCACCGCTGTCGGCGCTCTCGCCTTCGCGACCAGCACCACCCTGATGAGCGGCAGCGCCGGAGCGATCGTCAACGGGACGGATTCCACGAAGCACTACTCGTTCATGGCGTCGATCCCGGAGTCGGCCCCGAAGCACGGGCTGTACGACGGTTCCTGCGGGGCGTCGCTGATCGATCCCCAATGGGTGCTGACGGCGGCCCACTGTGTGCAGGGTGACGGCCTGGTGCTGGACGGCATCGTCCGGATCGGTAGCGACGAGCGAACGTCCGGTGGAACCGTCCGTACCATCGAGCGGACCGTCGTTCACCCTGGCTTCGTGAGTGGTGAAGGCAAGGCCGCCAACAAGCACGACATCGCACTGGTCCGCCTCGATCGTCCGGTCGACGAGAAGCCCGTCCGGATCGCGCAGCGGGCCGGGCGGCCCGGCACCCCCACCCGGGTCCTCGGTTTCGGCACCACGCTCGACAGCAAGCTGAAGTTCGCGGAGCGGTTGCAGGAGCTCAAGACGATTACGGGTGCCATCGACGAGTGCGGTCCCGGCTACGCGGACCGGACCCGGCTGTGCACGATCAGCCGTGTCCCCAAGGCCATGGCGTGCTTCGGGGACTCCGGCGGGCCGCAGCTCCAGAGGGGTCGGCACGGACGATGGGAGCTCATCGGAGCCACGTCGGGCCCCGGCGTCCCGGGGGTCGCCTGCTCGGCCGGGCCGGGCCTTTACACCAACGTGCCCGTCTACGCGGACTGGATCCGGCAAACCATCAGGCGCAACGCCTGACCCGGACAGTCGTCGAGCGGACAGCCGTCGAACCGAGGCACTCTCCCATCGACGTGGCGGATACGCCTCTGCGCTATCTCTGCCTCTGCCCGGCGACGTCGGAAACTCCGAGCGCCCCGTGAAGATTGGGCAAGGGCCGGAACAACCGCAGGCCTCCCCGGACGTCTGTCGAAGTGAAGCCCACGTGCGGCGTCCGGGAGCTGATGCCGGGCGCCGCGGCTTGGCGTTTTACCTGGTCAGCGGCTCGCGCAAAGGAGGGAAGGGGCGGGCGTATGGAGCGCCAGCGGCCGCATAGAGCGGCAGTGGTGACGCCTGGGGCCGAGGGCGTCACCTTCCGGGGCGCCACGTAGGGCCATCCCGCGGGCGGCAGGAAGCAGACGCCGGCACTACGTCCTTCCACGCGGACCTGGGATCCCATCCTCGCAGCGTGGGGAGCAGCTGTGAGGCACGGTCAACCACCCGATCAGGGTGGGATTATCCTCGCGGGTGCCGGGAGCAGTCGCCCGGCTCCAGCGCCATGTCGGGGGTGATGGGACCATCCCCGCGGGTGCGGGGAGCAGCAACGACGGCACCGCCTTTGCTAACTTCTTGACGACCTGACTGGCTTGTCAACCGCGCGGGAGGCGCCAGTGTCGCTTGCGCCTCCCGCCGTAGGCCTCACCCCAGACGGGCCGACGACCTACTTCTTGGGCTGCTCGTAGAAGTAGCGAAGCGGTACCGGCAGCACCTGGCATCCACCTTGGCTCGCGGATTTGTTGCTTCGGCCAGACAAGAACTTCATGCCCGTCGGGATCCAGAACCCTAAAGGCCCCCTCAATATCACGCGGCCCTGGCGGCAGAACGCGAACACCGCGAGAGGAATCCGACCTACGGATATCTGCAGGACTAGGGCATCTGCACCACCTGGGCGCCCGGTACCAGAACCGGAACCTGCGCCAGATGCTTCTGTTCCCGCAGAAAAACCTGCCCGCCGGTGCCTTGGTCGGCCACGACGTTCAGGCCCAGCTCGCTGAGCGGATCGAGCCTGCTCGGCCCGGCCACCACGGGCTCCCGCTCGACGAGCAGAGCCCGGCCCACCCGGCGTCCCTGCGGATCACCCGGTGCAACGTCGACACCGACGGAATCAACCCCCTGTACGTGCTGCCAACGGCACCCGGACGGGCTGCTAATCTGCTGGGCAGTCTTCAGGAAGATTGGCAGCTCTCTAGACGAGCCCGGCTGCATTGGTCAACCAGCCGCTGATTGCTGCTCCGCGCGGGCGCGGGTGGTAGCGAGGCGGTATGAGTCGGTGCCGGTCTCGGTGATGTTGCCGCCGAAGGTGAGGCGGTCCACGATGGCCGCGCAGAGGCGCGGGTCGGTGAACGTCTCCAGGCGTAGCTGAGGCCGTCGCTTCATCCAGGGCCTGTTCATGGGCGTTTGCCGTCGAGGGAGCGACAGTGAACCGGGCGACGGCCTCGGCTATATCCCGGCCCTGCCGCTGTGGGTGCCGCGTGAGCGGTAGTGGCCGTGGTGTAGGACGCGGCGAGCGGGGTCAGGGCGAGAATAAGTGTGGCCGCATTAACAGGTAGGGGTGTTTCTCCCCGGCTTTAGTCTATGTCCATGACCTCTGTAGAACCCCACGACGTTGTCTGGTCCCTGGACGGATTCGGCAAGGACGACGAGCTCCTGCGCACGCAGCACCCCATCAGCCGAGATCAGATCAAGCGCCTGCGCGAGGTCATCACTCCCGATGAGGACGACCCCTGGATGCTGTACGGATACGACGTCCCCTTGTCCGTCTGGCCGGCAGTGGACGAGATCCTCCACTGCGGTCCCCCGGACCCGGCGCTGGACTATCAGACCGGCAGTTACGCGGCGGGGTGACCGACGGCCGGTGACCCGGCGATCGCCCGTACATACATCGCGGCCCGGCGTCGTCAGGGTGACAACGCCGAGCCGCGCGGATCGCGTCGATCGGTTCCTCACGGCTTCCGGTGGCTCAAGCGCGTGCTTGCAGGCGGCAGAGACTGTCCGGGAGCCGTGTTACTTGCTCGGTATACGGCTCACTTCTCCACCTTTCGCGAGGGGTCGCGCGGCTTGGTCTGCTCCCCGGTCCGGTAGTCGAACTCGCCGAGGTGCTTGCCGTTCTTGTCGTACATCTCGACCGTGTCGTGCTGGCGGTCGTGCTCGTAGATTCGTCCCTTGGCATCTTTCCAGCGGGCGCGCAACCCGCCGCCGCCCTGGACGGGGGTCTTCTTCTTGGCTGGCTTGGCGCCCGGAAAGGCGGGCAGTCCGCCTTGGGGCGTCGGGGCGGGGCCCGTCTGCACCTTCTGGGAGGCGTTCGACCGGTCGCGGGCGTTGCGCAGAGCGACGCCGAGGCCGTCGTCGATCCGGGACAGGCCGTCAGCCGCGCCGAAGGCTCCGCCGACGACGAGTCCGCCGCTGATGGCGATAGCGGGGGCACCGGCGAAGCAGCCGACTCCGGTGAGGCAGACCGCGCCTCCGGCGACGATGCCGCCGATGCCCGCCTCGATCGCGTAGACGCTCAGGACTGTCTCGAAGGCTCCGGCCATGACGTCGGTGTTGGTGAAGATCTCGGTAGCGTAGATGCCGACCGTGTTCGCCTTCTCCTCCAGCCAGTCGGGCACCCAGCCTTCGTCGACCTCCTGCTCCTCGGCTCCCGCCTCGGCTTCCGCCTCACGCCACTCCTGCTCGACGGCGCGGAACGTTGCCTCTTCCTCGCGGTACTTCTGGACCGCGGCGGCGAACGCCTCCACCGCCGCCAGATTGGCCGCGTCCCTGTCCTTGCCCGCGGCGGTGGCGCTCTGCCGCGCCTCGTCGGCCGCCGCCCACGCGGCTTCGGCCTCGAAACGGGCGTAGGTGGCCGAGCCCTGAGCGGCGGTGGCAGACCGGACGGCACGCTCAGCGGCGTTCTGGGCCTCGACGCGGGCCTGGTTGGCGGCCTTGGCGGAGGCGGCGGCGTCGTCCGCGGACTCCTTGGCGGCCTTGGCGGACGCGGCGGCGTCCTCCGCGTAACCCTGCGCCTCCGTGGCTGAGGCGGCGGCCTGCCGTGCCGCCTCGTCCGCCTCGGCGGACGCCTTGCGGGCGATGGCCGCAACCTTGCGGGCTAGCGCGGCGTCCTGCTGTGCCGTCGCCGCGACCGCGAAGCCCTCAGCGATCAGCTCCTGTACACGGGCGCGGTGGACGGCCGCGAGCTCGTCCTGCCGCTGGGCCTTGTACTGGCCGGTCGTGATGAAGGAGTGCAGCAGGTCGGAGGGGCCGACGAGCGCCACGCGCGCGGCGGCGATCATCTCCGCGTCCTGCGGGTCCCTGTCCCTGAGCTGGGCGGCCCGGATGCGCTCGTCCTCGACGCGCGCGAGGCGCGCTCCCTCGGTGATGAAGGCGCGGTAGGCGTCGACGGAATTGGCGGCTAGGACGGCCCGGCCGCGCTCCTCGGTGATGGGACCACCAGTGTCGATGATGCGGGCGATGTGGACGCGCATGTCCTGGGCCGCCACCTCATACTGGCCCTTGGCCACGAACTGGTGGACCGCGGCGGCGTCACCGGCGAGGGCCTGGGCGGCCGCGGAGCGGATCGGAGCCGACGGGGAGTCCAGGGCGAGGCGTTCGGCGTCGGTGCGCTCGTCGTCCTGTACGGCCTTCTGCCATCCGGCACGGGCGTACGCGGCGATCTCCTCTTCCGAGCCGGCGAGGGCGACCTGCGCGGCGCTCCGGGCCCAGGGGCCGCCGAGCTTCATCGTCCGGAGGGCGAGGGGGCGCGCCTTGGCCGCGATGGCGGCCGTGTCTGCACCGGTCTGGGTGGCCTCGGCGGTCAGCGCGCGCAGGGCCGCGTCGAGGTCGCCGAGCTCCTTGGCCAGGTCGGCCCGCTGCTTCTCGCGGGCGTCTTCCTCGACCTTGAGGACGGCTGCGCGTTCGATCGCGCCGTTCGTCCGCGCGGTGAGCTCTTCCGCCTCCACCTGGCGGGCCAGGTCGTACGTGTCCTTCGCCTTCTGGACGGCCGCGCTGGCGATGTTGGCCGCGACGGTGGCGGCGGCGGCGTGGGCGGTGGACTGGGCGGCGGCGGTGGCCGCTTCACCGGCGTGAGCGGCTGCCTCGTCCGCCGCGGTGGCGGCGTTCCGGGCGTGCGTGGCGGCGCTTCGTGCCGCGTCACGGGCCTCGTAGGCGGCCTTCGCGGCCTTGGCGGCCAGTGCTTCGGCAGCCTTCGCGGCGCGGGTGGCCTCCGCGGCCTGCTTGCGGGCGAGGGCGGCGGCTGCCGCCGCCTCGTCGGAGTGGACGCCGGCGGCGTCCGCGTGACGGCTGGCGTCCTCGGCGGCGCCCGCCGCGGCGTCGGCGTTCGCACCGGCGCTGACGGCGGCGGTGGCCGCCGCGCCCGCCGCGGTGGCGGCGATACCGGCCTGGTTGGCGGCTTCCGCCGCTTCCTCCGCACCCTTGGCAGCGTTGCGGGCGTCCTCGGCGGCGCGCCGGGAGGCGCCGGCCTGGGTGGCGTCGGTGGCGGCGTTGGCGGCCGCTCCCCGGGCCCGGGCGGCAGCCTGGGACGCACCTGCCGCCGCGGCGGCGGCCTGGGCCGCGGCGTTGGCCGCGACGCGCGCCGAATTGCTCGCGGCGCGAGCCGCGTTGATCGCGGTCTCGGCAGCGGCTGCGGCCTGGCTCGCCGCGCTGGCGGCGCGGGAGGCGGCGGACGCGGCCCGCTGCGAGTCGTCACGCGCGGCCTCGGTCTCGGCCGCGGCCCTCGCGGCGGCCTCCTTGGCGAGCCGGGAGGCTTCGACGGCGCGCGCGGAGGCTTCTTTGGCCGCGGTGGTCTCCTCGCGGGCCTGACGGCCCGCTTCCCTGGCCAGGGCGGCGAGTTCGGCGACGGTGGCGTGTTCCTGGTCGCGGTTGCGGGCCACGTGCTGGCCCACGAGGAGGAACTCGCGGATGTCCTGGGCGGAGCCGTTGAGCGCGATCCGCCCGGCGGTGCGGACGTTCGGCCCGCCGATGCTCAGGACCTGCGCCAGCTGGACCCGCTCGTCCTGCTCCTGCCAGTCGTAGCGCCCCTCGTCGAGGAACGCCTTGACGTCGTCGGCGGACCCCTTGAGAGCCTCGCGGCCCTCTTCCTGAACGATCGGTCCGGCCGTGTCGATGATCTGGGCGACCCGCACCCGCTGGTCCTGCTCCAGGGGAGCCTTCCAGCCGTCGGTGAGGAACGTCCGTATGTCCTGCGGCGTGCCGGCGAGCGCGGTGCGGGCCGCCTCGATGAGGCTCTGGCCGCCGACGCTGGCGACCTGGGCGGTCGCCACCCGGTCGTCCTGGTGGGCCGCCTCCGGCGCCACTTGGTCCAGGAACCGCTGGACCTCGGTGTCACTGCCCGTCAACGCCACCTCGGCGGCGGCCTTGACCCCGGGGCCCCCGGACTTCCACAGCTGGACGACCCGGCCGCGCGGTGTCGCCGGTACCCCGTCGGCTGTGACGACGGGGGCGTCCTCCGCCCGGGCGATCGATGGCGTCGTGCCGAGCAGCCCCGCCAACAGCGCCAGCATGAGGCCGGCACGGCCGAGCGACGGGACGACACCGCGCGCCGTCCGTGACGGATGTGGTCGGCGATCTCTTCGCCTCAAAGTCAACTCATCTCGTCGTCCGGCCGGTGCGAGACGGCCGGATGCAGTCATGGTTCGTCGTACGGGAAGAAGGTGTGGTAGCGCGACGCCCGACTTTCGGTCGGCGAGCGTGCCCGCGACGCGGAATGCGGAATTTGTTCGCCGCTTGGAAACCCACCTGTAAAGCCTCACCCGACGCGGGGATCTTGCCATACCCGAGGGGTCGAGAGAGCGCGGTCCTCGCAGATGAGACCCACCCTCGCCACAACGAGACGCCGCGACGCCCAACCGCCCAAAAGGTTGCCCAGAAAGGCCGGTGATCATCGTCACCGGCAATGAGCTTGACAGGGACCGACCAACAGGCAATGTTTTTCGTGCATCTGCGCCGGCCTGCCGTAAACCTGGTCCGGCAGCAATGCCATGCCATTTTGCGGCCCTTTTTCGAGCCGCCTTCGGAAGGATTTCAACAGGTGCACCACCGCGCCACCAGAATGGCCGTCGCGACCATGGTCGTGGCCGCGCTCAGCGCTCCCCTGGCCGGCTCCGCCGTCGCCGTGGACACGCCGACCACCCCGGCGGAGATGCCGTTCGCCTTCGAGGACGGCGCCTACCCGAACGCCGAGCAGATCCTGGCGGAGGAGGGCATCAAGCTCGTCCGCGGTGACGGCAACGTCCTCCTTGCCGACTGCGATCCGGCCGTCAAGCAGATCCGCGTCATGACGGTCAAGGACGAGAGCGTCAACCGGCAGGGCACCTACTGCTTCGTCTCCCGGGCGAGCACCGGTCTGCTGACCCTGGAGCTCGACCGCGTCTTCGCGATCGACGCGGCCGACCAGCCGCTGAGTGCCAGCCTGACCGCCGCAGACGGCACCAGCAAGACCGTCACCATCGCCAAGGACGGCTACGCGAGCGTCGGCGAAGGCCAGGCGGGCGGCTCCCGCAGCAAGCTCGTGGAGATCCGGGTCACCGGTCCGAGCGGTACAGCTCCGGCTCCCACCGGTGACGCCACACTCGCCTTCACCGGCAAGCTGACGGTAGGCGACAGCAAGCGCATGTGCACCAGCGCGCTGGTCGACCCGAACTGGGTGCTCGCCGCCAAGAGCTGCCTCGCTGACAACCCGGCGGAGAGCAACACGGTGACGGCCGGGGCCCCGAAGGAGAAGACGACCGTCACGGTGGGCCGGATGGACCTGGCCACCTCCGGCGGCCACACCACCGAGATCGTCCAGCTGGTGCCGCACCCCGACCGGGACCTGGTCATGGCCCGCCTGGCCCAGCCCGCCACCGGCATCACCCCGGTCGCCCTCTCCTCCACCGCGCCCCAGGCCGGCGAGGAGCTGACGGTCGCCGGGTTCGGCCGCACCGCCACCGAGTGGGCCCCCTCCAAGGTCCACACCTCCACCTTCACCGTCGGTGCTCTGACCGACGCCGGCTTCGAACTCGCCGCCAAGACCCCTGCCGACGCCACCGTCTGCAAGGGCGACGCCGGAGCCCCCGCGCTCCGCACCGAGAATGGCAAGCCCGCGCTCGTCGCCCTCGGCAGCCGCTCCTGGCAGCCCGGTTGCCTCGGCACCGCCGCAGGGGACACCCGCGGCGCCTGGGACACCCGCACCGACAACACCCGCGACTGGATCCAGCAGACCCGCGCCCTGGCTCCCGGCTGGAAGGCCGAGACCCTCGTGCAGGCCGGCACCAGCCTCTATCAGGGCATCCGCCTGGCCGACGGCTCCTGGACCGGCTTCACCGACGTCCAGACCAAGGCGACGAACATCGGCGGCATCCGCACGGCCGCCGCGGCCGGCATCAACGCCGACACCCACGTCGTGGCCCTCAGCGGCGACGGGAAGATTTACCACACCATCCGCAAGGCCGACGGCACCTGGGGAAACTTCGGTCACGTCGGTGACGTCGCCGGGACCCTCAGCAACGTCACGCAGGTCTCGGCCGTTTCCGTAGGCAGCGACCTCCACGTCGTCGCGGTCGCCGGCGGTAAGGTCTTCCACACCCTGCGCAACGCCACCGGCCACTGGACTTCCTTCGGTGACATCGCCGGCGCTGTCGGGCCGATCGGCGCCGTGACCACCGCCGCCACCGCCAGCGTCGGCGGCGAGCTCCAGCTCATCGCAGTAAGCGGTGGCAAGGCCTTCCACACCATCCGCAACACCGCCGGACAGTGGAGCGCCTGGGGCAACGTCGCCAGCGCCGCGGGCACGACTGGTCCCATCACCTCGGTGAGCATGGCCGGTACCGGTGGCGACGCGCAGATCGTCATCGCCACCGACAACGGCACCCGCCAGTACCACGCCATCCGCAAGGCGGATCGCACCTGGGCCACTTTCGGTGACCTCAAGGACTATATGGGCACGGTCACCGTCAAGTCCCTCGGCGCCGCACACGTCGACGGCGAACTGCAGCTCACCGCCACCACCAGCGACAACAAGCTCATCCACATCATCCGCCACGCCGACCGCACCTGGACCCCGACCACCACAGTCACCCTCCAGGGCGTGACCGGCACCCTCGGCACCACCGCCATCACCGGCACCCTCTAGCAGGCCTGCCATCCCCGCCGAGCCTCTAACGGCGCGGCGAAAGCACTCATCCACGTCGAGCCCGGAGCCCACCGCTCCGGGCTCGACCCGTACACCCAGAACGCAGCTTGGTCCGGCTTCACGCCCAAGCACAGGCATCACATCTGGCCGACGCCCCACACATCAGGCAGAGGCAGCGGCTCTTTCTGCAGGTCGCCCTGCTTACACGTCGCTTCTTTTGGCGTGGTGGGTCGTTGAGCCGTGCATGACGGATCTCATCGAGCCGCTGGTGCCGGACGAGTTGTGGATCTTGTTCCGGCGGGTGGTGCCCCCGACGGTGGTGATACGTCCGCAGGGCGGTGGCCGACGCCGGGTGGCTGACCGCGAAGCCCTGGCCGCGATCATCTTCGTGGCGACCTCGGGCTGCACCTGGCGGCAACTGCCGCCGGTGTTCGGCCCGAGCTGGCAGACGGTCTACCGCAGATTCGCCCAGTGGAGCCGGGACCGGGTCTGGACCCGGCTCGCGCGTGATCCTCGACGCACTCGGAGCGCGAGGCGAGCTGGACTGATCACGGTGCGCGATCGACTAGGTCAGTCTGCGGGCCACAAAAGGGGCCACTGGCGGGACCGAATCCGACCGACCGCGGCAAGCCGGGATCGAAAATTCACCTGATCTGCGACCGGAACGGGCTCCCTCTGTCCTTGGGCATCTCCGGCGCGAACATGCACGACAGCCAGGGCCTGGAGCCGCTCGTGCGCGGCATCCCACCCATCCGCTCACGCCGCGGACCTCGGCGCCGGCGGCCGGCGAAACTGCACGCCGACAAGGGCTACGACTACGACCACCTGCGCCGATGGCTGCGCGAGCTGGGCATCCGTCCTCGCATCGCCCGCAAGGGCGTCGAGTCCTCACACCGGCTGGGCCGCCATCGCTGGGTGGTCGAAAGAACCGTGTCGTGGCTGGCCGGCTGCCGACGGCTCCACCGACGCTACGAACGCAAGGCCGAACACTTCCTCGCCTTCGTCGGCATCGCGGCACTCCTGATCAAATACCGCCGCCTCCATAGGAGGATCAAACCGAGAAACCAGTGAGCCGAGGCCGGGCATCCTCGCGTCCGAACGTCAGCACCTTCGCAAGCACCTCGCGCATCTCGTCAATGCTCTCGACGGGCACGTCGAGCACTGCCTCGATCACCCGTCCTCCAACTCCAAGTCGTCCAGACAATCGGGGTCCAGCGACACCGCGAGCAGGGTGCCCGTCAGGGCCACCTCGCGGACACAGCCATACGCCGTGCACTGGTCCGGGGTCATCACGCAGTACGTGTCGCGCCCGAGCGAGTCCTCCTGTTCGGACGGCTCACCGATGGTGCGCGTGAACAGCAGGAAGAAGCCCTCATCCTCCTCCGCCACGCCAGCCTGCATCTCACCAACGTCGACCTCCGCAGCCACCGCACGGGCCGTGAACCTGTATGTCATACGCCGGTTCTACCAGGAGCCCAACACAGCCCACGCTTCCCTCCGCCGCAAGTGCTGGAGAAGCCTCCATAAGAAACGACCTCTTATGCGGTCAGGCACGACGGCGGAGCCAGCCTCCCTGCGTGCTGGGCGAGGCCGCGCCGCCGTCAGCGCCCTGCCGGTTGGGGGCAGCTCTGGCTCCACCCGCTGCCCGTTGCCGTCGACGGAGTCCGCGCGCTCGGGGTAGCGCGGACCCCGGCGAGAGGGGCAGCAGCGGTGAGGTCCGGTCCTGTCGTCGGACCGCAGGCCGCCGTCCCTGTCTACGGGACCGGCCACACCAGCCCGACCGGCGAGCGGCACCACGCTTACAGCCCTCACCCGTCCGGGCGGTGCGCTGACTGCCGCGTACGAGACCTTGACCCTGCACGGGAGCCGACCGGAGTCGCAATCGCATCGGGCACGCGCCCGGGTCGCCACCGCCCTGGCCGCAAGCGCCGTCGGCGGAGGACGGCCAGACCCAAGTAGCGGCCGCGCTCAGCATCGCCGAGACCCTCGTCCCAGGGCGCGTAGCTCATGTCAGTTCGCCCGTTCGGACGGGCGCCGTTTCGGTGCCGTCCGTGCTCACCAGGTCGGCACCGGAACGGCACGGTTATCCTGGAGCGTGCCCAGCCCTGCCGCGGTCGAATTCCTCGCCTACGACGTCGCGTTCGTCCAGGACACGCCACCGGCCCTCACGCCGTGGGAGCGCAGCGAGGTAGACCGCCTCTGGGCGCAGACCCGCGCGCTCACCCCTGAGACATTCGACGGACCGCTGGCCGTCACGCTCGGCGTGGACAGTGTCGGGTCCGATGCGCCGGTGGTGCGATGGGCGGCGATGACGTACCGGGACCGAGCACTGCGCCGCCTGTGGCCAGCGGAACGGGTTCCGGGGTCCCTTTTCGTCACCGTTCTCCTCCCCACCGAAAGCGGCCTCGTGGTCGGCCGGGGCTCACCCACCACAGCCGCGCCGGGTCGCTGGACCCTGCCTGGAGGGGCTGCCGAACCGCCGCCGTCCGGAGCCCCTCTGGACATCGAGGTGCTGCGACGACATGCCGCCCGCGAGCTTGCCGAGGAGATCGGAATCCACGTCGACGACAAGACGCTTCGGCTCTGGGCCCTCACCCGCGGCAACCGGTTCGGCAGCCTCGGCTTCCACTTCCTCTGCCCGCGCACATCCAGCGCGCTCGTACGTGGCTTGCACTCAGAACAGTCCGTCGCGCAGGTCGGTCACGGCGTCACTCCGGAACTCGACGAGATCGACTTCGTTCCCTCACCGATCATGGTCAGCCGCCTCGGCCCGACGGCGGACTACCTGCCGCAGGTCGTCGACCGGTACTTCACCGCCGACAGGTTAAAGCGGTGAGGGAGGAACTTTCTCAAGCCGCCCACGGAGGCATGTGCCGCGGCACGCGCGGCACCATTCGCCGGGCGTACGGCGACGGGATGGGGACCAGCTCGACGCCCTCGGTCCAGAACTCAACGGTCTGTCGCCTGATGTCAGGGGTAGGCCCGTGGGTTCGCGGTGGGTTGCAGGGTCAAGCCTGGTGAATGCTTGCCGGCTGTGCACGAACTTCACGTGGGATCTCTGCCCTTCGCCAACCTCAGGACCAACGCCCGAAGGCGTTGGTCAACAGGTCGGCGCCGCGGCGCGCGGAGGGGCACCGCCCTGGCACACCGCAGCGGCAGAGTGGCGCGAGTCGTGGACCGTGCCGCTTCCCGGACCGGCGGCGCCCTCGGCGAGGTGCAGCAGAGAAGCGGCTGCAGACCGTGATGTAACAGACTGCCCGTCGTTGTCCAGATCGGGTCGCCCTGTCGATGCCCTGGCTACTCGTGTGCGTCGACGATGCCGGTGAGAGCGCGCAGACCCGCGACGATTTCAGAGGCGTCGGGAGCCTGGTAGGGGTCGGTGAGCCATTGCGTCATCAGACCGGTGAATAGGGCCATCTGCGCGGCGCCCAGGGTGCGGGTGGCGGTGTCGCTGACTTCGTCCTCGGGTGTGCCGAGCAGCAGCGCGGCGAGACCCCGGCGGCCCTGGGCCTGACTTCCGGCCAGGTAGCGGCGCAGACCATCGGAATGTTCCGCCTGGAGTAGGGCTTCGAGTGTGGCCAGCCACAGCGTCCGGTCGTCCTGGAAGGACTTGATGATCTCCGCCCACATCGCCTCGTAGCGCACGGCCGGGCTGCTTCCCGCCTCGCCGAAGGAGGCCAGTGTGCGGCCGATTCGGGTGCCCCACTCGTCGATCGCCTCGATGAGTGCGGCGTTCAAGAGCGCCTCACGGGAGCCGAAGTGGTAGCCGATGGCCGCCATGCTCACGCCGCCGGCCGCCGTCACGATGTCGCGCACCGTGGTCCGGGCCCACCCCTTCTCCTCCAGGCAGAGCCTGGCCCCCGCCAGTAGATCCTCGCGATTTCCCATGCCGGGAACGCTACCCGATGCATTGAACATTTGCATGAGGCGTTCGACTCAGACGTTCGTCTTGTGCAAGCGCCCAAATTTTGAGTACTGTCGTGCCGTATCCCACCAGTCGAGGAGACGCCATGAGCCACGCCCGCCCCGTCAGCCGCCGCCGTCTACTCAGCCTGGCCGCAGCCACCGTCGTCTCTTCGGGGTCCCTCGGCGCCGGCACCGCCGCAGCGGGGAGCTCCTCGGCTGCTGAGCCGGTCGACGCCCTGAACCGCGGGGCGCGGCCCCTGAGCGACCTGAAGGCGCTCGGCCGCATGGTCGGCGACGCCCACGTCGTGGGGCTGGGCGAGGCCAGCCACAGCGCCCACGAGTTCTTCACACTCAAGCATCGAGTCTTCCGACATCTCGTCGCCACCAAGGGCTTCACCACCTTCGCCCTGGAGGCGAGTTGGAGCACCGGCCTACGCCTGGACGCCTACGTCACCCGCGGCATCGGCGACCCCGTCCAGATCATGCGGGACGAGTTCCAAGGGCAATACACCTTGTGGAACACCAAGGAGTACCTCGACCTGATCCTGTGGATGCACCGCTACAACCTCACCCACCCCGACCGGCCGCAGCTGCGGTTCGTGGGCAACGACCTCGGCTACGCCGGACCCGACGCCTTCGATCACGTCACCGACGACCTCGCCACCCACCGCCCCGACCTGGCCGAGCGCATCAGCGACCTCTACGCCGGGCTGAAGCCGGCGACCGGGACACAGGCGGGACCGTGGATGCTCGCCCAGCTGACCAAAGAACTACCGGCACGCCGGGCCGAGGCCGACCGGGCCGACGCAGCCCTGGCACTGCTCCGCAACCACGGCCGCCCCCACACCATCGACCGCGACACCGATCGGGCGCACGCCTGGGCCCTGCAGAACGCCACCGCCATCGCCCAGAGCTACACCGCCTACGCCTTCCCCGACGAACAGTTCCCTGAGCGCATGCGTTACCGCGACCGGGCCATGGCCGCCAACACCGCCTGGTGGCTGCAGCACAAGGACGGCCGCATCCTGCTCGCCTCCAACAACAGCCACGTCGCCTACACCAGCGACAACCCGGACGAGTTCCCGGAGCCCACCGGCGCCTTCCTGCGCACCCAACTCGGCCCGGACTACGTCAACATCGGCCTGACCTTCAACCAGGGCACTGTCAACGCCCTGCCCGACTTCACCGCCCAGCCCCAGGAGTACACCGTCACACCGGCCCCGCAGGGCCACAACGAGCACACCCTCGACAAGCTCTGCCACCGCGACTTCACCATCGACTTGCGCACCGCGCCCCCGGCAGCCCGCACTTGGCTCGCCGCAGCCCGCCCCACCCGCTCCTACGGCCTGTACTGGTCGACCGATGACCCGGCCACCGCCCTCGGCCACTCGTACGACATCCTCATCCACCTCCATCAAGTCGAAGCCGCCCACCTCCTCCGATGACTCGAAGACGGAGAACCGAGCTCCGAAAGAAGTCGGCGACGATTGACCACACCCGGCTCTGTCAGGCGGGTGTCGGAGGACTGGCAGACCAGGGCGGCGCCCAGCTGGATGAGCAGACGCTGGGCGCGGGCGACGCGCTCCTCGTCTTCGTCCAGCGGCACCTGGGTGGCCTGGGGCGTGCGGAACTCCTTTCACGGCAGCGGGTGGCCGAGCGCCCAGCCCTGCCGATCGTGCAGGTGCCGGTGTCACCTCGGCCGTGTTGTCTACTACAAGGCCTTGTCCACATTTAGCTGCCGGGAGATCCGAAAATGAGCGAGCTGTACCCACCGCTCGAGCCGTACGAGGAGGGGATGCTCGATGTCGGCGACGGCAACCTCGTGTACTGGGAGGTCTGCGGCAACCCTGACGGCAAGCCCGCACTCGTCGTCCACGGCGGTCCAGGATCAGGATGCGGGACCGGGGCACGCCAGTACTTCGACCCGGACCGCTACCGGATCGTCCTGTTCGACCAGCGCGGCTGTGGCCGCAGCACCCCCAACGCGAGCGAACCCACGACCGACATGCGGTACAACACCACCCAGCACCTGATCGCCGACATGGAGCGGCTGCGGGAGCATCTGGGTATCGACCGCTGGCTGCTGTACGGCGGCTCGTGGGGCTCCACCCTGATCCTGGCCTACGCCGAGACGTACCCGGAGCGGGTGTCGCAGATCGTCATCGCCGCCGTCACCACCACCCGGCGCTCCGAGATCGACTGGCTCTACCGCGGGGCGGGCCGGTTCTTTCCCGAGCAGTGGGAACGCTTCCTAGCGGGAGCTGGCGGCACATTACGTGACGGTGACATTGTCGCGGCCTACGCACGCCTCATGGAACATCCCGACCCCGCAGTACGAGAGAAGGCCACAGCCGACTGGTGCGCCTGGGAGGACGCAGTCCTGTCCGGGGAAACGAACGGCACCTCCCACCCCTACGGCGACCGCCCGCCGACCGAGCAACTGGCCCTGGTCCGCATCTGCTCCCACTATTTCTCCCACGGCGCCTGGCTGGAAGAAGGCGCACTCCTGCACGACGCACACCGGCTGGCCGGCATCCCGGGCGTGCTGATCCACGGCAGACTCGACCTGGCCGGCCCGCTCGACACCGCATGGGAACTCGTCCGCGCCTGGCCCGATGCCGAGCTGACCATCGTCGACAACGCAGGCCATCTGGGCAGCGACACAACCCGCGCCCATGTACTCAAGGCACTCGACCGATTCGCTCGCCAGGAATGAGACCAGACCGAGCAGCGAGTCGCTGACACCTCACGTGTCGCCCGACATCTTCATCCGTCTCGGTGTTGTGCGGATGTGTGAACTACGCGGCCACCAGCAGGGCACGGTCCTCAAGCGGCAGGCTCCACGGCCGGCCCTTGCGGACCGCGTCCGCACCATGGCACCGCAGAACGGTCACCAGCTTCCCGGACTGCCTCGGGCTCAGCCCGCTGAACGGGGCTACCCAGGACGGCTCCGACGCCGTGATCACACCAGCCACGGCCAGATCGTCTCATCTTGATCACGCTGCGGGGCCGCCAGCCTCGGACGGGACACATCTCGGTCGCCCGGACAGATTCGGCATGAGAGCCTCACGCCCGTGGCTACCGAAACCGAAGTGGCAGCGCTGTTGCACCAGCGCGGCTGGCGGACGGCATTCACCGTCGCCGAAAGGGTGAACGCGTGGGCCGCCCTGGTGAGCGTCATTGAGCGTGGCTACGGCGACGACATCTACGAGTACACCAACGACCTCTACTGCCGAAACTGGCTGCACGAGGCGTGGCTCCTACTGGACGACCACATCGTCCAGCTCTGGACCCCGCGGATCAAAGCCGTGGACGACCAGTACAAGGCCGCGATCGTCGACGACGACGGCCAAGCACTCGATCAGTTCCACAGGCTGCCCAGCCCCGACCTGTGGTGGTGGCGGCGACACCCCCACATCCTTACCGGAGACCTCGGGCGTTCACTTCGCTCGGCCGGTGCCATCGGCACCGACCCGGACACGGCATGACCCTCAGCCTCGTGGGATTACGGGACAGCGCTTAACTTGATCTTAACGCTGGGCCGTTGGCCAGCCGCTGAATGGGGTCGAGGTGATCTCAGGCCGCGTGGGAGCATCTCGGCATGCGCCTGGTAGCTGATGGAGCCACGCCGACCTCACGGTTGGTACTGGTGAAGGACCTCGAGACCGATGACGGGTATGCCTTCGAGCTGGCGAGCCCGCTCTTCCTGGCTGCCGGTGACCGAATCGCTTTCGAAGACGGCAGGCTTGTCGTCGTGCGGGCCTGGGGAGAGCGGTTGTCGCCGACCGGTGACTGGTCCACTCGTTGTGGGCCCGGATCTCTGCGCCGCCGGTAGAAGCCGTTCCTCGAACGGTGGGTCGTACTTGATCCCTCGGTTCGGTAACCGCCGCACGCGGAAGCGGCCTTCGTCCGAACATGTGCTCCGACCAAGGAACACACACGGCCAGCACGAAGGCCGTGAGGATTGAGTCTGCTGCATCACGATGCCCGGCGAGTGCCGCTGGCCGAACTGTCGCGCTTCCGGGGCGAGTTCCACTCCTGTCTCACCGCTCGTTCGGACGCCCTGTTCGAGCTGGCGGTCGCGGTTCTGTGCGGGGACGGGCCGGTGAGATCACTGGCCGAGCTGTCACTGGTGGGCGAACACCGCCGCGGTCACGGAGGGCTCTACGCCGCCCTCGCCCAGGGCCGCATCGATGTCGACCGGATGCGACAAGCCCTGGCCTCGGTGCCGCTGCCACGAGCCACCGACGGCCGGCTGGTCCTGGCCGTCGACGTCACCTGCTGGCTACGGCCCGACGCTCACACCTCACCGCAGCGGATCCTGTGCCACACCTACGGCCGGGGCAAGGACCAGCACATCCCCGTTCCCGACTGGCCCTACTCGATCGTCTGCGCGCTGGAGCCCAGCCGCAGTTCGTGGACCGCGCCGCTGGACGCCCTGCGTCTGGCACCGGGGGACGACACCGCCACCGTCACCGCCCGGCAGCTGCGCGACCTGGTCGAGCGGCTGATCACCGCAGGTCAGTGGCAGCCCGGGGACCCGGATGTCCTCGTCATCGCGGACGCCGGATACGACGCGCCCCGGCTGGCCCACCTGCTGCGGGACCTGCCGGTGCAGGTGCTGGCACGGATCCGCTCGGACCGTGTCCTGCGCAGGTCGGCACCACCGCGGGAGCCGCACACCAGGGGTCGTCCGCCCCGGCACGGCGGCGAGTTCGTCTTCGGGCAGCCCGGCACCTGGGGCACCCCGGACACCGAAACCGTCACCGACACGCGTCTCTAAGGCACCGCTCTCGCCCGGTCCTGGGACCGGCTCCACCCCAAGCTCACCCACCGCTCGTCCTGGGCCGCGGCCGACGCCACGCTTCCCATCGTCGAGGGGACCGTGATTCGCCTGGACATCGAGCACCTGCCCGGCGGAGCCACCCCGAAGCCGTTCTGGCTGTGGTGGTCCGGAACCGATGCCACCGCAGAGGACACACCGGAGGTTGTGCGGCGCTGGACGGGCCGGCCGAGTGCGTCACAGGTGTGGGTGAGAGTGCGGCCGTTGACGGTTTAGATGGCGTCGGGGCGGCCAGCACGTGGAGAGCTGACACGGCTGCCTTCCTCAACCGCAGGGCCTCTCACCGCGTCTGGCTTCCTTGGAGGTTCACATCACGGCCCGTACCCTCCCGGCCCGGACGTACATTGATGCTTCCTCCCGCCCGGGCGAACCCCGCCCCCCACCCGGCACAGCACGACAACGAGGAGCATGCGTGGCCATCACCACAGAGTCCGTCTCACCCACCGAGCCCGCACCGCTGGACCGGCCAGCGAACGACGAACCGACCGAAACCGCCACGCCCGCCTGGCGCATGCTCCTGGGCTACGTACGTCCGCACCGTTGGACGTTGCTCCTCGGGGCGGTGCTGTCGCTGGTCACCGGAGCCACCGGGCTCGCGCTGCCACTGGTGGCCAAGTTTCTCATCGACGCGCTCTCCGATGACCGTCCGATCGCCGGGGCCCTGCTGCTGATGTCGGCTCTGGTCGTCGCCAACGCGGGGATCGGCGCGCTCGGCGGGTACGTCCTGCAGCGAACGGCGGAGTCGGTCGTCCTCGGCGCGCGGCGCACCCTGTCGTCGTATCTGCTGCGACTTCGCATCGCGGCCGTGGACCGCAGTGAACCCGGCGATCTGATGGCCCGGGTCACCTCGGACACGACCCTGCTGCGTGAGGTCACTACCGACTCCCTGGTGGGTCTCGGCACCGGGGGGCTGACACTCGTCGCGACGCTGGTGATGATGGGCGTGGTCGACCCGGTTCTGTTGGCGGTCACGCTCGGCGTCGTGGTGGTCGCGGGAACGGTGATCGGTGTCTTCGTGCCCCGTATCAACAAGGCCAGCAGGCAGGCACAAGACGCCGTCGGGACGATGGGGGCATCACTGGAACGCGTCCTCGGCGCACTGCGCACCATCAAGGCGTCCGGCGCCGAGCACCGTGAGGAGCAGGCCGTGCACGCGGCGGCCGAGGAGTCCTGGCGCCAGAGCCTTCGAGCCGCCAAGTGGTCCGCGCTGGCCGGTAACACGGCCGGCCTTTCCATGCAGATCGCGTTCATCACCGTGCTCGCGGTCGGCGGCGCCCGGGTCGCCACCGGCGCGATCGATGTGGGAACGCTGGTCGCCTTCCTGCTGTACGTCTTCTACCTGATGTCACCGATCCAGCAGGTCGTCGGCGCCGTCACCCAGTACCAGGCCGGAGCCGGCGCCCTGGCTCGTATTCGCGAGGCTCTGCAGTTGCCGGCTGAGCCGTCCGCCGCGCCCGCGCCGCTGCCCGAACCCGGTGCCGAGCCTGCCGCGCTGGCCTTCGAGGACGTCAGGTTCCGGTACTCGGACGATCTGCCGCATGTCCACCACGGCGTGACCTTTTCCGTACCTCAGCGAGGCATGACGGCCTTCGTCGGTCCGTCCGGCGCGGGCAAGACAACCGTCTTCTCGCTCATCGAGCGGTTCTACGACCCGGAGGCCGGACGGATCACCCTTGACGGCCGCGACCTGAACGCCTGGGAGATACCCCAGCTCCGTTCCTCGATCGGGTACGTCGAACAGGACGCGCCCGTCCTCTCTGGCACCCTGCGCGACAACCTGCTGCTCGGCAACCCCGGCGCCGGCGAGGACGACGTACTGAGGGTGATGGGGACCACTCGGCTCGACGGTCTCGTCGAGCGGCTCCCCAAGGGCCTGGACACCCTCGTGGGCCATCGCGGGACGAAGTTGTCCGGCGGCGAGCGTCAGCGCGTCGCCATCGCCCGCGCGCTGCTGCGCCGCCCCCGGCTGCTCCTGCTCGACGAGGCCACAAGCCAGCTCGACGCCGTCAACGAGGCCGCGCTGCGCGACACCGTGACCGAGGTGGCCCGCACCACGACCGTGATGGTGGTCGCCCACCGGCTGTCCACGGTCACCATGGCGGACCGTATCGTCGTCATGGACGCAGGCCGTGTCCGGGCCGTGGGCACGCACCGCGAACTCATCACCGCCGACCCGCTGTATGCCGAGCTCGCCGCCACCCAATTTCTGGCCACAGCCGGCAAGTGACCTCTACGAGCCGCCCGCCGCGGCACCCGGTTCGCGTGAGGCTCCGCCCCGGTGATGGGCGCGGTGGCAACTTTGGTGCTGGGCGGCTGGTTCGGCTAACAGCAGTGGATGGAACCGCTCGAGGGACATGTGCTGCGCGCATACGACGCGACCAGCCCTGCGAGCATCACGCCATCCCCCGAGAACGTGTTCTCCCCCGCGCGCGGTGGCGTTCGAGGAGCAACAGGACATCGAGGGGTGGACCGAGGACGTCTACCGGGTAGAGGTCGCCTCGGCCCTGCGGGGCACCCCTGCGCGGAACCTACCGTCCGAACAAAGGACACCGACCTTGAGCCGACGGCCCGCGCGGCAGAGGACCGCTTATGGTCGACTCGGCCGAGGCGCAGGCGGGGAAGGCCGTTGTCGCAGAAGGCGGCCACGGAACAGGAGGCCGCGATGCCCTGGCGTGACACTTGGGCGGCCGCACCGTCAACGCCGACGACAAGCCACCCTCCCAGGACCCGGCCGACCACGTCGCAAGCACCCGAAACAGCTCGCCTCCCAGATCAGCCTGACCACTGCACCGTCCGCGCTCAACCCGTGCCCGACGACGGCTGCCTCCCAGGTCCTGCACCTCAAATCTCCCCTTCGGGCGGTGGGGAGAGACCTTCTCGGATGACGTTGTGGCCGCCGCGATGATCGACCGCTTGGACCACCATGCCGAGGTCCTCACGCTGACCGGCGCCCACCGCCGGGTTTCAAGAAGCCTCGGGCGGGTGATGGCGGGTGCTCAGCTCGCGCGCGACTGGTTTTGTGTGCAGCGGGCGTCATCGAAGACCTGCCGCCAGGAGACGACATCAGGCCTGCGGCGGAGCAGCGCACGGCGCTCGCGCTCGGTCATGCCGCCCCACACACCGAACTCGATCCGGTTGTCCAGGGCCTCTGCCAGGCACTCGGTGCGCACAGGGCAGCCGGTACACACCGCTTTCGCACGGCTCTGTTGTGGGTTGCCCTGGACGAACAGTGCCTCCGGATCTTCCGCCCGGCAGGCAGCGTGCTCAACCCAGTGTTCTTCCCCGCTCGGCACCTCTGCCCTGCCCTCCGCCTCGCAGCCTGCTCCCCCGGACAAACCTCTGTTCTCCCCCGAACCCCGGTTGATGCGTAGGTAGCCGCTGCATGCTGGGCCGGTCGTCCACTCTGGTGTCCCTGCAGCCGTTCCCGGTTCCGTACCGGTGCAGGGCGGGGCGGGGGCAGCGGCAGGTGACGTTCCAATCCCGGGTGAGCCGCAACGGCAACCTCGCTGACGCTTCGGCGGCCTGTGGGATCGAGGAACGGTCGGTGTCGTCATTTATGGGACCGACCGTAGAACCTCCACCTCGATTGAGGTCAACGTCCTGGTGGGATGTTCGCCAACCGCCCCAACGCGGGCGTAGGCAAGACACCGCCTCGGCGGTGGCGCTACCGGCTCCCCACGTGTCCCGGGGCGCGGCCGGGAGCCATGTCGCCGTCCAGGGCGTCGAGTTCCCCGACGGCTTCCAGCTGGCGGGGGTTGTTCAGGCGGATTAGACCCTCGCGCGCGGCGGTCAGTGTCTCGCGCGCCTCCACGTGCCGGGCGAGGTGGCGCAGGGCGATCCCGAGGTCCAACCGGGACGGCTCGCTCCAGGCGGGCATCCGCGCCGCCTCGAAGTGTGCCAGCGCGTAGCGCAGGGGGCTTTCCGCCTCGTTCCACCGGCGCAGGGCCACCAGGTCGTTGCCGATGTGCTGGCGGGTCGAGGCCAGGTAGAGGCCGATCAGCTCCTCCGGCTTCCCTGGTATGCCGGCCCGGCAGATGGCCTCGCTGCGCCGGTGGATGACCAGGGCCTCGGCGGCGCGGCCGACCTGGCGCAGTTGCTGGCCGAGCGCGTTGAGGGCGCTGAGTTCGGCGAGGCGGCTCTGCGCGCAGCTCTGGCCGGCCAGGTGGGCGGCGGACTCCTGGAGCCGGGTGATGGCTTCGTCGGTCCGTCCGAGGCGGGTCAGTGCTCCTGCCGCATAGCCCAGGGCCCAGCCGACCTGGAGCTGGTCCCCCACCTCACACGCCACTTCGAGGGCGGCTTCCGCCGTCGGGAGGGCGGCGGCCGGGTCGTAGACGCACTGGTTGTAGGCCCAGGCGAGGTAGTTGAGGTGGACCGCCTCGTCGCGCCTGCTGCCCAGAGCGCGGGCGGAGTCGACGGCACGCCGGAAGACCTCCACCCACAGTTCCCAGTGCAGGGTGCGGTCGGAGAACCAGTGCATCGCCTCGGCCGCGTCGATGACCTCCTGGTGGCGTCCGGCCGCCTGCACCCGGCCCAGGGCGGCGAGCCACTGGGCCCGCTCGGCCTCCAGCCAGCCGTGTGCCTCCTCGTTGTCGCGGGGCGCGGTGGCCGGGTCGGGATCGTCGCCGGACGTGTCCCGGTGATCGGCGTCGAAGCGCAGCGCGGCGGCGGTGGCCCGGCGGAGCATCCATCGGGCGGTCCGGTCCTCCGCAGTGGCGATGTCGGCGGGATCGTCCTCCTCCGCCAGCTGTTCGGCGGCGAACAGCGCGAGGAGGTCGTGGAAGCGGTACCGGTCGGCGGTCGGGTGGGGCTGGAGCAGCCCGGCGCCGGTGAGGGCGTCCAGGCACCGCGCCGCCAGGCGGACCGGCAGCCCGGCGAGCAGCGCCGCGGTGCGGGGGCTGAAGTCGGGGTTGGCGGCGAGCGAGGCACGGCGAAACACGGTGCGGGCCGAGGGGTCCAGTTGCCGGTACGAGAGGGCGAAAGCGGTCCGGACCCGGAGCGAGCCTGCTTCCAGTCCGTCCAGGCGGCTCTCATACGCCGCGAGCTGGGTGACGAGCTTGCCGATGCGTTCGGCGGGCCTGGAGGCCAGGCGCTGCCCGGCGATCCGTACGGCCAGGGGAAGGTGCCCGCACAGGTGCGTCAGATCGCGGGCCGCCTGGGCCTCCTCCCGGACCCGCTCCGGGCCGATGATGCGGCCGAGCAGTTCCACCGCTTCCTCGCGGCGCAGAAGCGCCAGGTCGGCGCGGTGCACCGCTTCGAGGCCGGCCAGGCTGTTGCGGCTGGTGACCAAGGTGAGCGACGGGCCGTGGCCGGGCAGGAGGGGGCGTACCTGGGCCTCGTCGGCGGCGTTGTCGAGGAGGATGAACGCACGCCGGTCACGGAGCACGGAACGCAGCAGGCCACAGCGGTCGTCGGTGCCGGCCGGGACGGCCCCGGCGGCAACCCCGAGGGCCTGCAGCAGCCGGGCGCAGGCGTCGCGCGGAGGGATCGGCCGAGGGTCCATGCCGCGAAGGTCGACGGCGAACTGCCCGTCCGGGAAGTGCGGCGCGAGGGCGTGTGCGGCGTGCACGGCGAAGGCGGTCTTCCCCAGACCCGGCTGCCCGGAGATCACGGCGACCGGCGGGTGGGCGGGGTCGAGCCGTTCGGCCAGCGTCCGCAGCCGTGCCAGGGCGGGAGCGCGGGCGGTGAAGTCGTGCAGGTCGCGGGGGAGCGCGAGCGTGTGTAACGGGGCCGGCCCGGTGTCCGTGCTGGTGGTCCGGGTGCCGTGCGGGGCGGCCGGCGCGGAGCGGGGTCTCGGGCGGCCGGTGCCGGCGGCCCGCTCCAACTCCCGTGCGCCCGCCGCATCCAGCCCCAGCGCAACGGCCAGCGCCTCCACGGTGCGGCGCTGCGGCCCCCGGGACCGGCCGCGCTCCAGGTCCGACAGCGCCCGGACGCTCACCCCCGCGGCTTGCGCCAGTGCCTCCTGGCTGAGGCCGGCGGCCGTACGCAGCGCGCGCAGCCGCCCGCCGAACCCGGCCTCGGCCGGTGTGCCGGTGCCCATGACTGTGTACCCCCGGGGTCGGTGCGGTGCGGCAGGCGGTCGAACCCACCGGCAGAAGTATGCAAGACGGTAATTCTGCCGGTGGAACCGCCTGGTCCACGCCATATCCAACGTGTTGGCTTGGGGTGACCCGGGGCGCCGGCCGACCGACCACTTCGCGCGCCCCGACCACCGACACCGACCACCGGTCGCTGGAGCGCGTCCTTCCGCGCCCGGCGACCGCCTTCACGTGGGGAACACGGAACACGACATGCGTACAGAAAGCGCCCGTGCCGTCACGGCCGACGCCCGGGGCCCGGTGCCTCGCCCGGGACCTGTCCATTGGAGCCGTCTGCTGCGCCTCTTGGCCCTTCCGGTCCTCTCGCTGCTGTTCCTGGCCGCGATGCTGCCCGCCCCGACGACCGCGGCGGCAGCCACGACCAAGTACGGGGACGCCCGCCTGGACCAGTGGTCGTGGCTGACGACGCACAACTCCTACGCGTACGACGGCGTGAAGCTCATACCGCCGCGGAACCAGTCGCGCAGCGTCTCCGAACAGCTCGATGACGGCGTCCGGGCGTTGATGTTCGACACCTACGACAAGAAGGTGTCCGGGCCGTTCGGCGACGAGGCCGTGATGCTCTGCCACTCCATCGTCTGCTACGACTTGTTCGAGCGGGAACTCACCCGGGTCGTGGACTTCCTGAAGAGGAACCCGCAGGAGGTCGTGACGATCTTTTTGGAGAACTACGCGAGCCAGGAGACGCTGACCCAGGCCATCGCGCGGGTCCTGGAGGCCAAGGGCGCCGAGGACCTGCTGTTCCAGCCCTCATCGACCGGTTACGACATCGACAAGCACAACTGGCCGCTTCTGCGCAGCATGGTGGCCGACAACCGACGTCTGGTCGTCTTCCAGGACAAGTGGGCGGACGACATACCTGTCACCTCCCCGTCGAATGCGAACGCCGAGTACGGGCGCCTCATGTACACCTGGAAGCGCACGGTGGAGACCGTCTACGACTACGACGGCAGGCCGAGCGGCTGCGCGTCCCGCAACGACAACCCCGTCGGGTTGAACCCCATCCCCAAAACAGCCCTGACCCCGCTGTTCACCATGAACCAGTTCGACTCCAGTTCGTTCGAGCCGGAGAAGAAGGCTCCGGGCGACAACGGCAAGGCGCTCAAGACCCGCATCGACAAGGACTGCCGGCCCGCCGCGGGGCGGAACCCGAACTACGTCGCCGTGAACTTCTACCAGCACAGCGACACCGCCGGTGTCACGCCACTGTCGGTGGTCAATGAGCTCAACCGCAACACCCACGTGTTCGAGCCGCACCCGGCGCTGTGGACCGTGAACTCCAACAAGCAGTACGTCGGGCAGATCAGCGGCAAGTACACCGCCTCCAACAGGTGCATGGTGCGCGGTGACGAATTCGAGGACGGGGAAGGAGGGCTGGTCACCCAGCGGGCCTGTGCGTACCCGGCGCCCAGCAGCCACCAGTGGACCGCCACCCCGCCCTCGTACGACGGGAAGGGTTTCTACTGGATCAAGGCGGGGAACGGCTCCTGCCTCACCGTTCCCTACAACAACGGCACGCCGCCCGGCAATGGCACGCAGCTGTTCTGGTGGCCCTGCGAAACCCGGTGGTCCTCCGGCAGCCAGCTGTGGAACGTCATCCCGGCGGACCAGTACGGAGGGGCGCGCGCCTACTACTTCGTCAATCAGTGGACCGGCAAATGCCTGACGCTGGACCCCGCGACCACGGGTGCGAGGGCCGGCAAGGTGACGCAGGCCGCCTGCCCGAGCCGTTGACGGTTGCACAGAGCCGTCACTGAAATCCGCACCGAGGGCCGTCTCAGGGGGAAGGTCGGCCTTCGGTCGGAGACGGCCGTAGCCCTGGAGGCGTACACCGTTCAGGCCGTGGACGGACGACCCGGCAGGGGCCCGCTGCCTAGCCTTTGCGGTACGAATCGACTGCCCCGCGGCGCTGCCGCCGCACTGCTCGGTCTGTCCTTCGCCCTGCTCGGTACGGGCATCGCCTCCCGCGCCCCGGCCACACCGGTGGTCCCAGCCGCCGAGGCCGCCCGCGTACGCCTCCAACTGCCCGCCCCGGCCCGGTGGTGGCCGGATGGCCCCGTACATGACCAAGGGCGAGGCACAGATCTTCATCGACGACCGCCAGCTGACCGACGTCGTGTCCGCCGCGACGCTCAACGGCACCCGTACCCACGCCCGTCAGGCCGCCGCGCCCGTGCGCGGGAAGTTCCCGCTCGTGGTGCTGTCACCCGGGTCCACCGTCTGTCACCCGGGTTCACCGTCAACCGCTCCACGCTGACCCTGCTCGCCGAGGAGCTGGCGAACCAGGGGTACGGTCGTCGCCGTCGCCCATGCCTACGCCTACGCCTACGCCTACGCCTACGCCTACGCCTACGCCTACGAGACGGTCGGCACCGCCTTTCCCGGTGGGCGGCTTCCCACCTGGTCGCCGGCGACAAGATCCAGCCGGTTCGGTACGGGGCGGTGCCCCGGGGCCGGTCGGAGGACATGTCCTTCCTCCTCGGCAGGCTCCTCGCCTACAAGCGCCCCGCCTGGCGGCACGCCCGCATGATCGACCGCGAGCGGATCGGCATGGCCGGCCACTCCATCGGCGGCGCCTCCGCCGCGACGATCATGGCGAGTGACCCGCGCGTCCGTGCCGGTCCAGCATGGACGGCTCCGGTCGGCAATGGCCGGCGCTCCCCCCTCGCCAACTTCCAGGCGCAGCCGGCCTGAGCTCCGCGGCCCGGCCCTTGAGGGACGACACCCTCTTCCCCTCGGCCATCGCGTGGAAAAGACACCTCATGCAGTTGAGCCGTCAAGCCGCCGCCCCATCGCGTCCGCAGAACCTCGGCCCAGTCGCCGGCTTCCAGACCCGGATCCTCCCACCGTGGCACCGGGCTGGGAGCCGTCTCGATCAGGTGCGCGAGCGTCCAGGCGACGCCGTAGCAGTCGTCGGGTGGCCGACGATGTCAACCCGGCTGCCCACGGGAAGGTCCTCGGGGTAGGCCGTCTCGAAATGATGGGCACGCCCGTCGGGGACTCGGCCCCGCCCGCATCCGCCCGATCCTGGGCTCGCCCGCATCGGCCCGATCCTGACCTCGCCACCACCTCGACCGTCTGGCCTTCATCGACCGCCCGACCGGCATGGTGATCCGCCGCTACGAACGCGACCGCCCCGGCGAACTCATCCATGTCGACGTGAAGAAACTCGGCCGGATCCCCGACGACGGCGGTCATCGGACGCTGGGCCGCCAGGCCGGCGGCGTCACCCTGGTCCGAGGGAACGCGAGGGAAAGGCCGGGGATTCGTCAGTGGCCGGGGTCGGCGAACGTCCAGTCCAAGCCGTACGGGGCGAGTCGGACGGAGATGTGGTCCCGCAGGCCGGGTGATCTGGTCACGGGGGGAAGGGTGACCGTGGTGCGACCGTCCGCGACGGCGCAGTGAATCTGCTCGTGCCCGATGCCCGTGCCGAGGTCGGCCAGGGCGAGGGCAACGGCGCGGCGGGTGGCGTCAAGGCGTAGGGGGATCTTCGAGGGTTTGCCGACGTCGGTCAGCGGCAGTTCGGGCAGGACGACGACGTCCTTGGGGGTCGCCGCACGCTCGGGTATGTGCTGTGCGGCGAATGCGACCAGCTCGTCGGATCCGATGGCGCCGGTTCCCGGGGCGAGGGTGACGTAGGCGACGGGCACTTCGCCGGAGTGCGGGTCGGGGCGGCCGACGGCGCTCGCGCCGGTGACGGCCGGGTGCGCGAGGAGCGCGTCCTCGATGACGGCGGGGTCGATGTTGTGGCCGCCCCGGATGATCAGGTCCTTCGCGCGGCCGAGCAGAGACACGAACCCGTCGGGATCCACCCGGGCGAGGTCGCCGGTGTTGAGCCAGCCGAGGCGCACGGTGCCGAGGGTGTCCAGATGTGGGCCTCGGGCGTCGCGGTCCACGACGTAGCCGGGGAAGACGGTGGGTCCGCTGACGGCGAGAACGCCCGGCTCTCCTTGCGGCAGGTCGTGCCACTCACCGTCGCCGTCGATGCGGACGGTCTTGACCCGCACGTAGGGCAGACGCTGGCCGGCCGCTTCGGGCCGGCTGTGTTCGCCCAGGAAGCTCCGGGTGGTCCCGCAGGTGGCCTCGGTCAGTCCGTACCCCTGGCACAGGGGTACGCCCGTGTGGTGCTCGAACGCCTCGCGCACGGTGGTGGTGAGGGGGGAGGCTCCTACGACGGCGAAGCGGAGGGAGCTGATGTCGGCGTCGACCGGTATCCGGGCGAGCGCCGCGTAGACGGTCGGCACCGCGGACAGAGTGGCGATGCGGAAGTGTTCGACGATCTTCCAGAAGTGCCGGAAGAGCGCCGGCTCGCGGTATCCGAGCGGCCCGGCCCACACACTGTGCCGGCCACGCAGCAGGGGTGCGAGGAGGGTGACGACCAGGGCGTTGACGTGGAACAGCGGAAGGCCGGCGAACACGACGGAGTCGGGTCCCAGCATGTTGTTCGCCGCGATCATCCAGGCGTCGGTCACCTCGTTCGCGTGGGTGTGCGCGGCCAGCTTGGGGGCGCCCGTGGTGCCCCCGGTGTGGAAGTAGGCGGCCAGGTCGCCGGCCTGGGGAAGCACGACGCCGGGATGGAGCTCGGCCGCCCGGCCGGTGACCGCGAGGTGCAGATAGCCGACCTCGACCCCGTCGACCGGTTCGAGGGCGGGCGCGGCATCGGGCGCCCCGACGGGACGCAGCGCGAACAGGGCGGTGCAGCGGAGCGACGCGGCGACGGTCCGGGCCGACCGCCATGCGTCGGGGTCGAGTTCCGGTCCGGCAGCGACCAGGATCCGTGCCCCGCTCAGGCGCAGGAGCCGTTCGACGTGCTCGGTGGTGAGAGCCGGGTTGACGGGTGCGGCGACACCTGTCAGTTGGGCGGCCAGGAGTGCGGCGGGCAGCAGAGCGGTGTGGGGCGTGAGCAGGCCCACCGCGGTGGTGCGGCCGACGCCGTGCGCGTGGAAGAGGTTGGCGACGCGGTGCACCTGATCGCGCAGCTGGACGAAGGTGACGGCTTCGCCGTGCGACCAGCGTTCCGCGTCGGGCAGGGCGGTGAGAGCCGGCCGGTCGGGCCACAGTTCGGCGGCGCGGACCAGGAGGTCGTAGGTGGAGCAGGGCAGGCCGCGGTCCTGGAGCGGGACGGACTCGATCGTCTTCAGGTCGCCCGGCTCGTCGTATGCCGGCCAGAGCGGGTCAGTGTCAGGGGCGTTCACGGGAAATTGCCTTTCGGGTGGTCTGACGGAGCGGGAAGGCGCGGGGCAGGTGTGCCGGTGGCGGGCGGCCGGGGCGATCGGTGGACCGGGGTGACGAGTCGGTGCCCGGGTGTGGGGCTCGACGGGTGAGACGGGCCGAGGTGGGACACCAGTACCTGGGCCGTGGTCGCGGAGTTCAGTGGGCGAGGCGGGTGAGGGCCGCGGCCACCATGGCCTGGACGCCGGGGACGATCACGGCCGGATCAGGGGTGAAGAGCGGGCTGTGGTTGCCGGGGACGTTTCCGAACTTCTCCATCAGGTCCGCTCCCGGTGCGTCGGCCCAGAGGCCGTCCGAGGTCGCCGGTACGTGCCAGAAGTCGTATGGAACCCCGTCGGGCGCGAGCAGGGAGAAGTCCTCGCTGCCCATCGCCGGCCCGAAGTCGAGGACGCTGCCCGCGCCGAACAGCTCGGTGTGGACGCCGGCCACCTCCCGGTCGAGGGCCGCGTCGTTGACGGTGACCGGGAACGCGTTGCCGACGGTGATCTGCGGTGGCCTCACGCAACCTGCCGCCGAGCACTCGCCAGCCACGATGCGCCGGATGCTCGCCATCAACTGCTCCTGCACCCGCGGCGACTGGCTGCGGAGGGTCAGGCCGAGACGGGCCTCGGCCGGGATGATGTTGTTCTTGCTGCCCGCGTGTATCCGGCCGACCGTAAGGACGGCCGACTCCTTGGCCGGGATCTCCCGGGCGACGACGGTCTGGAGTCGGGCGACGACGTAGGCGGCCGTCACGATCGGGTCGACGGTGGCCTCGGGACGTGAACCGTGGCCACCGGTGCCGTGGATGACGATGTCGACGTCCGCGGCGGCGGACATGGTTAGGCCGGGGGTGTGCGCGTAGAGGCCCATGGGGCCGGGGGCCACGTGCTGTCCGAAGACCGCGTCGGGGCGCGGGAAGCGGGTGTGCAGTCCGTCCGTGACCATGGCCCGTGCGCCTTCGCCGGTCTCCTCGCCAGGCTGGCCCACGATCACGAGCGTTCCCGACCAGGTGTCGCGCCCGGCGACGAGCGTCTCGGCGGCGCCCGCGAGCCAGGTGACGTGCAGATCGTGTCCGCAGGCGTGCATGACACCGTCGTGTTCGGAGGCGTACGTCAGGCCGGTGGCTTCCCGCACCGGCAGGGCGTCCATGTCGCCACGCAGCATGACGGTGGGGCCGTCGCCGTTGCGCAGGACGCCGACGACCCCCGTCCCTCCGACCCCCTCGGCCGTCTCGAAGCCTGCGGCGCGCAGCCGTGCGGCGAGCTTCTCCGCGGTGCGGTGTTCCCGCATGGACAGCTCGGGGTGGCGGTGCAGGTCGCGGTAGAAATCCTCCAGTTCGGCAGCCCTGAGGTCGGCGGTGAGGTCGCGGGTGAGGCGGGCTGCGGTCATGCGGCACTCTCCGTGTCGGTAGGGTTCGGCACGCTCGCGAGCAGTCGGCGGGTGTACGGGTGGGACGGGGCGCGGTAGACCTCGTGGCACGGGCCGTGTTCGACGAGGTCGCCGTGCCGCAGCACGGCGACCTCGTCGCTGACGTGCCGGACGACGGCCAGGTCGTGCGAGATGAACACCATGGTGAGGTCGAGGGTCTGCCTCAACTCGGCCAGTAGGTTGAGGACTTCGGCCTGAACCGAGCAGTCGAGCGCGGAGGTGATCTCGTCCGCGATGACGACCTCGGGTTCGACGGCGAGGGCGCGGGCGACGGCGATGCGCTGTCGCTGGCCGCCGGAGAACTCGTGCGGGTAGCGGTCGGCGGCGGAGGCGTCCAGCGCCACGGTCTCCAGCCAGCGCGTCACGGTCGCCGCGTGCTTCCTCGTGTCGGCGCGCACCGGGTCGACGGCCTCCGCGATCGCCCGGCCCACGGTCATGCGGGGGTTGAGAGAGGCGTACGGGTCCTGCGAGACTAGCTGGATCCGGCGTCGCGCGGCGGTGAGGTCCCGGCCCTTGAGTCCCGAGAGGTCCCGGCCGTCGAGCGTGATGCGGCCCGAGCGGGGCCGGTTGATGCCGACGATCGTCTTGGCGACAGTGGACTTCCCCGAGCCGGACTCGCCGACCAGGCCGAGTGTCTGCCCGGCCCGCACGCCCACCGACACGCGGTCGAGGACGGTCCTGGTACGCGAGCCGTGTCCGAAGACCACGGTCAGGTCCTCGACCACGAGCTTGTATGTCATGCGGGGGTCACCTCCAGGGGCGTGGGGCACGGCGGTCACGCGTTGTCCCGCGCGGTCGCGGCCGGCGTGTCGGACGCGACGGCATGGCAGGCCACGCCGTCGCGCGGCGCCGGGAGTTCGTGGGTGCATCTCTGATAGACGAGGGGGCAGCGGGCGGCGAACGCGCAGCCTGCCGGGCGTTCGGCCGGGGCAGGGGGCCGTCCCGCGATGGTGGTGAGCGGCCTGCGGCGGCTCGCCTCGTCCAGGACGTGGTCCTCGTGGTCGGCGAGGCGCGGGGCGGCCGTCAACAGGGCCCTGGTGTAGGGGTGTCTGGCCCGCCCGGCGCGAAGGTCGCGCGCAGAGAGCTCTTCCACCACCCGGCCGGCGTACATCACCGCGACCCGGTGACAGAGGGTGCCCACGACGCCGATGTCGTGCGAGATGAACAGCATGCCGGTGCTCCGGCCTCGGCTGATCTCGCGCAGCAGGTCCAGGACTTCCGCCTGGACCGTCACGTCGAGGGCGGTCGTCGGCTCGTCGGCCACGATCAGCTTCGGTTCCGGCAGGACGGCGGAGGCGATCATCGCGCGCTGCCGCATGCCGCCGGACAGTTCGTGCGGGTACTGCCGTACGACGGTCTCCGGGTCCAGGATGCGTACCTTCTCCAGCGCCTCGACCGCTCGGGCTCGCGCCCGGGTCCTGCTCACCCCCTGGTGGGTGCGGAGTACCTCGGTGAGCTGGCCTCCGATCCGCAGGGCCGGGTTGAAGGACGCCGACGGGTCCTGGTAGACGATGCCGATCTCGGTGGCCAGGCGGCCCGCGTCGACCTGCCCGGTGTCCGGGTCCAGGTCCAGGTCGTCCAGGGTGAGGCGGGCGGCGTAGGAGGTGAGTCCGTCCGGCAGCAGGCGGGCCACCGTCATCGCGGTGAGCGACTTGCCGGAGCCGGATTCGCCGACCAGGCCGACGATCTCGCCGGGCATGACGTGGAAGGTGACGCCGTCCACGAGCCTCGTTCCGTCGGGCAGTTCGATGGTCAGACCGTCCACGGTGAGCAGCGCGCCGTCGGGTGCCCGGCGGGACGGCTCCGGGCGTGCGGGCCGCCGGGTGGCCGTCCTGGTCACCGGCCCGCCACGGGGGTCGGCGCCGGCCGCGAGCCCGTCGCCCACGAAGGAGGCGAGGATGCCCGTGCCGGTGATCGCGACGGCGGGTCCGATCGCCTCCGCAGGGTTGGTGTACAGCGCCTCCAGACCCGTGCTCAGCAGTGCGCCCCAGTCGTACTCCGGTGACTGCACGCCGAGCCCGAGAAACGACAGGCCGGACAGGGCGGTCAGGACCTGGGCGAACGCCACCGACAGCAGGACGAGCAGGGGTCCCGAGATGTTCGGCAACAGGTGCCGCGCCAGCACGCGGTGGGGCGGTACGCCCATCAGCCGTGCCATCGACACGAAGTCCCGCCGGGCCACGGAGGCGGCCATGTTGGCGGTGAGCCGGGCGAAGGCGGGGCAGCCGCCGAGGCCGATCGAGACGACGGCCGCTGTGGGTCCCGCGCCGAGGACGGCCGCGACGACGAGCGCCAGGATCAACGCCGGGTAGGACACCATCACGTCGATGAGGCGGAGCCCGGCCTCGCGCAGCCGTGGCCCCGACACCCACACCGCCGTGCCGAGCAGGATGCCGGAGGCTCCCGCGATCGCGGTGGCGGCCAGGGTCATCACCAGGGTGAGCCGGGTGGCGACGAGGGTGCGGGTGAGGACGTCTCGGCCCAGGGCGTCGGTGCCGAGCCAGTGCTCGGCGCTGACGCCCTCGCGGGCGGCGCCGGACAGCGCGCTCGCGTCGCCGTCCCAGACCAGGGGACTGATCACGGCGAGCACGGCGATCAGGGACAGGCCTGCCACCCCGGCCCACAGCGCCGGGTTCCGGCGGGGAGAGCGAGGGGGTGTGGGCCGTGAGGATGCGGAGTTCGGGGATGCGGGACGTGGGGATGCCGCGTGCGGGGGCGCGGGGCGCGGGGATCTCGTACGCATCAGCGACCGTCCTTTCCGGCCAAGGCGCGCGGGTCGAGCAGACCGAGCACCACGTCGACCACGAGGTTGAGGAGGGCGGCGAGCAGCCCGAGGACGAGGACGCAGCCCTGGATGACGGGGTAGTCGCGGGCCAGGATCGCCTCGACGACGCGCTGGCCCATGCCCGGCCAGGCGAAGATCGACTCGACGATCACGGTGCCGCCGAGGAGGGAGACGAGGATGAGCCCGCCCAGGGTCAGGGTGGCGGTGAGCAGGTTGGGCAGGGCATGCCGGGTGTACAGCGTGAGCGGCGGCAGTCGGTGTCCGCGCGCGGTGCGCATGTAGTCCTGGGCGAGTACGGAGGCGGCCTCGCGGCGCACGATGCGCGCCATGATGCAGCTTCCGGGCAGGGCGATCGCCGCTACGGGCAGGACCAGGGAGGTCAGTGTCTCGGCGCCCGCCGCGGGGAAGGCACCCAGGGTGACCGCGAAGACGAACACCAGCAGGGTGCCGATGACGTACTCGGGGGTCGCGCCCACCAGCGAGGTGGTGAACGTGAACGCGCTGTCGGTACGGCGGCTTCCGCGCACGGCGATCGCAAGGCCCAGCGGTACGGCGACGAGCAGCACCACCACGATGGCGAGGAGCGCGAGTTCGGCGGTGAAGGGCAACTGCGTGGCGATGATGTCGGCGACCGGTTCACGCGTCTGGAACGACAGGCCGAGATCGCCGTGGAAGAGTCCGCCCGCGTAGTCCGCGAACCGGGTGGACAGGGTCTGATCGAGTCCTAGTTGGCCGCGCAGCCGTTCGATGTCTTCGGGAGAGGCGTCGACGCCGGCGAGCACGCGGGCCGGGTCGCCCGGGATGAGCTGGACGATCAGGAACGTGACGACGACCAGCGTGCTGGCGACGGCGACGAGACCGGCCAGTCTGCGCAGCAGGAAGGTGCCCCACGGGCCGAGGGCGAGGCCGCGGCGGGTCGCGGACCGCTGCGGGCCCGCGCCCTTCCTGGCCGCTGATACGGGGGCGTGCGCCGGTGTCGCCGTCACTCGGCGATCCGCAGCGTGGCCGGGTCGAAGGCGCCTGCCGGGGTGGCGGCAGAGATGCCCGCGCGGAAGACGTAGTGGACATTGACGGTGGCGAGCGGCACCACGTCGTTCGCGTGCAGGAGGGCCTTCTGGGCCTTCTGCCATGCGGCGCACTTGGCGTTCTGGTCGACAGTGGTGGTCGCCGCGCCGTACCCGGCGAGGAACGCCTTGTTGTCGACGGCGCCGAAGTTGCGGCCCTTGGCAGGTTCTTCTCCGATGAAGTGGACGCCGCCGCGCGCCAGCTGTCCGTAGATCATCGGGAACACCGTGAGGTCCCAGTTCCCCTGGTTGCCGGTGACCCGCGTGGCCCAGGTGCCGTTGTCGGCGTTCGTCAGCTTCACGTCGGCACCGGCGGCGCGCAGCGCCTCCTGGACGTAGGTGTTGCCCGCGCCCTGAGCGACGGCGTTGGAGCCGACCAGCTCGATCTTCACGCCGTCGAGGACCTTCTTCGCGGCGGCCGGGTCCGTCTTCGTCAGGAGGGAGGCGTCGGTGGAGACGCACAGTGCCCTGGCGTCCACGTACGAGGTCATGACCTGGCCCGTGTCGCCGAAGACCCTGTTGAACGCGCGTGCGTCGATCGCCTGCGCCACCGCCCTCCGGATCTCCGGGTCGGCGCCCGGATGGCCCTCGCGCTGGTTGAAGGCGACGAAATTGCGGATGAGGGGAGCCGCCGCGATCGTGAAGCCGCCCCTGCCGAAGCGGGCCGCGTCCGGTCCGGTGAACGCCCCGAAGTCGACGGCCCCCGTCTGGAGCTGGTTGGCGAGCGTCGACTCGTTCTTCACGACCGACACCTTCAAGGTGCCCGCCGGCCTGCCCGCGGGCATTGCCGCGTACCGCGGCCAGGCGTCGAAGCCCTCGCGCAGCTTCAGCTCGTACGTTGATCCGCGCTCGGACCCCACCAGCTCGTACGGACCGGTGCCCGCACCCCCCACGGCGCCTGTGCCGAGCCGGTCCCCGGCGCTGAGCCCCGGAGAGCAGACGACGCCGGTGGTGGTGTTCGCCAGGCCCGGAAGGAGCTCGCCCCACGGAGCGGCAAGTCTGACGCTGACCGTGCCGGCCTTGTCGTCGCCGGTGATCGTGGTCCCGGCGCCGGTGTTACCCGGACCGAAGGTCATCGCGGCACCCGCCGAGGACGTCCGGTACCGGGTGAGGGAGGCTGCGACCTGCGACGCGGTCAGGGGCTTGCCGTCCGAGCAGGTCACACCCTTCTTCAGGGTGAACGTCACGCCGGTCGGGGACTGATCCCACTTCGCCGCGATCCGGGGCACGATCGTGCCGTCGTCGTCCTGGCCGACGAGCGTCTCATACATCAGGCGGCCCACGACATAATCGCTTGCCGCCCGCTGCTTGATCGGATCGAACGTCGTCACGTCCGATGTGAGGGCCAGCCTGACGGTCCCCCCGCCCCGGGCGCCGCCCGCGCCGCCGCCATCCACGGAGGGGTTGGATCCGGTCGTACAGGCGGAGGTGAGGAGCGACACGGCGGCGACCGCTATGGCGCCGCTTAGGAACCGGGGACAGGACATGGTGAAACTCCGGGGAGGGAGGAGGCGGTGTGAGGTGGGCTCCAGGATCCGCCCCCTTCCGGTTGCACCCCGGAATTGCAAGAATCCGTGTTCGGAGGTGGACCTGATGCGGGAATGCGCAACAACCGCGCCCTGGGCGACGACCACGACTGCCCCCGGCTCGACACTGGACGAACTCGACCTGGAGCTGATCACCGCCCTCCAGGTGGCTCCCCGCGCTCCCTGGTCCCAGCTCGCCGGCCCTCTCGGCGTGGACGCGGCGACCCTCTCGCGACGCTGGGCCAGGCTCAGGGATTCGGGAACGGCGTGGGTCACCTGCTACATGGGCGCCTCCCAGGTGGCGTACGGCGCCCTGGCGCTGATCGAAGTCAACTGCCTGCCGCGGGACCGCGAGGCCCTCGCCGCCGAGTGCGCCCGGCATCCACAGGCGCTCAGCGTGGAGATGGTGGCCGGCTCCAGTGACCTGCTGCTCACCGTCGCCGCCCGTCACAGGGCCACGATGGTCGACTACGTCCTTGCCCTCGGCAAGATCCCCGGGGTGACCGGCACTCGCACCCACCTCGTGCAATTCCTGCACCGTGAGGCCAGCCAGTGGCGGTTCGACTCGCTCTCCCGGGACCAGCAGCGCGGCCTGCCCGGCCCCGGGGCCGGGCCTCGACCCGACCCCGGTCCCATCACCTCGGAGGAACGCCGTCTGATCCTCGCGCTCGCTCCCGACGGCCGCCGCTCCCTCGTCTCGCTCGCCGCCGAGCTCGGCCGGCCCGAGGCGACGGTGCGGCGCCTACTGGCGGGAGTCCTGGGCAGCGGCAAGGCGGTGCTGCGTTGCGAGGCCGCCCAGCCGCACACCGGCTGGCACACCAGCTTCACCGTGTGGATGAGTGTGCCTCCTGCCCAACTTGCCAGAGCCGCGGGGGAACTGGCGGCCCTGCGCGACACCCGCCTGTCCGCTTCCACGGCCACCGAGGCCAATCTGCTCGCCGTCGTGTGGGCCCACGGAACCAACGACATCGCCCGCTACGAAGCCCGCCTCGCCGCGACCATCCCGGACCTGCGTGTCCTCAACCGGGCCGTCACCCTGCGCTGGGTCAAGCGGATGGGCCGCATGATGGGGCCCGACGGACGCAGCCAGGGGTGCGTGCCGATGGACGTCTGGGCGGACCCGCACGCATAGGCCGTGCGCGAGGGGCAGGGGCGGGCCGCGACCCATCCGCCTCCGATCCGCCGGACACGCGCAGGGCCGTCAGCGGTCGTTGCCGCTGACGACGCACCTTCCGGACTGCGGAGCCGGTCGGGTTCTCGGGGACGCGCCGTACCCGTGGTGTCCCGGAGGTCGCCCAGTGCCGACCGAGTTGTTCGACGGCTGCCTGGAGGGTCGCTCCGTCGGTGGCGGCTGTCCAGGACGATCAGGCCGGCTCGCTGACGTGGATGGGGTCAATCGGTTCCATGCCCGCCAGTGCGCCCCTCGGTGGTGGTGGAATCGGGGGGCGTTGCCCGGATCACCTGGACGGGTCGAGTTCCGTGCGACTGTGACCCGGCGTACGGTCCACGCGAGAGGACGATCGTCAGCGGTTCTACTCTGCCGGGTAGCCGAGCGGCCCGTGCTCGGCGAAGCGGTCCGCCGCGCGGGTCGACCCGGCGAACTGGAAACGGAAGGTGAGCCAGAACCTCTCTGGGAACAGCGTTTGGCGACCGGTTCCGGAGGCAGGTGGTGATCACCCGGCTCACGAATCGCGATGAGAAACGACGGCACTGTCGTGTCCACGAACGTGGGACGGCCAGCCTCTCGTCAGAGCGGCCGGCCGTCGAAGGGGTCACCGGAGCCGGGCTTGAACGTCGTGCCGAGGTCGTACTGTGCGATCCCGAAAGGTTGAAAATCGGCATCGGCAAGGACGCGGTAGAGGAACTCATAGGTGGACATGTCATACCGGCACCACTCGCCGTCCTCGGGCCGCGCAAGGACGGGGTAATCGCCCGGCCGCTCGGCATCGATCAGCCAGAAGTACCCGTCCGCCCGTTCGGTGGAGCCCCAGGGCACCAGCCCCTTGCTGCCCGGCGCGTAGATCGCGTAGGGATCGACGGCGGAGACGCTCCCGAGCTCGCTGTCCTGGTCGACCGACAGCCAGACCCGCCACTGTGACAGGAAGTCGAACGCGCGGCCCTCGTCGTGCCCGAGAAAGCAGACGGCATCACTGAAGACGCCGCCGCCGAACGCCTCGTAGAGCTCCTTGTAGTCTGCTGGCAGCGGAATCCCCAGCTCTCCCTCGATCGCCGCCCAGTCGACGGAGATTCCGAGCGGCTCCCACCCGGTCAGTTCGATCACTCGTTGAACCCACATACAACAATCTTTTAGCACCGGTCTTCGTTCCGTTGTCCCTCAACCCCCTGGACGTGCGCCTGATCCACCGTGACCTCGCCAAGGACATCGCCTAGCGCTGACCCCCGTTGGATGTACCAGCGCGCCTGGATCGGCAACGAACGCCCGACCCCGCTCTTCGACCTCGCCACCAAGCCTCTGGTCGGCAAGAAGGTGGTGCCCGGGGTGACCGTGCTGGAGCGCCTTGTCTCCGGCACCCGCGAGCGAGCCGAGAAGCGCCTGTGGGCCACCCTCGCCGCAACCCCGACCACTGGGGCAGGCCGCTCGTCTGCAGCAGCTGGTCGTCGTGCCTGCGGGCAAGCGCCTGTCCGAGCCGGACCGGCTGCGCCGCTCGCCGCGCGACATCTCCGCCGACGGGGTCGGTAATGCCCTGGAACGCTACGAATTCCTGCGCGCTGTCGGGGGCAGGCTTAGGACCTGGACGTGATACCGCCGGGACGGCTGCGGGCGCTGGTGCGGTTCGCCAAGGTCGCCCATGGGAGCCGGGCTAGGAGGCATCTGGGCGCCTCCTAGCACCACCCCGAGACCGAACATCCGCTCAGCGGCCTTCCTGTCCTGGTAGTCATGTGTCCGGCAGGCGCCATCGCAGTACCGGCGCCCGACTGCCGCTCTCCGGGCAGCCGGCCCCCGCAAACGGCGCAGCAACGGACCCGGGCCACGGGTCACGACGGTGCCCTGGCCGCAGGGCACGGGGTCAGCGGCCGTACATTCTCCTGCACCACTCCGGTGCGCCCATAGGGGCCTGAATGCTTTGGGCTTGGCGGCAGATTTCGCGCATCTGCGGGGCCTGCCCCGTCGTCGGCTGCCGACGCGGGGTGGTCTTCTTCGGGCTCCGGCGGGGCTTGGCGGCCCTCCTGGCGGGGGCCTTGATGGTCTTCCTCTTCGTGCTCTTCGTGGTCGCGGGCCGCTTCGTCGTCGGTGCGGTCCGGCCGGCGGGCTTGGCTCCGCCGGACCCTACGGCCGGGCGCGCGGCGGCCGGGCCGGCGGGCGCAAGCGCGGCGGGCCGGGGCGGAGTGTCAGGGGCGGGAGCGTGAGGGACAGCCACGCCTCCGCTGGTGAGAAGCGCGGCGGGAACGGCGAGGAGGATGTGGCGGGGGTGCATGGGTTCACGCTGCCGCAGCGGGGATACGGTCCGGGGACGTCGCGGCCGGGTCCACCGTGACGAGTGACCAGGCAGGACTTCCGGACGGCCGCGGAACGGCGGGCGCGCACCCGACGGTCCGGGCAGGCGACGCGAGTTTGCGCCGATCGGCGTGGCATCGATACGGCGCAGCGCGGAGAGCGGGGCGTCGGTGGTGAGGCGGGTGACGTACTCGGGCAGCGGGTCGTCGGCGGCGTTCTGCTTCGCGAGCGGAGGCGAGGCTGTCGAGGATCAGGGTGGACTT
Source organism: Streptomyces sp. NPDC058671 (assembly GCF_042716475.1). Lineage (NCBI taxonomy): Bacteria > Bacillati > Actinomycetota > Actinomycetes > Kitasatosporales > Streptomycetaceae > Streptomyces > Streptomyces sp. NPDC058671. The sequence goes on along the minus strand of NZ_JBHXSA010000027.1, from coordinate 22,043 downwards.
GCCGGATCCGCTGTTGCCCAGCGCTTCCCGCAGTGAGGCGTAGCTGATCGGATCGGGTAAGGCGACGTGGAGGCGAACTCGGGCGACATTGAGCGGCGGGACATGCGGAGGAAGATTCTCCGGGCGCGGCAACCATTCGCGGTTCGGCGGTCACTGACAGGGCGTAACTCCGTTCTTCTCTCTGTAAGGAAGCCCCGTGGCTGCTCGCTCCCATCGCCGGTCCCTCCGTTCCCGTCGTGCCGCCGTCATCTGCGCGGCTGTCGTGGCCGCAGGCGTCGGCGCTGGTGTTGTCGTGATGAACGCCAATGCCGGGACCGTCGACCTGTACCACCAGACGCTCACCCCCAAGGACGGCTGGGCATCCTCCGGTACGGGGACCACCGGTGGCACGAAGGCCGACGCCGCCCACACCTTCTCCGTGTCCACCCGTGCGCAGCTCGTGAAGGCGCTGGGACCGGTCTCCGACACCACGCCCCGCATCATCAAGATCAACGGCATGATCGACGCCAACACCGATGACAGCGGCAAGAAGCTGACCTGCGCGGACTACGCCCTCGGTACCGGCTACTCACTGTCGGCCTACCTCAAGGCCTACGACCCGGCCGCCTATGGCCGCTCCAAACTGCCCTCCGGCACCCAGGAGACGGCACGCGCCGCCGCCCAGGCCAAGCAGGGTAAGAACATCGTCTTCAAGGTGCCCGCCAACACGACACTTGTGGGCGTCCCTGGCACGAACGCCGGCCTCACCGGGGCCATGCTCCAGATTCAGAACGTGGACAACGTCATCGTCCGCAACCTGACCTTCGCCGCCACCGAGGACTGCTTCCCGCAGTGGGACCCGACCGACGGCGACGACGGCAACTGGAACTCCAACTACGACTCGGTGTCCCTGCGCGGCGCGACCCACGTGTGGGCGGACCACAACACGTTCACCGACGCGCCGCACTTCGACACCGCCAACCCCAAATACTTCGGCCGCGAGTACCAGATCCACGACGGCGCCCTCGACATCACGAAGGGATCCGACCTGGTGACCGTCTCGCGCAACCAGTTCACCAACCACGACAAGACGATGCTGATCGGCAGCAGCGACACCGACAGCGTCGGCAAACTGCGCGTCTCCATCCACCACAACGTGTGGAAGGGCATCATGCAGCGCGCCCCGCTGGCCCGCATCGGCCAGATCCACATCTACAACAACTACTACGACGTGACGCCCCTCAACGGGTACACGCCGCAGTACAGCATCAACTCCCGTGCCAAGGCCCAGGTCGTCGCGGAGAACAACCACTGGAAGCTGCCGTCCGGCGCGAAAACCGCCAAGCTCCTCAGCGGTGACGGCACCGGCTCGGTCAAGGGCTCCGGCAACCTCGTCAACGGAACGGTGACCGACCTGGTCGCCGCCTACAACGCCGCCTCGTCCAAGGACCTGAAGACCACGGTCAACTGGACCCCGACCCTCACGACGGGCCTGGAGACCTCGGCGGGCAACCTGCCGACGTCGCTGGCGACGACGACAGGGGCGGGCGTGCTCAAGTAACACCTGAGACACGCGAGGGCCGGGAGACCACGAGCCGCCGGCCTTCGCGTACTCGTGCCGCGTGATCCGCCGCGCCACGGACTGTGAGGGGCCCGGGATGCGTTCCCGGGCCCCTCACGGCGTCTGCCGGGCATCAGCCCACAGGACGGTTCACGCAGGCCGCATGACTTTGTTCTCGGTGGCCAGAAGCATAAATGCTCCACGAGCGGCCCGGCCGCTACCTGTGGTGCCACCTCGACGGCTTCGGTCGAAGGGTCCGGCTGCAGCCCCGCCAGTGCTCGGCGACGCGACCCGGTCGAAACGGGCGGCATCTCCTGGGCGAGAGCCGGACCAGCCGGGCCACGTGCTGGCGGCACCAGGATGCCGGATATCGCCGGTTGGCCCCCGTGTAGTCGCGCCGGCCCCGGTCCCGGCAGAACCGGATCGGCAACACGGCCGGGCGCCGCGACACCGGGGCGATGTTCACACGAGGTGGTGGCCTGCGCAGCCCGGCTGCGCCGGGGGCGAGTGCTGTCCTGCCGGGCCTGCGGTGTGGCGTTGTTACCGCGTCGTGGTGCGGCGGGCGTAGGCGCGGGCGGCGCGGGCTCGGTCGCCGCAACGGACCGAGCACCAGTGGCGGCGCCCGGCACGGAGCAGGTAGCGGTTGCAGGGGGTGGAGGGGCAGGCCGTCAGCCGTTCGGCGTCGGGCCCTGTGAGGAGGTCGGCGGCGTCGGCGGCGAGGATGCCGAGGGCCTGGTCGACGATCTGGTCGATGGGGTGCGGGGAGGTGCGGTGCATGCCGCGGATCGCATCCCAGCTGAGCGGGGAGGCGGTGGGGACCCGGGTGAGGGCGTCGTTGACGGCCGCCAGCGCGGTGGCGGGAGCCGGATGCCCGCCGATCTGGGCGGAGAGCAGGGCGCGTACCTGTTCGCGCAGGGAGCGCAGGCGTGCCGCGCAGATCTCCTGCAGGCCCGCGTCCGCAGGGGCCAGGTCGTGGTCCACCAGCCACTGGTTGGCGCCGGAGGGCGTGCCCAATACATCGAGGAACTGGCCGCCCGGCAGAGCGATGGCGCTGTTGGCGAGGTCGAGCGCGGGGTAGCGCTCAGCGCCCGGTGCCGACGGCAACCCCGGGCCCACTACGTCGACGGTGCTGGCGGTATTAGTCTCACTCACACATCTCACGCTACAGCTTGCTTTCATCCGTGACAAGCGCCTATGGTCACGGATGAAAGACAATCTATCCGTGAGGTGGTTTTGTGATGACAGCACCCGGTGCGTACAGCGAGCAGGTCCCCATCCGTGTCTTCGGCGGTCCGACCGCCCTCATCGAGTACGGCGGGCTGCGGTTCCTGACCGACCCGACCTTCGACGCCCCCGGCACCTACCCGTCGGGGCTGGCCAAGACGGCGCCCGCCTCCGCCGCGCCGGCTGATCTGGGCCGTATCGATGTGGTGCTGTTGTCGCACGACGAGCACGACGACAACCTCGATGCCTCGGGCCGGGCCGTGCTCGCCGATGCCCCGCTGACCCTGACCACGCCCAGCGGCGCGGGCAGGCTGGGCGGAACCGCACGCCCCCTCAAGGACTGGGAGTCCATTGAGCTCGACCGCCCCGGGGGCGGCACGATCACCGTCACCGGCGTCCCGGCCCTGCACGGTCCCGGGGCACGCGCGGACCTCGAACCCGTCGTCGGCGAGGTAGTCGGCTTCGTCCTGAGCGGTGACGGCCTGCCCACCATCTACGTCAGCGGCGACAACGCCCAGCTCTCCCTGGTCCGTGAGATCGCCGACCGGTTCGGCCCGGTGGACACCACCGTGCTGTTCGCCGGCGCGGTCCGCACTCCCGTCCTGGACCGCGCGCTGCTCACACTCGACAGCGCGCAGGCCGCCGAGGCCGCCCGCATCCTGGGCGCCCGCCGCATCGTGCCGGTCCACTTCGACAGCTGGGCCCACTTCACCGAGGGCCGCGACGAGCTCGTCGCCGCCTTCGCCGCCGTCGGGCTCACCGACCGCGTCGACTTCGGCGTCCGCGACTGAACCACCTGCGTCGCACGCGGACGCCTGACAGCCAGGCGCCGGCCGACAGGAACTGCCACGACCGTCGGTCGGCGCCCCCGCGCGCCGCACACCTCGAAACCGAAGGACCACACGACCATGTTTGACACGATCCGCGGCACGCGCCACGGCTCCGCCCCTGCCGCCCTGTCCGTACTGGACTCCGCCATGACCGGCACCGGCCAGACCGCCGCACAGGCGCTGGCCGGCAGCATCGAACTCGCCCGGCTCGCCGACCGGCGTGGCTTCACCCGCTACTGGATGAACGAGCACCACGCCATGCCCGGCGTCTCCACCTCCAGCCCGCCCGTCCTGCTGGCCCGGCTCACCGCGGAGACCAGCAGGCTGCGGCTCGGCGCGGGCGGGATCATGCTGCCCAACCATCCCCCGCTGGTCGTCGCCGAACAGTTCGGCATGCTCAACGCCCTCGCCCCCGGCCGTATCGACCTGGGCCTGGGCCGTGCCCCGGGCACCGACCCGGTCACGGCCACCGCCCTGCGCCGCGGCGCGAGCGACGCCGAGGACTTCCCCCAGCAAGTGGCCGAGCTGCTGCACTTCCTCGGCGACGACTTCCCCGACGAGCACCCCTACGCCGACCGCGTATACGCCGTCCCGGGGCCCGCCCAGGACCGGCTCAACGGTGCCACCCTTCCCACCGGCCGCCTGCCGGTGTGGCTGCTCGGCTCGTCCGGCTACTCCGCGCAACTCGCCGCCCGGCTCGGCCTGCCGTTCGCCTTCGCCGCACACTTCAACCCCCACGACGTCGTCGCCGCCCTGCGCCTGTACCGCGAGCGGTTCAGCCCGTCCGAGGCCCTGGCCGAGCCGTACGCACTGGTCAGCTTCACCGTCGCGGCATCCGAAGACGAGGAGGAGGCCCGCCGCCAGGCCGGCACCCTCGCGCACGCCATGCTCCGCATGTTCCAGCGCAAGTCCTACCTGCTGCCGTCCCCCGAAGAAGTGGACGCCTACACCTACAACACCCAGGAACGCCAGGCCGTCGACAACTGGCTGACCCACATCCCGCACGGCACCCCCGAGCAGGTCACCGCCCACCTGAACCAGGTCCAGCGGGACTCCGGCGCCGACGAACTCATGATCGGCAGCGTCGGCCACTCCGCCCAGGCCCGGCTGCGCTCCACCGAGCTGATCGCCGACGCCTACGGCATGTTCGACAGCCCGCAGTAACGGTCGAGTTCAGCTCTGGAGAGCCCACAAGGCGACTGCGAGCACCGGAGGTGAGGAAGCGTCAATGTCGCTCGAGGCCCTGGCGCAGCAGCCCGCCCCGGTCCGACCCCGACGGTGTGGTCAACGAGGGTACTCCGCCGCGGCTGGTGTCGATCTCGCTCTGATCGGTGGCAAGGCCTCAGCGGAGCTTGGTCGCCGTCCACTCAGCCAGGTAGCGGCAGGTCGCGCCCGGGGCCGGCGGCATTCACGTCGCCCGGTCCCGGTCAGCCTTCTGACGGTTCGCCCGCGCCGTGAGCCGGGTTGCCGAGGCCGATGCCCTCGTCGTGGCCACCCCCATCTACAAGGCCGCATACTCCGGCTTACTCAAGACCTTCCTCGACCTGCCGCCCCATCACGCGCTGGCCGGAATCCGGTGCTTCCCCTGGCCACCGCGGCAACCCGGCCCACGTCCTCGCCCTCGACTACGCGCTGCGCCCGGTCCTCACCTCACTCGGCGCCCGGGTCTGCCAGAGCCGGTTCGTCCTGGACCGGCACATCACGACCGCCCCGGACGGCGCGATGGCCCTCGACCACGACGACGAGAGGCAACTGGCCCACATCACCGACCAGTTCGCCCGCGCCCTCCGACCCCGCCCACACCTGGCCGCCGCCTGACGACCACCGGACTGCCCCCCGCCCGGCAACCCTCCACCCCGGCCCACTGGGGATCTCCCTCTCGTCTCGTACGGGATGGGGATGCCCGGGGCAGGCGAACTGGTTTGGACGCCGATGTGCGCCTGTCCCGGGGCGGGTCTACTGCTCGATGTCGCCGTCGTCGGCGCGGGCCCAGCTGTACGGCTCGTTCCAGCGGCCGGCGGCCGTCGCCCTCCCGCCGAGCTCCCAGCCGAGCCGGTAGCCACGCCCCGTCCAGCCGTCCAGCCGTCCGGCCGCCTGCAGGGGACCCCGAGCCCGGCCTCCCCGCGGCGGCGGCCCGGTCGTAGACCTTGTGGGCGATCCGTACGGCAGGGCCGCGGCTGTCGGCGTGGCGGTGAAGACGTGCACACCACGCAGGCCGGCGGTGTTCCTTATCGGGACGTCGACCTCGTAGAGGGGGAGCAGGGGCATGACGTCCAACTTCTTTCGTTCTTCTCGCTATGCAGCGGACCTCGCACGTCGCGAATTCCTGTAGGTCCGTACTTCTGATGCCCTCTGCCCGTGGTACGTGGCCTCCCAGGGACGGCAGAGCGAGACGAAGCCGGCACGATGCTTCTCAGGTTTCAGCGGTGAGGCGTGTTCCGTTTCCGCCCCCGCGCACGGGTCTTGTTACCTTCGCCCGTCGGCACTCGTCATGAGAGCGACGACCGCCCACGAACGGTCGCATCAACGAGTGAATCGAGAGCAGGATGCTGAACAAGATCATGTACGTGACGATCTACGTCACGGATCAGGACCGCGCGCTGGAGTTCTACACCGAGGGACTGGGTCTGGAAAAGCGGCTCGACTTCCCGGGGCCCGACGGACGGTTCCTCACCGTCGGCGTTCCCGACAGCCCGGTGCAGATCATCCTCTGGTCCCACGCGCCGGCCGCGGGACAGCCGGGCGGCACGGGCGCGCCCGGTCCGCTGATCCTCGAATCCGAGGACCTGCGGAAAGACTTCGAGATCATGCGCCGGCGTGGGGTCGTCTTCGAAGAGGCCGAACCCGTGGACTATCCGTTCGGGGTCCGCGTCGAGGCGGTGGACCCGGACGGCAACCGGGTCTCGCTCCGTCAGCAGCGAAAGCCGTGACCCCCCAACCGTCGGGCCTTGTGACCGAGGCGTTCGAAGCCCAGCGCGATCGGCTGCGCGCCGTCGCGTACCGCGTGCTGGGCTCGCACGCCGACGCCGAGGACGTGGTCCAGGAAGCCTGGATGCGCCTCGTTCGTCAGGACGCGGCGACCATCGGCAACCTGGCGGGCTGGCTGACCACGGTGGTCGGCCGAATCAGCCTGGACCTTCTGAGATCCCGCCGAACCCACCCCGAAATCGCCTACGAGCAGGAGTTCGCGAGCCTCGTGGTGATACCCGATGATGGCCCCGCGCCGGACGAGCAGGCGGCGCTGGCCGATTCGGTCGGCCTCGCCCTGCTCGTCGTGCTCGACTCGCTCACCCCGAGCGAGCGCCTGGCGTTCGTCCTCCACGACATGTTCGCAGTCCCGTTCCACGAAATCGGCCGGATCCTGGGCAAGTCCACCGCCGCCACCAAGATGGTCGCAAGCCGCGCCCGCCGCAAGGTCCACGCCGCGGATCCGCCGACGGGCTCCGGCCGCGAGCACCGAGAGGTCGTCCGGGCGTTCGGTGCCGCCGCCCGCAGCGGCGACTTCGAAGCACTGTTGCGTGTCCTCGACCCGAACGTGGAGCTGACCGTCGACACTTCCGACGGCGTGGTCGTCACCCTCGGCGCCACCAAGGTCGCCTCCGGGGCCCGCATGTTCTCCGGCGAGGTCGCCCGCCAAAGGCCCGTGCTGGTCAACGGCAACCCCGGCCACATGTCCTGGCGCCCCGACGGAACCCCTCTCTCCCTCATCGCCTTCACCGTCACCGAAGGCCGGATCACCGGCATCCACATCGTCGTCGACCCGGCCAAACTCGCCCCGATCCATCTGCCCGCCGAAACCTGAGCCGGTGTCGGGCGTCATCCCACGGCGGAGCCGGGGCCGACCCGGGCCGTGATCGGCTCGCTGTGGCCGGGCCGCGTGGCTCGGGTCCGCTCGCAGCGCACATTGTGCACTCCGGGCTCGACCTTGACGGTGTTGCTGTCGCCGCTCTGGACATCGACGCACCAGACGCCGTCGACGACTCACCCGCGCACGCCATATCGGCACGGGCTACCGGGACCCTACGGGACAGGCACAAGGGCCGTACCAGGATCGGCGGGACCGCTGCAGAGGCGGTGCCGGGCCGGCCGAGGCCCCGAGGGTACGGGGATGCGCCCCGCTTGTCTGCACTACGGCGTGCCTGTGGGCCAGGGTCTTTGCCTGTCAGGCGGCTCGGGCGGCTACGGAGCCGAAGACGTCGTTGAAGGGGTGGGCGCGGTGGGTGCTGACGAGGTGGTAGGCGCGCGCTTGAGTGGCGCTGGGCGTGGTCGGTGTAGTGGAGGACTTCCGCCAGATCGACACGGGCTACGGGGACCCTATCCGTCCTGAACGGGCGCGGTCCCGGGATCGGCGGGTCCTCCACCGAGACGCCGCCACCCGGGCCGGGGCTCCAGGGGTACGAAGGCAGGGTCGGGGCCCGGCCGCCGGTGGCGGCGACCTCGGCGGAGCCGGGCAGAGCAATCGCGCCCTCGCCGAGGAGCGCGCCGGCAGGCTCACACTCGTGGCCGACAGCCCGGACAACCCGAAGCTGGTCTACGGGAGGGAGGCCGTCCCGCCTCTAGGCGAGAGCGGGACGGTCGGGGGGCGGGGTCTCAGAAGATCAGGTTGTAGGTGTTCCATCCGCCGCCGACCAGGGTGCGCGTGGGGCCGGGGACGAGACTGTACTCCCAGGGGGGCAGGGACTTGCGCATGCCCTGGTAGAGCCAGAGTTTGCCGGCGCCATCCCGTGCGACGAGGTCGGGGTACTCGTCACGTCCGATTTCGGACGCACCGGCGAAGGCGGTGTAGGTGTTCCACCCGCCGCTTACCCGCTGCCGCGCTTCGAAGGGCGGACCGGGGATAATCCCCGTGCGGTCGTACTTCCACAGCACGCCGTCCTTGTCACGGCCCAGAACCCCGTCGTGGGCGCCCGACATGGTCAGAATGCTGTAGGTGTTCCAGCCGCCGCCCACCCGCTGCCGCGGTTCGAACGGAGCGCCGTACCCAGGCTCGTAGCGCCAGAACACGCCGTCCCTGTCCCGGGCGACCAGACCGCCGTCGCCGACGCCGACGAGGGCCGTGTAGGCGTTCCAGCCGCCGCCGATCCGCTGGCGCGGGGCGAAGGGCGCGGAGGGCGTGCCGGTGCCCTGGTAGTACCAGAGGACACCCGCCTTGTCGCGGGCGACGAGGTCACCCCGGCCGGCCGCCGTGGCACTCCTGACCGGGGTGACGGCGGTGTAGGCGTTCCAGCCACCGCCGACCCGCTTGCGCGGCGCGAACGGCCTGGTGACGTCGCCCGTGCCCTCGTACCGCCACAGCACGCCGTACGCGTCCCGCGCGTGTACGGTGCCGCGCTGCCCCGGTGGAGGCGTCCCGGGGACGAAGTCGAGGCCGACCGTTCCCTGAGCCACCACCGCGCCCGTGCTGTCTTTCAACTCGACCCGGGCTTCCTTGTCGACCAGGGCGAGCGCGGTCCGGTCGGCGTCCAGGGTGACCGTGTAGGCGAGGGTGCCTGCGACGGTCACCGTCGGAAGGTCGAGAGACGGGGGATCGGCGTCCTGCGTGTCGTGCAGGTAGGGCATGTTCCACCGGCACGCGCCGTACGCGACGCCGTTGACCGCGCAGGTGGAGCGGATCACGTTCTCGCTCACCGGCGGGCTTCCCGCAATCTCGAAGAGCTTGGTGAACAGCCGGAGGACCCCGGTGACCGGCCCCTGCACCCCCGCCGGCAGTGAGGCCGTGAACCGCAGGGTCACCGCTCCTTCCTCACCCGCCGGAACGGCCAGCGGACCGCCGTTCTGGACGACCGTCCCGACCTCCGTCGCCGTCGTGACGGCGGCCGGCATCGCGGGCGCGGCGAACGCCGGCGATCCCCCGAGCGTCACCGGCGCCAGTGCGGCAACCAACGCCGCCACCACTGCCGTACGCACACGTGCCACGAAATCCCCCTCGCCCCCCCGGATACCGAGGGACCTGATGCTGCCGGAAGCGCCGACCCGCGTCCCGTACACCCGTTTTGACCCGTGACACCGCGAAAGGTTGTACGAGCCCTCCAGCTGAACTTCGAAGTGCACATCACCACCTTCGACACGAAGACGGACGCCGACGACGACGTGCTCCCGGGCCCTCTGACACGCTGACGGCACGGCGTGAGCATGCGAAGGGGCCGGCGCCGGGGAATCACGCGCCTGCGCCGGCCCTATGCCTCGAGTCCCCTGTCGGGCGGCAGCCGGGTCAACTTGCAGCGGTGGTCACGACGCACCTACGACACCGGTATCAAGGTCACCGACAGCGACATCGACGCCTTTCCCATGCACCGGCACCGCTTCCACGGCGACGGGAACTACACCCTCCGCCCACAACACCACGACACGATCGGCGCGGCCGAAGCCCCGCGGCCGGCCGGGAGCCCGCGGCACCTCTCCGGACCTCACGGGTGAGCTGTGCGTAGTGCTGCCGGACGGCGGCGATCTGCTCGCGGTTGCTGGAGCGCAGCTCCTCGCGCTCACGGGCGGGCCGGCCTGGGCCGCGCGCGCTTCTTGGATGACCGCCTGGTTCGGGTGCGGCCTGGCTTCCTCAGCGGCGATGCGGGCCCTCTAGGCGCCGACCGCGCCTTTGACCGCCTCGATCGCGGCCTCTCCTCGTTGGACCAGTCGTGCGGCTCCAGGGGCGTGCGTGAGGGAGATTTCGTTGCTGGGTGTGGCCATGATGAACTCCTTCTCGAAGGTGTTGATCATTGTGGTAGACGAGACGTTCGCAGGGGCGGATCTTTCGCCTGGGTGGTCAGTTCAGGCAGGGGTTGCCCGTGGTCTGGGCAGCCTCTTCGCCTTCGGCTACAGCGTCACTCTCCTGAGTGCCCCCCTCGCGGGCTGGCGTGTGAACCCGGTGCCCATGGACGTCGTCGTGGCGCTGAGCCTGGTCTTCGCCGCGTCGTGGGGCTGCTGTGGGGGGCGGGCGCCGCTGGTTCGCCCCCGCCGTCGCTTGTTTCGGCCTCGTTCACGGCTTGGGTCTGACTACCAGGCTGCAGGACCTGAACCTGCCCGACGACGGGGAGGCTGCGCGGGTGCTGGCGCTCAATGTGGTGTGGGGCACGGGCAGATGGCCGTGATCGCCGTCTCCTCGCCCTGGCCGCCGGGGTCCGTCGGCTTCCGCCAGGGCTGCGTTCCGCAGAGCGCGGAATCGGGAGCGCGCAGGCCGCTCTGGTGGCTGCGATGTGATGGCCGCCGCAACGTTGGTCGTCCTGGGCAGCCCGTCGGAGACGGCGCAGGGTGGGGGCAGCTGTCAGGTCCGCAAGCGTACCGATTCGTTCATCAGTGACTCCGGACACCCGACAGACTTCACTGAAACCCGGCAGTCGGGTAGGCGGGGAGGACGAGGGGGAGGCGCCCACGCGTGACAAAGCCGCGCGCGGCGGTCCCCGACGCCAGAAGAGGCCCGGGGACCGCTGGTGCCCAGGAGGAGCCGTCGAGGCAGTCGGCTCCAGGGGTCAGGTTCGCGCGATCAGGGCGTAGCGTTCGTCGGTCACCGTCTGGCCCCACAGGGCGGCGTTGGCGCTGAGGTGCTCGATGTGCAAGTCGCTGGCGAGCGGGCGTACCGCATCGGCCAGCTTCTCGGCGGTGATGCCCCCAGACCAGGGCAAGGCCTCGGCCCCGGCGACGTAGGGCACGTCTTTCTGGCCGACCTCACGCCAACGGCCCTCGATGAGGATCAGCAGGCCGCCGGGGCGCAGGCGCCGGGCCCACTCGCACAGGGCGGCGTGCGGGTCGGGCAGGGTCCACACCAGGTGGCGGCAGAGCCTCCGGCCAGGTCAGGCACCAGGCCCCCGACGGCCAGGGCGAGACAACGTCAGCTGGCATGCGATGGAGTCCCACGGCAGCGGTCCCGCCTATCAACCTCGCACCTCATGGCTGTGGCCCGCGGCGGCGAGAACCGAACGCTGGAGTCCGGCCGGCTCCAGAAGCTTCCACTTTTCTTCACGGGCGCCGACAGGGTACGGCCAGCGCGGGCCGTTACGCCGGGCCCAGCCGTGGCGGCGTACAGATCTCGTCACCGGCCGGGTGACCGGCCCGGTGCCCCAGCGTCTGGACGGTGCCCAGAACGCCGGGGGTGTGGTTGACGATACGAAATCACTGCTCCTGGCGCAGGCATTCGATCAGGTAGTCGCCTGTGCGCGGTTCAAGGGTGACGCCGTGGGTCTCACTGTGGAACCCGGGGAAGCGGCGGTCGAAGTCTTCCAGCGCGCGGAGGTAGCGCAGCAGGGGGCCGTCGCTGGTGCCGGTGGATTCTCCGGGCATGAGGACGGGGATGCCGGGTGGGGTGACGGTGACCATGGCGGCGGCGACGCGGTCGGCGGCCTTTCCCACCGGTACGCGTTCGGTGCCGCCGCGGATGAGCTGCTGATAGCAGTACTGCGGTGGCAGTACGGGCTCGGGCAGGTGGCGGAACGCGGCGTCGAGTGCGTCGATCAGTTCAGCGCGGGTCAGATGTTCGTGCATCTGTCGGCACAGCTGTTTGAGGGTGAGCCCGGTGTAGCGGTCGGGGTACTCGGCGGTCAGGGTGGGCAGTACGCGCTCTAGCGGTGCGTCGTTGTCGTGGAGGGCCTTGAAGTCCATGAGGGCGTCCATGAGGGTGCCCCATTTGCCCTTGGTGATGCCCATGGAGAAGAGGATCAGCGTGCTGTAGCTGTCGGTCTTCTCCACCACGATTCCGCGGGTGGCGAGGTAGGAGGTGAGGATTCGTGCGGGAATGCCCAGCTCGGAGCGCTGTCCGGTGGCGGTGACGCCAGGGCAGGTGATGGTGACCTTGATCGGGTCGAGCAGGCCGTAGCCTTCGTCCAGTCCGGTGAAGCCGTGCCAGTCGGCTTCGGGTTCGAGATGCCAGCAGCGCGGCTCTTGGCTGAGTACGGAGGCGGGGACGTCGGTGAAGTCGATCCGTTCGCCGGTGCGGGGGTCGGTGATGGTGTCTGGCTGCCATACGCCGAAGAACCATCCTGGCCTGTCGCCCGCCTCGGCGATCCGGCGTCCGGTGGTCACGACGGCCTGTCGGAAGCGGATGGCCTCGGTGATGGCCTCGTCGATCAGTGATCGGCCCGGTGCGCCGTCCATCATGGCCGTGGCCACGTCCAGCGAGGCGATGCCCGGGTAGAAGGGTGAGGTGGTGCCGTGCATCATGAACGCTTCGTTGAACCGGTCGTGCTCGACCGGTGCCCGCGGCGCGGACTTCACATGCACCATCGCAGTCTGGGACAGGGCTGCGAGGAGCTTGTGGGTCGACTGGGTCGAGAACACCGTGGGCCGCACCTCGTCGTCGAGAGCGTCCGGGCCGACCGCCATCCCGTACCGGCCCTCATAGAGCGGATGGAAACGCGCGTAGGCGAACCACGCCTCGTCGAAGTGCAGGCGCGGTGTGCTGGGCGCGAACTGACGGGCGGTGCGAACGGTGTCGTAGCACAGGCCGTCGTAGGTGGAGTTGGTGATCACCGCGTACTGCGCCTCGGAAGAGACGGCGCCGGCCGTCAACGGATTCGCCGCCACCCTTGCGCGCACTGCCGCCGGCTCGGTGTGCGCCGGCGGCAGCGGCCCGGCCAGCCCGTATCCGTTGCGGGTGGGCACCAGGTAGACGGGGCGGGCACCGGAGATCACCAGGCCGTGCAGGACGGACTTGTGGCAGTTGCGGTCCACAAGGGCGATCTCGTCGCGGGTGACGCTGTAGTGGCCCACCATGCGGTCGGCGGTGGAGTCGCCGTGGAGCACGAAGTAGGTACGGTCCGAACCGAAGACGCGGGCCGCGTTGTTTTCGGCCTCACCGATCGGGCCGGTGTGCTCGAACAGGGATCCCAGATCGCCGACCGAGATCGACAGGTCCGTGCGGAACAGGCGCTCCCCGTAGTAGTCGAAGAACTGCCGGCCGACCGGGGATTTCAGAAACGCGACCCCGCCGGAGTGTGCCGGGGTGTGCCAGGAGTACTCGTGCGCCTGGTCGAAGCGGCGGAGCGCCCTGAAGAACGGCGGCAGCATCTCCTCGTGGTAGGCGCGAGCTGCGGAGGCCACCCGCCCCGCCACGAAAGCCGGGGTGTCCTCCAGCGGCCAGAGGTACCCGGAAACCACCTCCGAGACCCACAACGGCAGCTGCTCGAACGCCCGATCCGCATCCATCTCGTGTGACATCACCAGCAGCACCGGCAAGTCTTTGAACCGTCGCTCGATCAGCCGTAGAACCGCCGCACCACCGCTCTCCTTACCCAGACCAACGCCACCGGGCAGGTCCCAGGCCACTACCGCCCCCGCGAGCCCCGCCTCCGTCTGCAGGACGGCACGGGCGTCCTCGGCCTGGGAAGCCCACCGCACCTCCAAGCCCTGAGCTGCCAGTTCCTTACCGATCCTGGCCAACTGCTCGCCGACGCGGACCGGCCCCTCGGGTACCGCCACAAGGACCGCACCGTTCATCATGCCCAGCACTCCTACCGATTCCGGGGATGCCAACGACGCTCAGTGTCCTCGTGGCGAGAGGCCGGCCGCCGGTATACAGAACCGGATCGCCTGAACGAGTGATCAACAACCTCTCCTCCCCAGGCCACCACACCCAGGCCTCACGGCACAGCTCGTGCTGGACGGCCGCCAAGTGGCGCGGCTTCGGGGAAACTCAGCCTCCAGCACGTCCAGACCGCCTCGTAAGACCAGGCCGAGTGGGCAGACTGACGCAGGAGCGGTAGATCGTGAGGCGCCAGCTGACCAATAGCGGGGACAGGTCGAAAAAAACAGACACCTGCCGCGCCGGCCTCCCCCGACTGCCCGTATGTCGAGGACCGGGCGCCCGACCCCATCGTCGAACGGCACCACATCCCCCAGACGCAGCTCCCACGGCATAACGTCCTGAGCCATCAGACCGGGAAGCGGCCACGGCAACACCGTGGTGATCACCGGAACGGTACCGCGGCTTTCCTCATGGTCGATGACCCAATGTCTGCTTCACAGGGAGCAGCCCTACCCCTGTTCACCAGCCCTCCATGCATGACAGGCCGGCACGCTTCACATACCTCAAGGTCAGACCGCCGACGAGCCCGAGTCCTTCTCACAGGTGCGGAAACAGGCCTGCCCGTCGCCGACCTGCGCTACCAGGCCACCTCCGTTCAGCCCGGGTCGGCCAAGGCGTTCTTGTCCACCGTGGTCAACCGGAACTCGATCGATGTCCTGCGCTCGGCCCGCGTCCGGCGGGAGAAGTAGGTCGGGCCGCGGCTCCCCGAACCGCTGGTGTCGAACCCGTACGAGGATCCAGCGCGGTCGGCGGAACTGGCGGACTCGCTGTCCATGGCGGCTCTGCTCCTGCTGGAGAGGCTCACCCGCTCGAGCACGCGGTCTTCGTGCTGCGGGAGGTGTTCGCCCTTCGGCTTCCCGGAGATCGCATCGGCTGTGGGGCGATCTTGGGCGGCGTGCCACCAGCTCGCGGTACGGGCGCGCCGTCACATGGAGGCGGGCCGGCCCCGGTTCGAGGCCGACCGGCAGGAGCACGAGAAGCTCGCCGAACGGTTCTTTGACGCCTTCCGGGAAGGTGATGTCGAAGGGCTGGCCCAGCTGTTGGCCGCCAACGTTCCGATGATCGGTGACAGTGGCGGCAAGCCCCGCCATTCAAGCCTGTCATCCTAGGGTCCGGGCACGTGTCCGGGCGCGACCTTCCGCGACCGGGACGGCCAGGTCCTCAGCGCCATCCCAGGACATGACCTGGGGGAATGCGGGTGCGTTGCCTGCCTGGCCGCGTGTGAGGACAAAGGCGAGCGGAAGGCACCCCCGCTCTGAGGCCGCGAGGGCGCCTCCCGCACCACCCGCTGGAACAGCTCCCACAGCGCATCCGGCACCAGCCGCTCAGCGATCCCCATGATCTGTCGCGCCTACGACTTGCTGGAGCGATCGCCCCCGCTTTGGCGTCCCCTCCTCCGTGCAAAGAGGCCCGGGAGCGGGCCGGGTGCTCCAAGACCCCCCTGCCGGGGACGGCATCCGCCGCCATGTGAACAGGGGCGTGCCTCGCGCACCCGCCCACCGTCGTCCGCGTCATGACCGCCCCTTCAGCGAATCACTTCGTCGCCCCGTGGGGGTACAGGACGAGCAGGCGGCAGCCGGTCTGGGACTGCGGCCAGTGCACGCTGCCTTCCTGTGCCGTGATCAGTGTTCCGGGGCCGTGGACGCGCTCGCCGTCGTGGAACTCTCCTTCGAGCACGAAAAGGATCTCCTGATTCTCGTGGATCTCCTTGCCGAAGGCGGCGCCGGGGGCGAACTCGATGAGCATCGCCGACAAGGCGCTGTTGTCGTCTCCCTCCCGCAGCATCTTGACGGCGATGCCGTCAGTCACCTGCTGCTGCGGCGCCTGGTCGACATGGGCTACCTCGAATCCTGCGAGCATGAGATGGATTCCTTTCTGGCTGTGATTGGAGTCAGCTTGGGGTGTGTTCAAGGGACGCATGTGTTTCAGCTCGCTCCCCTGCCAGCCGCTGCAGTCCTTGTGGTCCTGGATCGGGTCATCGGGGGCCGGGAGGGCTGCGGAGGTGCATCACGGTCTCGGCTCGGAGATGAGCCTGAGAGCCGTTGGCGGCGGCCGCCTGTGGCGGTGCCGGGCAGGGAGAGTCTCGTGGCCTCAACGAGGAAAATCTGAGGACGGTGACGGTTCCATAGACGACATCACCCCAGATGGCGGGGTGAAGATGGAGTCACAGTGGGAGATTTCCCCGCGGGTGACGGCGTACACGCTCCGGCAGACCCGCGCGGAATGGGCTCTGATCGAACCGCTGCTTCGCCTGCCGGTCTGCCAGACCAAGTTCGGCGGCCAGCCGCAGAAGTGGCACCGACGCGATCCGCCACCTGGTCGACAACGGCGTCAAGCGGCGGGCGCCTGCCAGCTGACTACCCGCCGTGCCAGACCGTCTCCTACCACTTCGCCGCCTGGGGCCGTCGCGGCGTCATCGCCTTCCTCGGTGACCAACTCCGTCGGCAGATCCGCACCGGCCAGGGGCAATCCCCCCTTGGCCCGTGACGTCCACCGTCGACTCACAGTCGGTCAAGAATGCTGAAACCGTCTCCAAAACCACCCACGGCTTCGACGCCGGTAAGAAGATTAACGCAGGCAAGAGACACATCGCCGTCGACACCCTCAGCCTGCCCGTGATGATCACGGTGAAACCCGCCGACCGGACCGACGGCGACGCGGGCGGTTGTCCCACTCGTGTGAAGGCTCGATGCCGTCCCATCCCATGACGGCGCGGACGGGCTCCACCTCGAACGCGTCGTCGGGCGTGCCCGGGTGGGCCTGGTTGAGGTGCTCACGGGCCGCGTCGCACAGGGTGTCCGCAGGGGTGCCCAGGGCGGCGGCCGGACCCGTACGGCAGCACACCAAGCAGCGGGCCTGTACGAACGCGGCACGGTCGAGAGAGAAGAGGGTCACGTCCCGCCCGACGAGCCGGGGCACGGTTGAGAAACGCGCTGTGCCCCCGCACCGAGGTGCGGGGGCGGCGGCCAGGGAGTGCTCCAACGCCCAGTCGGCTCACCACTGGCTGCTGCCCCGGCCCGGCCCGAAGGGGCGCCCGGCACAACCCTCGTCGTCCAGAATCCCGGCGGCGGCTGCCCCCGTGGCCGTGCCAGCAGTGCGATCACAGATGAGGCCTGCACAGCCTGAGAGCACGTAGGACCTCGCGGCCTGGGACACAGACCGAGCTTCTGGCCAGCGGCTTTCGAGCAGTCTCACGGCGATGGCACCGGGCTCGGTCTCAGGAGCCGTGGCACATCCTAGGCGCGCTATCCGCGCCCGCGGGATCTGCCGACCGACCGGGCGCTGGCCTCGGCAGCCTCGGCTAGGACCCCGGCAGGTCGCCCCTCCGCCGTGATTGCGCTGCTGGGCGGGTGTGTGTCGGCCGGGGCGGCTGTCAGCGCGGTGATGGGGCGGGAATCGGCGGGTCAGCCGGGGGCCCGGTAACGATGGCGAGGGGAGCCATCGCGCGGTAGGCCGGCACCTGCTCGACCGCCTCCCCGTAGGCGGCGACCAAGTCTTCGTGGACGGCGTCAAGCTCGGCTTCGGTACGCGCCGCCAGCAGCCAACTCCACCCGATCGGATCACCCTCCAGGCGGCGCGGTACCACCCCGTCCCAACCGGTTGAGGTGGCCTGGCACACCGTGACGGCCTCACCGGTGGCGACCAGCAGGGCGGTCGTGGTGTAGTCACCGTGCAGCAGCCGCGGTGTCAGCCCGGCCGCGAGGAACGCGCGGTACAGGCTCTCCCACTCACCGTCGGCGGTCCGGTCCATCATCCACCGCTCGTCCGCCAGGTCCTCCAGCCGTATGACCTCGCGACCGGCGGCCGGGTGGTGTTCGGCGACGGCCAGGAACCCTGGCTCGCGTTCCAGCACGACGCGGTGTCGCAGTCCGGGCGGGAAGCGCAGATGGGTGCCTTCCATCTCGTGTACGAATGCGACATCAAGCTGGCCCGCGGCCACCATCCGCAGCAGCGCGTTGGAGGACACGTCGGTCTGGAGGGCCGGTACGGCTTCGGGACGACGGCCGCGCAGTCGACGCACCCAGCCGGGCAGGATGCGGCTGGGGGTGGCACCGATGCGCAGGTGTGGCGCCTGAACGGCGCGGGCCGCAGCGGCCCGCATCTCGGCGGTCAGGCCCGTCATCTCCGCCAGCAGGGGGCGGGCCCGGGTGAGAAGCTGATGCCCGAACCCGGTAGGGCGGCAGCCGTCCGGCTGCCGGATGAACAACTGCCCGCCGAGCGCCCCCTCGATCCTGCGCAACTGCGCGGTCAAGGACGGCTGGGCCATCCCGAGCACGCGTGCCGCCTTGTGCAGGCTGCCGGCATCGGCGATGGCGCACACCACCCGCAGATGCCGCACCTCCAGCTCCATGGCGGGAGCGTAGGGCCACGACGCGTATAGGCCAAGACTACGCAGGAAGAAACCTCGGCCCAGGCCCGGCGGTCGGCACCGAAGTCCGCCCTATAGCACCGGGCTATCAGGGGATAGCAGCCTCCACATCGACGCCCCGGTCAGCTCACACTCATCTCCTCCGCGTCGCTTCCTGCGACCGAACAGCAAGGAGACCCCCCACATGAAGGCTCCCATCCTGTCCCTGCGCACGACCGCATGCGCCCTCGGCCTTGCCGCTGCCGCCGCCCTCGGAGCTGTGGGCGAGACCAACGCGGCCACGGCACCGGCCGGCGCCCCCACACGCATCACCACTGCACCCCCGACGAACGGCGGCTACGCCGCAGTCACCGGAACGACGGCCTTCTCCCCGAAGACGAGCAAGGCCCAGCCCATCATCGGCGGCGGCGAGATCCAGGCGCAGACGTACCACGCCCGCGTATTCCAGAACGGTCGAGGAATGTGCACCTCCACCCTCGTCACCTCCCGCTACATCCTCACCGCCAGGCACTGTGTCGATCAGCCCGGTCAGTACGCGTTCCGTATCGGCAGCACCTACGCACAGAGCGGTGGGACCACCGCCGCCGCCTCCCAGATCACGCTGCACCCGTCGGCGGACCTCGCGATGGTCCGGCTCGACCGGACCGTCAGCAACACGCCCGCACGCATCGCCACCGGGTACCCGCAGACCGGCTCCTACGTGTCCATCTACGGATGGGGCGCCACGTGCGGCCCCATACAGAACGAGGCATACTGCCAGTCGCCCGTCCTGAAGACCGCCACCATGCGCATGGCCGGCCTGGCCACAGACCTCCACGGTGGCACCGCACTCCACCTCGAAGCGGTCAACGGCGTCGGAGCCGGCGGCGACTCCGGCGGTCCCGCCACGACCGGCGGCACCGTGGTCGGGGTGGCCTCCACCAGCGACCGGCAGACCTTCACCCGGTACACCGCCACCGCCCCGTACGTCAACTGGATCCAGTCCGTAGCGGCCAACGGCTGACCCACGCGCGGGGCACGAGACAGCTGCCCGGCACACCTGACATCACCACACACCACGGGGCCCGATCCGCATCCGAGCGGGTCCGGGCCCCGCAGTGTCACATCCGGACGAGCGACCAAGGGGGGCTGCTCACCGGAAGAACCCGCCGGCGAAAGGGCTGTCCCTTATCTGGACAGCGTCCCCTTGCCGACGCCGACTTCCATCGCCCCCTCCCGCAGCCACCCAGATGACCACGGAACGGTGGCGGATTCGGCTTGATGCGTCGGGGCAGGGGAGTTTCCGCCCCACCCGTAACGGTGGGAGGGGGCCTGACTTCTCTGCATCAAGTCATGCCGGGCCGTCGTGGGCTGCCAGCCCGGCCGGGTTCTCCCACTCAGTTCACGGGGCCCTCATCCACACCCAGTGACCGACCAAGCAGCCCGGCCGGGCTGTCCGGGGCCGGGGCCGCCGACCGCAGAGGCGGCTTGGGGGTCCGCGACGCAGGTCGGCGTAGAGCCGTGCGGTCACACCCGGCTCCCCGGAACGCGCGGTACCCGCGGTCTCTCTGAGTTCGGCAGAGTCCACGACCACGGCGCCGTCGGGTATCGAAAGCCTCGGGCGGGTGATGGCGGGTGCTCAGCTCGCGCGCGACTGGTTTTGTGTGCAGCGGGCGTCATCGAAGACCTGCCGCCAGGAGACGACATCAGGCCTGCGGCGGAGCAGCGCACGGCGCTCGCGCTCGGTCATGCCGCCCCACACACCGAACTCGATCCGGTTGTCCAGGGCCTCTGCCAGGCACTCGGTGCGCACAGGGCAGCCGGTACACACCGCTTTCGCACGGCTCTGTTGTGGGTTGCCCTGGACGAACAGTGCCTCCGGATCTTCCGCCCGGCAGGCAGCGTGCTCAACCCAGTGTTCTTCCCCGCTCGGCACCTCTGCCCTGCCCTCCGCCTCGCAGCCTGCTCCCCCGGACAAACCTCTGTTCTCCCCCGAACCCCGGTTGATGCGTAGATAGCCGCTGCATGCTGGGCCGGTCGTCCACTCTGGTGTCCCTGCAGCCGTTCCCGGTTCCGTACCGGTGCAGGGCGGGGCGGGGGCAGCGGCAGGTGACGTTCCAATCCCGGGTGAGCAATTGGTTGTGGGTGGCGGCGGATTCTTCGTCATGTCGGCGTTGCGATTGCCCGTAGTGGAGCGCCTTGTGCCGTTCCGGGACGGAGGCCGGTGCTTCCCGGTCGGAGGTCCGCCCCGGGTGAGGGCGTCGCACCGCTTGGCTCCGAGGCTCACCGAGGCGAATGGACGGCCTGGGCACCGGCGGGAACAGGGACATGCGTGGGGGCGTTGTGGGCTGTTCCGCCCGGATGGGGGCCTGCGCCAAGTAGCATCCGGCAGCAACACCTATCCCCTTATGAGGAGTCGATTGCATGCCCGACGAGCCGGTCAGCACCTCGATTCAGACCAAGTACGCGGAGCAGCTCGCCGCTGATCTTGCCACCAACCAGTCGGAGCAGGCCACTCTGATCGTTCGGCTGAACCGGCTGAAGGAGGAGGAGAAGTGGCTCGCCACGACGTTGGAGTCCCTGCCCTCATCCTCCGGCGAGCCGACGGGTGAAGGCGTTGCGGCTGACGCCGGGACGGGAGATGT
Organism: Streptomyces sp. NPDC058671; assembly: GCF_042716475.1. Lineage (NCBI taxonomy): Bacteria > Bacillati > Actinomycetota > Actinomycetes > Kitasatosporales > Streptomycetaceae > Streptomyces > Streptomyces sp. NPDC058671. The sequence continues at coordinate 946 of NZ_JBHXSA010000027.1, read as the reverse complement.
CGCCGTGCCGCAGCCGAGAGTCAGGGAGACTACGGTCGCCGATGTGTTGAAGAAGGCGCCGCCGAGGAAGACCACCGCAGCCAAGCGTCCGGCCAAGAAGGCTGCGGCAGCAAAGTCTGCTGCACAGAAGCCGGTCGTCAGGCAGACCACGCCGGCGGCGAAGAAGGCCGTGAAGCCGACAGGCCCCACGCTCGGTGAACTCCTCAAGGGGCTCCTTGCCCTGCAGCCTGGTGAGCCGAAGAAGGTCAGCGAGATCAGCGCCGAGCTGAAGACAGCTCACCCCGAACGCGCCACATCGGAGCAGACCGTCCGTAATACGCTGGAAAGGCTGGTGAAGGACGGCCTGGAGAAAGACACGCGCCAGGGCCTCGTCCTCTACACCTGGCCCGCGGCCGAAACCACTGCCTCTGCCGCGGTCGCAGAGCAGGCGAGGAACGAGGAGCCCGCCAAGGCGGCCCTGGCCGGAGTCTGACCAGCGCGGCCGCAGGAGGCTGTCGCGGGCGCAAGCGCCGTAGTAGCAGGAACTCGGTCAACGCCGGTCCTGTGCGGCCGCCTAGGTCCTGTCTGACAAAGGATCTTGGATGGGTTCGCGGAGCCAGAGGATGAGTGAGGCGAGGTGGACTCCGGCCTTGTAACGGGCGGCGAGTTTGTCGAAGCGGCTGGCGATCGCGCGGAACTGCTTGAGTCGGTTGAAGCAGCGTTCGACCACGTTGCGGGCCTTGTAGAGCTCGCGGTCGAAGGCCGGCGGTCTGCCGCCGGCCTTCCCTCGCCGCAGGCGGTTGGCCTTCTGGTCCGCCCGCTCCGGGATCACCGCCCGGATGCCTCGCCCGCGCAGGACCTGGCGGATCGCCCGGGACGAGTACGCCTTGTCCGCGATGACCGCGTCGGGCCTGCGGCGGGGACGTCCGGCGCCGGTGCGGGGCACCCTCAGCTCGTCCATGACCGT